>NZ_JAGMUF010000112.1:217646-497636 GCF_019049125.1 Streptomyces sp. AC602_WCS936 | reverse complement strand
GGGGGGGGGGGGGGGGGGCGTGCACACGCCCGCCCGACGGCGGTTGCCGACCGGCCCTGTCCCGAGGCCGAGTCGCACTGCGGTACCCGAAGATCCGGTACCGAACCGACTGCTCTGCTGCCTCACGCCGGCCGCGTCACCAGACCGTTGTGAGGAGTTGTGCGAGTGGGTGACTCGCTCGTCTGAGATTAACTCGCGGGTAACGAGCGCGCCAGCCCCCGGTGTTCGTGATGTACGTCCCAAGGGTCCTGTGACGCCCCTAACCTCGGTGTCATGGACGAAGAGTTGCGAGCGCTCACTGAGCGTTTACGGGCCGAGTCGGCGGCATCGGGCGTGCCGGGCGCCCCGGCGGCGTGCGAGCGCCTGCTGGCGACCGGGGACCACGCCGAGCTGGCGGCGGTCCTCACCGAGCCGGGGCAGCCGCTGTGGGCGCGGGAACTGGCGGCGTTCCGGCTGGGTGTGGCGGGGGACCGGCGGGCCTTCGAGTCCCTCGTGCTGCTCCTCAACCACCGCGACCCGCCGCGCTGCGCCTCCGCCGCCCACGCCCTCGCCCGTCTCGGCGACCCCCGCACCGCCCGTGCCGCCGCCGCCCTCGCCACCAACGAACTCCGGGTCGCCTACGCCCTGCACCCGGTACGGCTGCTGGTCGAGCTGCGGGCCCCCGAAGCGGTGCCCGCCCTGATCGCCACGCTGGAACGGCGGCTGCGCTCGCACGACCCGTACCGACGCGTGGCCCTGGCCTGCGTGGAAGGGCTCGGCGCGCTCGGCGACGACCGGGCCGCACCCGTCCTGAACGACGCCCTGGCCCACCCCGCACTGGCCCAGGCAGCGGTGCGGGCGCTGGCGCGGATCCCGGGGCAGCGGTGACCGTGCCTCCGGCGGCGGAGGTCGGGGCCGGCCGGGGTCGGTCGGCCCGGGCGGCGGTGAGCCGTCAGCCGGTCAGGTCCCTGGCGTACCGCACCTCGGGGACCACCGCCCCCGCCACCTCGAAGGGCTCCTCGGCACCGTCCGCACGGAAACCCGCCCGCTCGTAGAAGCGCCGGGCGCGGGCGTTGCCCTCGACCACCCACAGGAGCATGCGCCCGTGCCCGGCGTCCGCGCACCGGCGCACCGACTCCCGCAGCAGGGCCCGCCCGACGCCGGTGCCGAAGCGCGCTGCGTCGACGTACAGCGCGTACAACTCCGCGTCCTCCGTGCGGAGTTCCCCGTCCCGGTACGGCCCGTGGCAGGCCCAGCCGACCACCTCGCCGCCCTCGTCCTCGGCGACCAGGTTCACCATGTCGCCCGGAGCCTGGGCGAAGAGCGCCCGGCGCCGTTCGGCGTCCTCGGCGGCGTCGAGCCCGTCGAGGTACGACTGCGGCATGAGCCCGCGGTAGGCGGTACGCCAGCCCCGGATACGGATGTCGGACACCCGGTCGCAGTCCGCGAGCGTCATCTCCCGCACCAGCAGCCCGTCCCTGTTCACGCTCCCGTCCCCGTTCCCGCTCACGAGGACACGACCGCGAGCGCCTCGATCTCCATCAGGAACTCCGGCCGGACCAGCGCGGCGACCTGTACCGCCGAGGCGGCGGGCAGGCGGTCGTCGGGTATGTGCTCGGCGCGGGCCGCGCGGATCGCGGACATGTGCGCCATGTCCGTGACGAAGAAGGTCAGTTTCACCACGTCGTCGAAGGTCGCGCCGGCCGCCGCCAGGCACCGGCGCAGGTTCTCGAAGACCTGGCGGGCCTGGGCGGCCGCGTCGCCATCACCGACCAGCTTGCCGCCCTCGTCCAGGGCGAGCTGACCGGAGACGGCCACGAACCGTCCGGTGCCGAGGACGACGTGGGTGTACTGGGTGGCGGGTGCGACGCCGTCGGGGGCGGGGATCCTGGTCAGCTCACTCATGCCCCCATGGTGGACCATGGCACTGACAACGCCCCGGGCATTAGTTCCGGAAGCCGAGCAGCCCGTGCAGCGTCGACCCGCGCGACGACGTCGACGCCGCCTTGGACTCCAGTGGCTTCGGGTCGGGCAGCGCCGCGCAGACCGCGTCCGCCTCGCCGGTGCCCGCACCGTCCGGCACGGTGCCGTCGGTCAAGTAGGCGGCCAGGTGCCGGTCCAGGCAGGCGTTCCCGCTCAGCGTGATGCCGTGGTTCCCGCCGCCCTCCTCGACCACCAGGCGCGAACCACGCAGCAGACGGTGTACGGTGACGCCGCCCTCGTACGGGGTGGCCGCGTCGTCCGTCGCCTGGAACAGCAGGGCGGGCGGCAGCGCGTCGTTGGCGACGTCCACCGGCTCACGCGGCTCCGTGGGCCAGAACGCGCACGGCGCGTTGTACCAGGCGTTGTTCCACGTCATGAAGGGAGCCTTCTCGTACATGTCCCAGTTGGCGTCGCGCCACTCGTCCCAGTCGCGCGGCCAGCCCGCGTCGCGGCACAGCACCGAGGTGTAGACGCTGTAACCGTTCTCCCCGGAGGCGTCCACGGCGCCGAAGTTCTCGTACGCCTCGACCAGCGGACCGGTGTCCGCGTCGTTCGCGTACGCGGCGAACGCCTCCGCCAGATAGGGCCAGTAGCCGTTGTAGTAACCGCCGGGGATGAAGGTGTCCTCAAGCTCGGCGGCGCCCACCTTCCCGCCCGCGGGCTCCTTGGACAGCGCCGTGCGCATGGCGTACCAGGCGTCCTCCACCCGCTCCGGGTCGGTGCCCAGCCCGTATGTCGCGTCGTGCCGGGCGATCCAGGCGAGGAAGGCACGGTGGCGGTCGTTGAAGACGAGGTCCTGGTTGAGGTTGGCGTCGTGCCAGACGTCGGTCGGGTCGACGACGGAGTCCAGGACCAGGCGCCGTACGCGCTCCGGGTACAGCTTGGCGTAGACGGCGCCCAGGTAGGTGCCGTACGAGTAGCCGAAGTAGTTCACCTTCTCCGTGCCGAGCGCCGCGCGGATCGCGTCCACGTCCCGCGCGGCGCTCACCGTGTCGATGTACGGCAGCACGTCCCCGTACTTCTCGCCGCACGCCTCGGCGAAGGACTTCGCCCGCGCGAGGTTGGCCTTCTCGACGGCCGGGGTGGCCGGCAGGGAGTCGGGGCGCACCGGGGCGAAGTGGCCCGGCCGGCAGTTCAGCGCGGGCTCGCTCCTGCCGACGCCGCGCGGGTCGAAGCCGATGACGTCGTACTGGGCGGCCACCTCCCCGGGCAGCGAGGACGCCACGAAGCCGGCGAGCGTGAGCCCGCTGCCGCCGGGCCCGCCGGGGTTGACCAGCAACGGGCCCTGGTACTCGTCGGCGGTGTGCGGGACGCGGGACAGCGCCAGCGTGATCCGCTTCCCCTCCGGCCGGGTGTGGTCCAGCGGCACGGTGAGGGACGCGCACTGGAGCGTCGGGTAGTCGGCCGTGCCGCACTTGTTCCAATCGAGTGCCGGGGCGCCCGGGGCCGCCCCGGCGGGAACGGCCGCGACCGTCGCGGCGGCGATCACGGCGGCGCCGCACAGCGCGGCTGCGCGTTGTCTCATGGCGTTCATCGTCCCGAGGAGCGTCGCCGGATGAACGCGTTCTGTTCATACTTGACCCAATTGGGTCGGTGAGTGCGCCTCAGATGAGCGAAAGCTGCACCGGTTCACTCGGAGCAGAGTCCACCTGCGGCTCCGCGATCCGCCGCGGCGTCCCCGCGTGCGTGGGACCGATGCCGTACTCCCGCGCAAGACCGTGCACCTGGCGTGTGATCCGGCGCTGATACCACTTCGGGGCGTACGCGCCCTCCGCGTACAGCCGCTCGTAGCGGCGCACCAGGTGCGGGTGGTGCCGGCCGAGCCAGGCCATGAACCACTCCCGGGCGCCGGGCCGCAGGTGCAGTACCAGCGGCGTCACCGAAGTGGCGCCGGCGGCGGCGATCGCCCGCACGGTCGCGCGCAGTTGGGCCGGTTCGTCGCTCAGGAAGGGGATGACCGGCGCCATCAGCACGCCGCAGCCGATCCCGCGCTCGCCGAGGGTCCGTACGACCTCCAGGCGGCGCTCCGGCGCGGGCGTGCCCGGCTCGACGGTGCGCCACAGCTCGGGATCGGTGAAGCCGACCGAGACCGAGATCCCCACGTCCGTCACCCGTGCCGCCCGGGTCAGCAGGTCCAGGTCGCGCAGGATCAGCGTGCCCTTGGTCAGGATCGAGAAGGGGTTCGCCCGCTCGGTGAGCGCCTCGATGATGCCCGGCATCAGCCGGTAGCGGCCCTCCGCGCGCTGGTAGCAGTCGACGTTCGTGCCCATCGCGACGTGCTCGCCCTGCCAGCGCCGCGAGGCCAGCTGGCGGCGCAGCAGCTCCGGCGCGTTCACCTTGACGACGATCTGGGAGTCGAAGCCGAGGCCGGTGTCGAGATCCAGGTAGCTGTGCGTCTTGCGGGCGAAGCAGTACACGCACGCGTGCGAACAGCCCCGGTACGGATTGACCGTCCACTCGAACGGCATGCGCGAGGCGCCCGGTACCCGGTTGAGGATCGAGCGGGCCCGCACCTCGTGGAAGGTGATGCCGCGGAACTCGGGCGTGTCGAACGTGCGGGTGGTGACCGCGTCCGCGCCGAACAGCGCGGGGTCGGCGGCCCGGGCGTGGTCGGAGTCCGTGAGCTTCTCCCAGCGCATGGCGCCTCCTCGGTAGTGCTGCGAACGCCACAATAGAACACTTGTTCCCTTGATCGTGCGGACCAGTCGCCCGGCGGTGCCCGGGCCAGTCGCACAGGGCCGCTTCACGCCCCCCGATTTGGTGGCCGGGCGGCGGGGTGGTTGGCTTGCCCCGACCCCGAGAACCAGGCCCTGGAGGGACCCGATGGCGCAGGTCGAGGCGGAGACGGAGCGGATCGTCGCGGCGGACGCGGAGACGGTGTTCGACACCCTCGCGGACTACAGCGGCACCCGCGCGAAGCTGCTGCCCGAGCACTTCAGCGAGTACGAGGTCCGCGAGGGCGGCGACGGCGAGGGCACCCTCGTGCACTGGAAGCTCCAGGCCACCAGCAAGCGCGTCCGTGACTGCCTGCTGGAGGTCACCGAGCCCTCCGACGGCGAGCTGGTGGAGAAGGACCGCAACTCCACCATGGTCACCACCTGGCGGGTCACGCCGGCGGGCGAGGGCAAGTCCCGGGTGGTCGTCCACACCGCCTGGCAGGGCGCCGGCGGCGTCGGCGGCTTCTTCGAGAAGACCTTCGCCCCCAAGGGGCTCGCCCGCATCTACGACGCCATGCTCGCCAAGCTCGCGGCCGAGGTCGAGAAGTAGCGGAAGCAGTCAAGAGGCAGGCGCGGGGCGGTCGTTGGCCGCCTCACCGGTTCGAGTGATCTCCGCCCGAAACCGCCGTACTTCCGTAACTCGTCGCACTTGTTCGCAGTTGCCGCATCAGGCGGCAATTGTGAGCAGGTGTGACGAGGGGAGCGGAACATGGGCGGGATCACTCTGGTACAGGACGAACCGGTCGCCGCACCACCCACGCCCCCCGAGCCCCCCGCACCCGGGCCCGAGCCCGGAGCCGGGCTGAGCCCGCGCCGGGTGCGGCTGGTCTTCGTCGGACTGATGCTGGCGCTGCTGCTCGCCGCCCTCGAGCAGATGATCGTCGCCACCGCGCTGCCGAAGATCGTCGGCGAGCTGCACGGCCTGGACAAGATGTCCTGGGCGATCACCGCCTACCTGCTCACCTCCACCGTCGGCCTGCCGATCTACGGCAAGCTCGGTGACCTCTTCGGCCGCAAGGGCGTCTTCCAGTTCGCCATCCTGGTGTTCATCGTCGGCTCGGCGCTCGCCGGCCGCGCCCAGACCATGGACCAGCTGATCGCCTTCCGCGCGGTGCAGGGCGTCGGCGCGGGCGGCCTGATGATCGGCGTGCAGGCGATCATCGCGGACATCGTGCCGCCCCGCGAGCGCGGCCGGTTCATGGGCCTGATCGGCGCCGCCTTCGGACTCGCCTCGGTCGCCGGCCCCCTGCTGGGCGGCTACTTCACCGACCACCTCTCCTGGCGCTGGTGCTTCTACATCAACGTCCCCTTCGGCCTGGTCACCATGGCCGTCGTGGCCGTGGTCCTGAAGCTGCCCAAGCCGACGGCCAAACCCCGCCTCGACATCCTCGGCGCCCTGCTGCTCGCCGCCGCCTCCACCTGCCTGGTGCTGCTGACCAGCTGGGGCGGCACCGAGTACGCGTGGGGTTCCAGCGTCATCCTCGGCCTCGCCGCCGGAGCGGTCGCCGCCACCGTCCTCTTCCTGATCGCCGAACACTTCGCGCCCGAACCCCTGATCCCGCTGCGGCTGTTCCGGGACTCCGTCTTCAACGTCACCGGCCTGGTGGGCCTCGTCATCGGCGTCGCCCTCTTCGGCGCCGCCAGTTACCTGCCGACCTTCCTCCAGATGGTCGACGGCGCCACCGCCACCGAGTCCGGCCTGCTGATGCTGCCGATGATGGGCGGCATCGTCGGCACCTCGATCATCTCCGGTCAGCTCATCAGCCGCACCGGGCACTACCGGTCCCACCCGATCCTCGGCAGCGCCCTGTCCGTCGTCGGCATGTGGCTGCTGTCCCGGCTCGACGCCGACACGCCGCGCCTGCACTACAGCATCTGGATGGCCGTCCTCGGCGCCGGTATCGGCATGGTGATGCCCGTCCTGGTCCTCGCCGTGCAGAACTCCGTACGCCCCGCCGACCTCGGCACCGCCACCAGCGCCAACAACTACTTCCGGCAGATCGGCGGCAGTGTCGGCGCGGCCGTCTTCGGCACCCTCTTCGCCGACCGCCTCGCCGACGCCCTGGCCGACCGCGTCCCCGCCGAGGCGGGCGCCGGACTGCCCGACGCGGAGGCCATCACCCCCCAGCTCGTCCACTCCCTGCCCCCGGCGCTGCGCGACGCCTACATCGGGGCGTACGCCGACGCCATGCCGCGGATCTTCCTCTACCTGGTGCCGGTCCTCGTCCTCGGCCTGCTCATCGCCTTCTTCCTCAAGGAGAAACCCCTGGTGTCCCACAACGCCCCCGTCACCGACCCGGAAACCGCGCAGCCCGTCCCGTCCGTCGCGTCCGTCCCGCAGGCCAGGTCGCCGTACGCCGCGGGCATCCCGGTCTGCGGCACCGTGCAGCACCCCGACGGCACCGTCGTGCCCCGCGCGGCGCTCACCCTCATCGACGTCGGCGGCCAGCAGATCGGCCGGGGCGCCAGCGGCGACGACGGACGGTACGCGCTGGCCACGCCCGGCTCGGGGTCGTACGTCCTGATCGCGGCGGCCGGCGGCCACCAGCCGCAGGCGGTCTCCGTGACCGTCGGCGAACGCCCGGTGGAGCTGGACGTCGTCCTCGGCGGCGCCGGCCGCCTCGCCGGGAGCGTGCTCACCGCGGACGGCAGCCCCGTGCGCGACGCGATCGTCACGCTGACCAACGTCCACGGCGAGGTCGTCTCCACCACCCGCAGCGGCCGGGAGGGCGGCTACGTCATCACCGAGCTGGTGGCCGGCGAGTACACCCTCGCCGCCAGCGCCCCCGCCTTCCGCCCCGCCGCACTGCCGGTCAGCGTCCAGGCGGCTCGGGAAACCCGCCAGGACGTCGAACTGGCCGGCGGCGCCGTACTGCGCGGCACCGTGCGCGCCGGTGGCGGACGCGTCGTCGAGGACGCGCGCGTGACGCTGCTGGACGCGGCGGGCAACGTCGTGGACACCCTGACCACCGGTCCCGACGGCACCTTCCGGTTCGTCGACCTCTCGTCCGGCGAGTACACCGTCATCGCCGCCGGCTACCCGCCCGTGGCCACCGTCCTCCAAGTGGCCGGCGGCGGCCGTACGGAACGCGACCTCCAGCTCGGACACGAGGACTGAGACCGGTACACCGGCGCGCGGGCGCGCGCCGGTGTGTTCGCGCGCCACCAATTCCCCCGTTGCCGCACATGGTCACCGGCCACCGCCGTACGGTGGTGACGGCGACACGGATCTTGCGGAGCCGCGGGAGAGAGGGCCTGACGCCATGGACCATGGCACCGAGCGGGACACACCTCCCGGCCGCGGAGCCGGACCCGGCGCCGTGCGGGCCGACCCCGTGGCGGGCCGCGTCCCACTGGCCGTGGTCGTGGTGGACCGCGACGGACTGGTCTCCCACTGGAGCCGGGGCGCACGACGGCTGTTCGCCCTGCCCAAGGAAGAGGCGATCGGGCGGCCCGCCCCCGACCTGCTCCCCGTCTCCGGCGTGCTGCCCGGGACCGAGGACGCCGGTGACGACCACGGCTCCTGGGCGGCGTACGACGGTCTCGGACCGGGACTGGAGTCCTCCCTCGACGGACGGCTCTCCTACCCGGCGGCGGGCCGCGCCCGCCTGACCGTGCCGGACGACGACCGTGTCGACGTGCTCTGGTGGGCCTATCCGCTGGTCGGCCCCGGCCCGGAGCGCCTTCTCGTCCTGGCGGCCGACGCGGACGCGCTGCGAGGGGACTACGGCATCGGCGAGCCCGGCGAGGACCGGTACGGCAGCGCCGCCCCGGCGACCGTCGAGCGGATCGCCCCCGGCTTCGCCCTGCACACCGACTTCCCCGGTGCCGACGAACTCGCCCGCCGCCTCCCCGAGATCCTGCCCAGCATGAGCGTCGGCGAGAGCGCCCGCATCGTCGCGCAGGTCCTGGAACTCGGCTACCCGGTCCTGGAGTTCAGCCAGAACGACCGGGTGCCCGTCACCCCCGACTGGGGTGTGCCCCGGCGCGCCGAGCGCAGGGCGCGCCGGGAGCGGGCGGCACGAGCCCTCGCGGCCGGTGATCCGGTCCCCGACGACGTGCGCGAGGAGGCCGAGGACCTCGAGTACGCCGCCGTCCGCGAACGCCTGGAATTCCTCAACGAGGTCAGCGGACGGATCGGCACCTCCCTGGACCTCTCGCGGACCATCGTGGAGGTGAGCCGGGCCGTCGTCCCCCGCTTCACCGACGTCGCCGGCACCTACCTGCGCGAACAGATCGTCGCCGGTGAGGGCTTCCCCGACGGCGTGCCGGACACCACCACGATGTGGCACCGGGTCGCCCTGGAACACACCGACGAACCCGGTCGCTGGGACGACGTCGTACCGGTCGGCGAGGCCATGCCGTTCCCGGCGCACACCCCCTTCTTCCAGTGCATGACCAGCGGTGAACCCGTCCTGGTGCCGCGCATCACCGAGGAGATGGGCCACGCCATCGCCTCGCAGTTCGAGAAGCGGGACATCAGACCGCTCATCACGGGCCGCTCCATGCTCCTGGTGCCGCTGAAGGCGCGCCACGTCGTCCTCGGCTTCATGATCCTGCTGCGCCACCCGGAACGGGCCGTCTTCAACGACATGGACCGCGTCACCGGCGCCGAACTCGCCGCCCGCGCGGGGCTCGTCCTCGACAACGCGCGCATGTACACGTACCAGGAGAACATGGCGGAGACGCTCCAGGACAGCATGCTGCCGCACATCCCCGCGCGCATGGCGGGCTGCGACATCGCCACCCGCTACCTGCCGGGCACGCTGCTCGGCCGGGTCGGCGGCGACTGGTTCGACGCGGTGAAACTGCCCGGCGCCCGCACCGCCCTCGTCGTCGGCGACGTCATGGGGCACGGGCTCAACTCCGCCGCGATGATGGGGCAGCTGCGCACCGCCGTGCAGACCATGGCCGGGCTCGACCTGCCGCCCGCCCAGCTGCTGCGCAACCTCGACGACCTCGCCCAGCGGCTCGGTGACACCCACCTGGCGACCTGCCTGTACGCCGTCTACGACCCCATCGCCGGTGAACTGCGCCTCGCCAACGCGGGCCACATCCCGCCCGTCCTGGTCCGCGCGGCCGACGGCGGCAGCGAGTTGATCGAACTGCCCACGGGGGCGCCCATCGGCGTCGGCGGGGTGCCCTTCGAGGCGGTGCGGGTGCCGGTGGCGCCCGGCGACCGGCTGGTGATGTGCACCGACGGTCTGGTGGAGGTGCGCGGCGAGGACATCGGCACCGGCCTGGCGACCCTGTGCGAGTCCGCTGCCCACCCGGCCGCCTCCATGGACGACGCCTGCGACACCATCATCCGCGCGCTGGGCACCCGCGGCGGCCGCAAGGACGACGTGGCGCTGCTGATGGCCAGGCTCAGCGGCATCGGCACCGATGCCGTCGCCGAGTGGCGCCTCGCCCGCGACCCCGCCGAGGTGCCCCGGGCCCGCGCGGCCGTCCGCGAGCAGCTCCACGACTGGGGCCTGCCGAAACTGGCCGACGCCGCCGAGCTGATGGCCGGCGAACTCGTCACCAACGCCGTGCGGCACGCCCACGCCCGGCCCGTGGAACTGCGCCTGGTGCGCGCCGACACGCTGCTGTGCGAGGTGGACGACGACGACCACGACCTGCCGGCCCTGCGCACCGCCGGTCCCACCGACGAGGCCGGCCGAGGCCTGCGCGTGGTCAGCACCCTCGCCCGCGAATGGGGCGCGAGCCGGACGAAGACCGGCAAGACCGTCTGGTTCGAACTGACGCTGCCGCGTCGCTGAGCCGTCCCGGACCGCCGGGTCGTCGCGCGTCGACGGGGGCGCGCGACGTTCGCACGTCCGGTGAAGGAATGCGCCGGGCGCTTGTGGCCGTGCGCCGGGCGCGGTACACCGTACGAGCCCGTCACCGCCGACGGGCCGTACGTCGTCGCACCTGGGGAGACGCGCATGAGCGTGACGAGTCGGTACCGGAACGCCTGGGAGAGCTTCTGGAGCGAGGCCCCCGAGGGACAGGGGGCGGTGTTCTGGGACGCGGAGCCGATACTGACCGCCGGCCGACACCTGGCCCACTTCGAACCGCACCTCGTCGACCCCGGCCTGCCCATGATCGACCTCGGCTGCGGCAACGGCACCCAGACCCGCTACCTCGCCGAGCGCTTCGGGCACGTCGTCGGCGCCGATCTGTCCGCCGCCGCCCTCGACCACGCCCGCCGCGCCGACCCCGCCGCCCAGGCGACCTACCGGCAACTGGACGCCGCGGACAAGGCGGAGGCGGAGACCCTGCACGCCGAGCTGGGCGACGCCAACGTCTACGTGCGGGGCGTCCTGCACCAGTGCGAGCCCGACGACCGGCAGCCACTGGCCGACGCCCTCGCCGCTCTCGTCGGCGAACGCGGCCGGGCCTTCCTGGTGGAGCCCTCGCAGGCCGCCAAGACCGTCCTCATGGGGCTGGCCCAGGGACCCGGCGGCCCACCGGCCAAGCTCGCGCCCGTCCTCCGCCACGGACTGACCCCCGGCGCGGCCCCCGACGACGCGGTGCCGGAGCACCTCCGCGCCGCCGGCCTCACCGTCCTCGCGAACGGTGAACTCCCGCTGATCAGCACGGAGTACACGGCAGACGGCACGCGCATCGAACTGCCGTCGGCGTGGGTGGTGGCGGGAAGGGGGTGACGAGGGCGGCCGACCGCCCCCGACCAGCCATTGGTCTGGGCCGGTGAGAGTTTTCCACAGGCCTGGCTGGGGGTCGGCGCGACCGCGTAACGTGGCGCAGCATGAAGATCCTCATCAGCGCCGACATGGAAGGCGCCACCGGTGTCACCTGGCCGGCCGACGTGCTGCCGGGGACTCCGCAGTGGGAGCGGTGCCGGTCGATGTTCACCTCGGACGTGAACGCGGCCGTGCTGGGCTTCCTCGACGGCGGGGCCGACGAGGTGCTGGTCAACGAGGCGCACTGGACGATGCGCAATCTGCTCCTGGAGCAGCTCGACGAGCGGACGCAGATGCTCACCGGCCGGCACAAGGCGCTGTCCATGGTGGAGGGCGTCCAGCACGGGGACGTGGACGGCATCGCCTTCATCGGGTACCACGGGGGCGCCGGTATGGAGGGCGTCCTCGCGCACACCTTCCTCGCCAACCAGATCACCGGTGTCTGGCTGAACGACGTACGGGCCAGTGAGGGTCTGCTCAACGCGCACGTCGTCGCCGAGTACGGGGTGCCGGTGGTGCTGGTCACCGGGGACGACGTGGCCTGCGAGGACGCGCTCGGATACGCGCCCGAGGCGCTGAAGGTCGCGGTCAAGGACCATGTGTCGCGGTACGCGGCGGTGTGCCGTACGCCGGCCAGGACCGCCGCCGACATCCGGGCGGCGGCCAAGGAGGCGGCGGCGCTCGCGGTGCGGCACGAACCGGTGAGCGGCGGGCCCTTCACCGTCGCCGTGGAGTTCGACGCCGAGCACCTGGCGGCGGCCTCGACCGTCGTGCCGGGTGTGGCCCGCATCGGCGAGCGCAAGGTGGCGTACACCCACGAGACCATGTTCGAGGCGATCCGTACCTTCAAGGCGGTCACCACGATCGCCTCGGCCGCCGTGGAGGAGCAGTATGGCTGAGCAGCAGACCGGGCAGCAGTCCGGGCAGACGGGCGCACAGGCGCTGGACGAGGTCGTGCGGTTCACGTCCGACCTCATCCGGTTCGACACGACGAACCGGGGCGGCGGCGACTGCCGGGAGCGCCCGGCCGCCGAGTACGCCGCCGCGCGGCTCGCCGAGGCCGGGATCGAGCCCACGCTGCTGGAGCGGACCGAGGGCCGGACCAACGTCGTCGCCCGCATCGAGGGCACCGACCCGTCGGCCGGCGCGCTCCTCGTGCACGGGCACCTGGACGTGGTGCCCGCCGAGGCCGCCGACTGGAGCGTGGACCCGTTCTCCGGGGAGATCCGCGACGGGGTCGTGTGGGGGCGCGGCGCCGTCGACATGAAGAACATGGACGCGATGATCCTGGCCGCCGTGCGCGACTGGGCCCGGCAGGGAGTACGGCCCCGGCGGGACATCGTGATCGCGTTCACCGCGGACGAGGAGGCCAGCGCCGAGGACGGCTCCGGCTTCCTCGCCGACCGGCACGCCGCCCTGTTCGAGGGCTGCACCGAGGGCGTCAGCGAGTCGGGGGCGTTCACCTTCCACGACGGCGCCGGACGGCAGTTCTACCCGATCGCCGCCGGTGAGCGCGGCACGGGCTGGCTCAAGCTCACCGCGCGCGGGCGGGCCGGCCACGGCTCCAAGGTGAACAGGGAGAACGCGGTCACCCGCCTCGCCGCGGCGGTCACCCGCATCGGCGACCACGAGTGGCCGTTGCGCCTGACCCCGACCGTGCGCGCCGCGCTGAGCGAACTCGCCGCCGTCTACGGCATCGAGACCGACCTGCACGACGTCGACGCGCTGCTGGACAAGCTGGGACCCGCGGCCAAGCTGGTCGAGGCCACCGTCCGCAACAGCAGCAACCCGACCATGCTGGACGCCGGCTACAAGGTCAACGTCATCCCCGGTGAGGCCGTCGCCTATGTCGACGGGCGGTTCCTGCACGGCTGCGAGGACGAGTTCCGCGCCACCCTCGACCGGCTCACCGGCCCGGACGTCGCCTGGGAGTTCGCCCACCGCGAGGTCGCCCTCCAGGCGCCGGTGGACTCGCCGACGTACGCCAGGATGCGCGCCGCCGTCGAGGAGTTCGCCCCCGAGGGACACGTGGTGCCGTACTGCATGTCCGGCGGCACGGACGCCAAGCAGTTCTCCCGGCTGGGGATCACCGGCTACGGGTTCGCGCCGTTGAAGCTGCCCGAGGGCTTCGACTACCAGGCCCTCTTCCACGGCGTGGACGAACGTGTCCCCGTCGAGGCGCTGCACTTCGGCGTGCGGGTCCTCGACCGTTTCCTGCGCACGGCCTAGCGGACGGCCGGGGACCGCACCGAGAAGGAGCTGGAGGAAAGAGTGGGGGAGTCAGTGCAGACCCTGCCGTACGGATCGTGGCCGTCGCCGGTCGACGCGGCCCTCGCCGCCGCGCACGACGGGCGGCCCGACGAGGTGGCCTTCGTCGGCGACGAGGTGTGGTGGACCGCGCCCAGGCCCACCGAGGGCGGCCGGCGCACGCTCGTGCGGCGGCACCCCGACGGCACGGAGGAGCCGGTGCTGGCCGCGCCGTGGAACGTGCGCAGCCGCGTCCTGGAGTACGGCGGCCGGCCCTGGGCGGCGCACATGACCGGGACCGGGCCGCTGGTCGTCTTCGTGCACTTCGCCGACCAGCGGCTGTACGCCTACGAGCCGGGCGGTGGCGAGCCGCGTCCGCTGACGCCCGTCTCCCCGGTGGGCGGCGGGCTGCGCTGGGCCGAGCCGGAGCTGCAACCCGAGCGCGGCGAGGTGTGGTGCGTCCTGGAGGAGTTCACCGGGGACGGTCCCACCGACGTGCGCCGGGTCCCCGTCGCGGTGCCGCTGGACGGCTCGGCGGCCGGTGACCGGACCGAGGTGCGCGAACTCACCGGCGAACGCCACCGGTTCGTCACCGGCCCCCGCCTCTCGCCCGACGGGCGGCGCGCGGCCTGGCTCGCCTGGGACCACCCCCGCATGCCCTGGGACGGCACCGAGCTGATCGTCGCGGAGATCGACCCCGACGGCACCTTCCTGGGCGCCCGGACCGTCGCCGGCGGGCCCGAGGAGTCGATCGCCCAGGCCGACTGGGCGCCCGACGGAGCCCTGCTGTACGCCTCCGACCGCACCGGCTGGTGGAACCTCTACCGCGACGGACAGCCGCTGTGCGCCCGCGAGGAGGAGTTCGGCGGGCCCCTGTGGAAGCTCGGGCAGCGCTGGTTCGCACCGCTGGACAGCGGCCTGATCGCCGTCGTGCACGGCCGTGGCGCCACCGCCCTCGGCATACTCGACCCCGAGACCGGCGAAGTCGTCGACGCGGTCGGTCCCTGGACCGAGTTCGCCGCGACCCTCGCCGTCCACGGCGAGCGGGCCGTGGCCGTCGGCGCGAGCCCGCGCAGCGCCTACGAGGTGGTCGAGCTGGACGCCCGCACCGGCCGGGCCCGGGTGATCGGCGCCCCGCACGAGGACGCCGTCGACCCGGCCTACTACCCCGAGCCGCACAGCCGCACCTTCACCGGCCCCGACGGCCGCGAGATCCACGCCCACGTCCACCCGCCGCACAACCCCGGCTTCCGCGCGCCGGACGGCGAACTGCCGCCGTACGTGATCTGGGCCCACGGCGGCCCCACCAACCGCTCGCCCCTCGTGCTGGACCTGGAGATCGCCTACTTCACCTCCCGCGGCATCGGCGTCGCCGAGGTCGACTACGGCGGCTCCACCGGGTACGGCCGGGAGTACCGCAACCGGCTGCGCGAGCAGTGGGGCGTGGTCGACGTCGAGGACTGCGCCGCCGTCGCCCTCACGCTCGCCGACGAGGGCGCCGCCGACCGGAAGCGGCTCGCCGTACGCGGCGGTAGCGCGGGCGGCTGGACCAGCGCCGCTTCCCTGGCCACCACCGACGTCTACGCCTGCGGCACCGTCATCTACCCGGTCCTCGACCTGACCGGCTGGGCCACGGGAGGGACCCACGACTTCGAGTCGCAGTACCTGGAGAGCCTGATCGGACCCCACGCCGAGGTGCCCGACCGGTACGCCGAGCGGTCGCCCGTCGCACACGCCGAGCAGGTCACCGCGCCCTTCCTGCTGCTCCAGGGGCTGGACGACGTGATCTGCCCGCCCGTGCAGTGCGAGCGTTTCCTCGACCGCATGGCGGGCCGGGGAGTGCCGCACGCCTACCTCGCCTTCGAGGGCGAGGGACACGGATTCCGGCGCGCGGAGACCATGGTGCGCGCACTGGAGGCGGAACTCTCCCTCTACGCCCAGGTCTTCGGCCTGAACTCGCCGCCGGGCATCCCCACCTTGGAGCTGACCCGGTGAAGCCCCTGGACCGGCCGGCCCGGCTCGCCCCCGGGGCCCGGGTGGCGGTCGTCGCGCCCAGCGGGCCCGTACCGGAGGAGCGGCTGCAGGCGGGACTGGACGTGCTGCGCGGCTGGGACCTGGACCCGGTCGTGGCGCCGCACGTCCTGGACCGGCACCCGTCCTTCGACTACCTCGCGGGCACCGACGCGGACCGTGCCGCCGACCTCCAGTCCGCCTGGTGCGACCCGTCCGTCGACGCCGTGCTGTGCGCCCGCGGCGGCTACGGCGTCCAGCGCATGGCCGACCTGCTCGACTGGGAGGCGATGCGGGCGGCCGGGCCGAAGGTGTTCGTCGGCTTCAGCGACATCACCGCGCTGCACGAGGCCTTCGCCACCCGCCTCGGCCTGGTCACCTTGCACGGGCCGATGGCCGCCGGGGTCGACTTCCTCAAGAACGCGCGGGCACAGGAGCACCTGAGGGCCACCCTGTTCGCCCCGGAAACGGTCCGCGTGATCGCCTCCGACGGCACGCCCATGGTCCCCGGCCGGGCGCGGGGCGTCACCCTCGGCGGCTGCCTCGCCCTGCTCGCCGCCGAGATCGGCACCCCGCACGGCCGCACCCGAGCGCGCGGCGGGCTGCTGTGCCTGGAGGACGTGGGGGAGGAGACGTACCGGCTCGACCGCTACCTGACCCAGCTGCTGCGGGCCGGCCTGCTCGACGGGATCGCCGGGGTGCTGCTCGGCTCCTGGCACGAGTGCGAGCCCTACGAGAAGCTGCGGCCGATGCTGGCCGACCGGCTCGGCGGCCTCGGCGTGCCCGTCGTCGAGGACTTCGGCTTCGGACACTGCGAGGGCGCGCTGACCATCCCGTTCGGCGTGGCGGCGGAACTCGACGCGGACGCGGGCACCCTGACGCTGGACGAACCGGCCCTGCGCTGAGCCGCGCCCCGCACCCGCCCGTCGTAGGCTGGCGGAATGCCGCACAACGCATCCCGCCACCTCGCCGAGGGCCCGCGCGTGGGCATACGGCACTTCACCTACGAGGACGGCGCCGAGTTCACCGCCCGCGCCCGGGAGAGCAAGGACCTGCACCACCCGTGGCTCTTCCCGCCGGACAGTGTCCAGGCGTACGAGGCCTACGCGGCCCGGCTGATCGAGGACCCCACCAAGGCCGGATTCCTGATCTGCGAGAAGGACGCGGAGAAGGACGCGGAGACGGACGCGGGCACAGCGGGCGGCGGCGCCATCGCCGGCTTCGTCAACATCAACAACATCGTGCACGGCGGCTTCCTCAGCGGCGCGCTCGGCTACGGGGCCTTCGCCCACGCGGCCGGGCGGGGGCTGATGCGCGAAGGGCTTGACCTCGTCGTGCGGTACGCCTTCGGGCCGATGCGGCTGCACCGGCTGGAGATCAACGTGCAGCCGGGCAACGCCGCCTCCATCGCGCTGGCCCGCGCCTGCGGCTTCCGGCTGGAGGGCTTCTCGCCGCGGATGCTCCACATCGACGGCGCGTGGCGGGACCACCAGCGCTGGGCGATCACCGCCGAGACCGTGACCTCTGGGATCTCTGGGATCTCTGGGATCTCTGGGATCTCTGGTTGATCTTCCTCGCCGAATGTCGGCGGGCGCCCTGTTCAGCGGGCCCCGGAGCGGCTTCCATGGGGAAGCGTGACGACGATCCGACGTGAGGTACTGACGCTGCCCGCCGCGCCGCTCGGCCCGGACAACCCCCTGCCGCCGCTGCGCCCCCTGGACGAGGCCCACCGCATCGACGAACGCGACCGGGCCGGCCTGCCCCGCGACATGGCCCGCCAAGTCGGTTACGCACCCCTGCGCAGCCTGCTGCCCGCGCCGGTCCGGGACGGTTACGGGCGAGTGCGCGAGCCCCGCGAGTTCGACGCCCTCGTCCTCGAGAACGACCGGCTGCGGGCCACCGTCGTGCCCGCCCTGGGCGGCCGCGTCACCTCCCTCTTCCACAAGCCGACCGACCGCGAACTGCTCTACGTGAACCCCGTCCTCCAGCCCGCCAACTTCGCCCTCAACGGCGCCTGCTTCTCCGGCGGCATCGAGTGGAACATCGGCGCCACCGGCCACACCACCCTCTCCTGCTCGCCCGTGCACGCCGCGCGCGTGCCCGCGCCGGACGGCGGTCAGATGCTGCGCCTGTGGGAGTGGGAGCGGCTGCGCGACCTGCCCTTCCAGGTCGACCTGTGGCTCCCGGAGGACTCGGACTTCCTCCACGTCGGCGTCCGCGTCCGCAATCCGCACGAGCGCCCGGTCCCCACCTACTGGTGGTCCAACATCGCCGTCCCCGAGGACCGCCGCGTCCTCGCCCCCGCCGACGAGGCCTGGCTCTTCGGCTACGAGCGGCGGCTGCGCCGCATCCCGGTCCCCTCCCACGACGGTGCCGACCGCACCTACCCGCGCAACAGCACCCACCCCGCCGACTGGTTCTACGAGGTGCCGGACGGGCGGCGCCGCTGGATCGCCGCGCTCGACGAGCACGGGCACGGGCTGGCGCAGACGTCGACCGACGTACTGCGCGGCCGGAAGCTGTTCGTGTGGGGCACCGGACCGGGCGGGCGGCGCTGGCAGGAGTGGCTCACCGAACCCGGCACCGGCGGCTACTGCGAGATACAGGCCGGACTCGCCCGCACCCAGCTCGAACACGTCAAGCTGGAGGCGGAGAGCGAGGTGTCCTGGCTGGAGGCGTACGGGCCGCTCGACGCGGACCCGGAGGGGGAGTGGCACACCGTGCTGCACCGGGCCGAAAACCGGCTGGAGGCGGTCCTGCCGCGCACCCGCGTGGACGCGGCGTACGAGTCATGGCGGCCGTATGCCGACGCCGAGCCCGGCGAGCGCCTGGCCACCGGATCGGGGTGGGGCGCCCTCGAAGTGCTCCGCGCGGGCTGGAAGCTGCCCGGCACGCCCTTCGAGGAGGCCACCCTCGGCGAGGAACAGCGGCCCTGGCTGCACCTTCTGCACGCCGGTTCGCTGCCCGAGCCCGACCACCACGCACCGCCAGGGGGCACGCTCGTCTCCCGGCCCTGGCGGGACATGCTGGAGACCACGGCCGCCACACCCGCCGCCGAGTACCACCTCGGGGTCGCCCAGTGGCACGGCGACGACCGGGCACAGGCGGTGCGCAGCTGGGAGCGCGGCCTGAAGGACGCCGCCGCCCGCTGGCCGCTGCTGCGCTGCCTCGCCGTCGCCGACCGGGAGGACGGCCACCACGAGCGGGCCGCCGACCGGTACGCGGAGGCCTTCGACGACCTGTGCGCACGGATGCGGGACGGGGCGTCCGGGTCCCGACCGGAGCGGGACGCGGCGGGCCCGGGAGCTGCGGGGCCGGGGGAGGCGGGGCCGGGGGAGGCGGGGCCGCGGGGCACGGCGCCCGGCGCGGAGGCGGCGCATGGTCCGGGCGCGGCGCATGGTCCCGTGGCGGCGCATGGTGTGGGGGCGGTGCCCGGTGCGGATACGGCGCCGGATGCGGGGACGGAGACGGCCGGTCCAGAGGCGCCCGGTGCGGCAACGGTCGGCGTCGCGGACGGCCACGCGTCCCACGCGTCCTGGACGGCGGTCACGGCCGCGCTCGGCGGTGAGGCGATCGGAGCGCTGCTCGCGGTCGGGCGCACGGCGGACGCCCGGTCCGTGTGGGAGCGGCTGGAGCCCGACGTCCGGGCCCGCGGCCGGTTCCGGCTCACCGAGGCGGCGCTGCTGGCCGCCGAGGGCCGGAACGCTGAGGCACGGGCCGTCTTCGACGAGGGCTTCGAGGTCGCCGACCTGCGGGAGGGCGACGAGGTCATCGGCCGGCTGTGGTCCCGGCTCACCGACGAACCGCTCCCCGCCCGGCATGACTTCAGGATGCGGCCGGACGGGGAGTGAACCCCGCCCGGCCCGGGACTACGCGCGCCGGTCCGCGTACTCGTAGATCGTCCCGTCCGGGTGCCGGGCGATCAGATTGCGGCCGGCGGGCGTCGCGACCGGTCCCGCGATAATGTCCGCACCCAGCGAGCCGAGGACCTGGTGGGTCTCCTCGACGTCCGTCACGGCGATCGTCGCGGTCACCTTGCGCAACACCTCGAGCTGGGACTCGGGCCCGCTCATCAGCAGGAAGCAGCCGACCGCGGCGACTTGGACGCCGCCGCGTTCGAAGCGGAGCGCCTGGCCGCCGGCCAGGCCTTCGTAGAAGGGGATCGCCTTCTCCAGGTCGTCGACGTAGATGCGCAGTGTGGCTCCCAGAATGTCCATGCGGACGAGCCTAGTTGGGAGTGGTACGGCCCCGGGTCGCCGTCCCGCCCATGGAAGCCGTGGCCGCGGGTACCCGCAACACATGGACCGCATGGATCACTTGGAACACCTGGACAAGCATCTGGTCGACGAACTGGCGCAGGTGGCACGCGAGACCGTGCGCGACGAGCTGCGGGAACAGACCCGGAAGCAGCGCCGCAAGGCCACGCTGTACGCCGCGTCCGGTGCCGCCGCCCTGTACGCGGGCGCGGCCCTCGCGCTCACGGTGGGCCTGGCCCTCGCCATCGGCCTGCCGGACTGGGCCGCCGCGCTGATCACGGCCGCCCTCCTGGGCCTCGCGGCCTACCTGCTGCGCGGTGCGGCCCGGCCGGGGTCCGCCCACGGCCCGGGACACGGCCACACCCTCAGCGGCGGCGCGCCGGCCGCTCCGCCGAACGGGCTCGGCGTGCCGTACCCGCCGATGCCGCCGACCGCGCCCGGCGGTGTCGGCGGCGCGACCGGCGCCCCGGGGGCGGGCACGCCCGCACCGGGCGCCACCGGGCAGGTGGCACCGCGCCAGGACGACATCGACCCCGAAGCCCCGCACCACCGCGGCTGACCGTTCGCGGAACCGGGCGGAGCAGAGCGGAACCTGACGGCACGGCACCCCCCGAACGTGGTTCGGGGGGTGCCGGCCCGCGCGGGTCAGGCGCTCCGCTGCAACTGCGGCAGCACCTTGGTGCGGTAGAAGTCGAAGAAGCCGCGCAGATCGGGACCGATCTGGTTGACGTAGACCCGGTCGAAACCGGCGTCGGCGAACTGCCGGAGTTCCGCGACGTGCTCGTCCGCGTCGTCGCCGCAGACCCGGCTCTCCCGGACCATGTCCTCGGTGACCAGGGTCTGGGCCTGCTCGAAGTGCTTCGGTGACGGCAGCACCTGGCCCAGCTCGCCCGGCAGCAACTCGTTGGCCCACAGCCGGTGCACGGTCCGTACCGCCTCGTCCCGGTCGGTGTCGTAGCAGACCTTGGTGCCCCCGCTGACGAGTTTCCCGCCGCCCCCGCCCTTGCGGTACTGCTCCACCATCGAGGTGTCCGGCATCATCGTGATGTAGCCGTCGCCCACCCGTGAGGCGAGCTTGGTCGCCGCCGGGCCGAAGCCGGAGATGTCGATCGGGACGGGCTCGTCCGGGACGGTGTAGAGGCGGGCGTTCTCCACCGTGTAATGCGTGCCGTGGTGGTTGACCTCCTCGCCGGTGAACAGCCGACGCATGATGAGGATGGCCTCCTCCAGCATCTCCAGGCGTACGTGCGCGGCCGGCCAGGCGTCCCCGAGGATGTGCTCGTTGAGCGCCTCCCCGGTGCCGACGCCGAGCCGGAAGCGGCCGTCCGTCATCACCGCGCTGGTCGCCGCGGCCTGCGCCACCACCGCCGGGTGGATGCGCACGGTCGGGCAGGTCACCGCCGTCTCGACGGGCAGGGACACCGCGTCGGACAGCGCGCCGATCACCGACCACACGAACGGGCTCTGCCCCTGCTCGCCGTTCCACGGGTGGTAGTGGTCCGAGATCCACAGCGCCTGGAAGCCGGCCTGCTCGGCCATCCGCGCCTGCTCGATCAGCTCCGCGGGACCGTACTGCTCGCACGAGAGGAAATAGCCGTACTCGGGCATGGGGGGTTGCCTCCGGAACATGGGGCGGGTGGGTCCCGGGCCGAGTACCCGGGCGTACGGGGGGAAACCGGGGGCGGCGGCCGCCCGCCGGACGTTTGGGCGCCCTGGTCAAGGGGACGCGGAAGGCTCCCGAGGTACGCGACAGCCCGGAGGCGAACCGTGAGCCGACCCCGCATCGTGATCGTCGGTGCCGGCTTCGCCGGGTACCGGACGGCCCGCACCCTGTCCCGGCTCACCCGGCACCAGGCCGACATCACCCTGCTCAACCCGACCGACTACTTCCTCTACCTGCCCCTGCTGCCGCAGGTCGCCGCCGGAATCCTGGAACCGCGCCGGGTCAGCGTGTCCCTGTCCGGCACCCTGCCGCGCGTCCGGCTGGTGCTCGGCGAGGCCGACGGCATCGACCTCGACGGGCGCACCGTGCACTACACGGACCCGGAGGGCGGCGAGGGCACCCTGTCCTACGACCGGCTGGTGCTCGCCGCGGGCAGCGTCAACAAGCTGCTGCCCATCCCCGGCGTCGCCGAGCACGCCCACGGCTTCCGCGGGCTGCCGGAGGCGCTCTACCTGCGCGACCACGTGACCCGGCAGGTGGAGCTGGCCGCCGCGGCCGGCGACCGAGAGGAGTGCGCCGCCCGGTGCACCTTCGTCGTGGTCGGTGCGGGATACACCGGCACGGAGGTCGCCGCGCACGGCCAGATGTACACCGACGCCCAGGTCCGCAAGCATCCGATGCGGACCGGCATGCGGCCCCGCTGGATGCTGCTGGACGTGGCGCCGCGCGTGCTGCCCGAGATGGACGAACGGCTCTCCCGCACCGCCGAGCGGGTGCTGCGGCAGCGGGGCGTCGACGTGCGGATGGGGACCTCCGTGAAGGAGGCCACGCACGACGGGGTCCTGCTGACCGACGGTACGACCGTGGACACCCGCACGCTGGTGTGGTGCGTGGGCGTGCGGCCCGACCCGC
This sequence comes from Streptomyces sp. AC602_WCS936, assembly GCF_019049125.1. Lineage (NCBI taxonomy): Bacteria > Bacillati > Actinomycetota > Actinomycetes > Kitasatosporales > Streptomycetaceae > Streptomyces > Streptomyces sp. AC602_WCS936. The sequence goes on along the minus strand of NZ_JAGMUF010000112.1, from coordinate 475,183 downwards.
TGGTGGAGTCCCTGGGGCTGCCCATGGAACGCGGCCGGCTGCTCGTCGACCCGCACCTCCAGGTGCCGGGGCGGCCCGAGCTGTTCGCGTGCGGTGACGTGGCGGCGGTGCCCGACCTGAACCAGCCCGGCCAGTACACGCCGATGACCGCGCAGCACGCCTGGCGGCACGGCAAGGTCTGCGCCCAGAACGTCGCCGCGTCGCTCGGCATCGGCGGCGGGCGGCGGGCCTACCGCCACCGCGACATGGGGTTCGTGGTGGACCTGGGCGGCGCGAAGGCCGCCGCCAACCCGCTGGGGGTGCCGATGTCCGGTCCTGCGGCGGGCGCGGTCACCCGGGGCTACCACCTCGCGGCGATGCCGGGCAACCGGGTGCGGGTGGCCGCGGACTGGCTGCTCGACGCGGTGCTGCCCCGGCAGGCGGTCCAGCTGGGCCTCGTACGCTCCTGGTCCGTGCCCCTGGAGTCGGCATCGCCCGAGGTGGCACGGGTACCAGGGCGTCCGGCCGGCGAGCCCGCCGGGACCCGGGCGGACGGTGACTCGGCCGCAGGGCGGTCCGAGGCCGGTGCCGCGAAGGACCGGCCGGGTGGGAAGCCTGCGAAGGGGCAGCCCGGTGGGGAGCCGGCCAAGGCGCAGCCGGGTGGTGAGCCTGCGAAGAACCAGCCGGGCGGTGAGCCCGCGAAGAACCAGCCCGGCGGTGCGCCGGCCAAGGCGCAGCCGGGTGAGCGCGCGAAGGACCGGCCGGGCGGTGAGGCCGCGAAGGGGCAGCCCGGTGCTGAGCGGGCCAAGGCGCAGCCGGGTGGTGAGCCTGCGAAGAACCAGCCCGGTGGTGAGCCCGCGAAGAACCAGCCGGGTGGTGAGTCCGCGAAGAAGCAGCCCGGTGGGGAGACCACAGCCAAGGCCCGCCCCGGTGGGGAGCCCGCCAAGGCCGCCGGACCCCGTCCGGCCCACGCGCCCGGCAAGCCGCGGAAGGCGTCCAAGCCGTCCACCGCCCCCAAGCCCTCCGCCGTTGCCGAGCAGGCCAAGCGAGCCCAGCGGGCCAAGCCCTCCAACCCTTCCGGCGCCACCCGGTCGGGATCGCCGGCCACCCCCGCGCCGAGCCGCTCCGCCCGCCCGCCCGCCGACCCCGGACCCGAACCCCCGGCGAACCAGCCGCCCCCCGGACCCGACATCGCCCCCGGCCCCGTCAAGCGAACCGACGGCCGCGCCGCGGAAGGAGACTCATGAACACCGGTGAACTCGTCGACCTCGGACAGCAGCTGCGCGTCGACAGCGTACGGACGTCCGCCGCCGCGGGCTCCGGGCACCCGACGTCCTCGATGTCCGCCGCGGACCTGATGGCCGTACTCCTCGCCAACCACCTCCGCTACGACTTCCAGCGCCCCGCCCACCCCGGCAACGACCGCTTCGTCCTCTCCAAGGGCCACGCGTCGCCCCTCCTCTACTCCGCCTACAAGGCGGCCGGTGCCATCGACGACGAGGAGCTGCTCACCTTCCGCAAGCTGGGCAGCCGCCTGGAGGGGCACCCCACCCCGCAGCGGCTGCCGTGGGTGGAGACGGCCACCGGGTCGCTCGGCCAGGGACTGCCCGTCGGCGTGGGCATCGCGCTGTCCGGCAAGCGGCTGGACCGCAGCGACTACCGCGTGTGGGTGCTGTGCGGCGACAGCGAGATGGCCGAGGGATCGGTGTGGGAGGCCGCGGAGCACGCCGGATACGAGCAGCTCGACAACCTCACCGTGATCGTCGACGTCAACCGGCTCGGCCAGCGCGGCCCGACCCGGCACGGCCACGACCTCGACGCGTACGCGCGCCGCTTCCGGGCCTTCGGCTGGCACACCATCGAGATCGACGGCCATGACGTGGACGCCATCGACCGCGCCTACGGCGAGGCACTGTCCACCAAGGGCCAGCCCACGGCCGTCATCGCCCGCACTCTCAAGGGCAAGGGTGTCGAGGCCGTCGAGGACCGCGAGGGCCAGCACGGCAAGCCGCTCCCGGAGGCCGAGGAGGCGATCGCCGAGCTCGGCGGGGAGCGCGACCTCACGGTCCGGGTGCAGGAGCCGCCCGCCGCCCGGGCGCTGCACTCGGCCGGCACCGGGGAGATCGAACTGCCCCGCTACGACAAGGACGACGAGGTCGCCACCCGCAACGCCTTCGGCGAGGCGCTCGCGGCGCTCGGCACCGCCCGCGGCGACGTCGTGGCCCTCGACGGCGAGGTCGGCGACTCCACGCGCGCCGAGTTCTTCGCCAAGGAACACCCCGAGCGGTACTTCGAGTGCTACATCGCCGAGCAGCAGATGGTCGCCACCGCGGTCGGGATGGCGGCGCGCGGCTGGGTGCCGTTCGCCACCTCGTTCGCCGCCTTCCTGACCCGGGCGTACGACTTCGTGCGCATGGCGTCCGTCAGCGGTTCCGGCATCAACCTCGTCGGCTCCCACGCGGGCGTCGCGATCGGCCAGGACGGGCCCAGCCAGATGGGCCTGGAGGACATCGCGATGATGCGGGCCATTCACGGCTCGACCGTGCTGTACCCGTGCGACGCCAACCAGACCGCCCGGCTCGTCGCCGAGATGGCCGGCCTGGAGGGCATCCGCTACCTGCGCACCTCGCGCGGCGGCAGCAAGGTGATCTACGGCCCCGACGAGGAGTTCCCCGTCGGCGGCAGCAAGGTCCTGCGCTCCTGTGACCGCGACCGGCTCACCGTCGTCGCGGCCGGTGTCACCGTTCACGAGGCGCTCGCCGCGGCCGACGCCCTGGCGCAGGACGGCATCCAGGTCCGGGTGATCGACCTCTACTCGGTCAAGCCCGTCGACCGGGCCACCCTGCGCCGGGCCGCCGAGGAGACCGGCTGCCTGCTCACGGTGGAGGACCACCGCCGCGAGGGCGGCATCGGGGACGCGGTCCTCGACGCCTTCGCCGACGGACGGCCCGTGCCCCGCCTGGTCCGGCTCGCCGTCGAGATGATGCCCGGCTCCGCGAGCCCGGCCGAGGAGCTGCACGCCGCGGGGATCGACGCCGAGTCCATCGAGGCGGCCGGACGGATGCTGGTGGAGCAGGCGATCGTCCCGTGAGCCGTGACGCCGTACGGACCGTCCGGGCCGGCCGGCGCACGGTGGAGGTGCACCGGCCGGACAAGGTGCTGTTCCCGAAGGGGGAGGGCGGTGGCGCCGCCGCGTACACCAAGGCCGACCTCGTCGACTACTACCACGCCGTCGCCCCCTTCATGCTGCCGCACCTGCGGGGCCGTCCGCTGATGCTGGAGCGGCATCCGGACGGTGTGGACGGCCCCCGCTTCATGCAGAAGAACACCCCGGAGCACTACCCGGACTGGATCGGCCGCGCGGAGGTGGGCAAGGAGGGCGGCACCGTCTGCCACACCGTCTGCGACGACACCGCCACCCTCCTCTACCTCGCCGACCAGGCCGCCCTCACCCTGCACCGCTGGCTGTCCCGGGCCGGGGACGTGGACCGGCCGGACCGCATGGTCTTCGACCTCGACCCGGCCGGCGACGACTTCCCGGCGGTCCGGGAGGCGGCCGGGCTGCTGGGCGAACTGCTCGACGAGCTGAAGCTGCCCTCGGCACTCATGACCACCGGGTCCCGGGGGCTTCACGTGGTCGTTCCGCTGAGTGGACGTCAGAACTTCGACGAGGTACGGGAGTTCGCCCGGGACGTCGCCGACGTGCTGGCCGCCGACCGTCCCGACCGCCTCACCACCGCCGCCCGGAAGAAGGACCGGGGCGACCGGCTCTACCTCGACATCCAGCGCAACGCCTACGCGCAGACCGCGGTCGCCCCCTTCACCGTGCGGGCCCTGCCCGGCGCCCCCGTCGCCACCCCGATCTCCTGGGACCAGCTGGACGACCCCGCGCTGCACGCCCGCCGCTGGACGATCGCCGACGCCGCCGACCAGGCACGCACCCGGCCCTGGGCCTCGATCACCGGCCGCGCCCGGGGCCTGGGTCCCGCCCGGCGGCGGCTGGACGCCCTGCGCGGCTGAGCCGGCCGCGGCGGGGTGCGGGGGACGAGGGCGGGGCACATGCCTGCGCCGGTAAAGGTTTGGCGAACACTCTTGCGGCCACACGGAGGGGGAGGTGGCCATGTCGAACACGAACAACACGTCCGAATCGCAAGGCTCACAACAGAGTTCACAGAGCCCACAGAGCTCACGCAAATCACAAAAGCCACAGAAGTCACAAGACTCGCAAGAGTCGCGTCGGCCCCGGCCGATGGAGGTGCTGCGTGAGGCACGCGCCCAACTCGCCGAACTCACCGGCATGACCGCGGAGACCGTGTCGTCCTTCGAACGTACGGAGGAGGGCTGGTCGCTGGAGGTCGAAGTGCTCGAGCTCGAGCGCGTTCCCGACACGATGAGCCTGATGGGGAGCTATCAGGTGGAGCTCGACTCCGAGGGGCAGCTCACGGGATACCGACGCGTCCGGCGTTACGAACGCGGACGGGCCGACTCGCGCGGCGGCCGTTAGGCCGTCGGACCGCCCGGACCGCACCCACACCCACAGAGAAACCGCACCCACACCCACAGACAAGATGGAGGAACAGCTGGCATGACTGTCGTACCGGCACAACAGACCGGCGGCGGAGGCGGCAGCAGCGGCCTTTACGACGTGCTTGAGCTTGTTCTGGACAGGGGGCTCGTCATCGACGCATTCGTGCGCGTCTCCCTGGTCGGCATCGAGATCCTGAAGATCGACGTCCGCGTCGTCGTCGCCAGCGTCGACACGTATCTGCGCTTCGCCGAGGCGTGCAACCGGCTCGACCTGGAGGCCGGGCCCCGCAAGGACCCGGGGCTGCCCGACCTGGTCGGGGAGATGACCGAGTCCGGCGCCCGCGGCAAGTCCAAGGGGGCGCTGTCCGGCGCCGCCGAGACCATCTCCGACGCGTTCAAGCAGGCCCGTGACGACGGCGGCTCCGAGCGCGAGACCGCGTCCCGTCCGCGCGCCCGCAAGGCCGCGCCCTCGCGCCGGAAGGAGGAGCAGGAGTGAGTACGTACGTCTACGGCATCACCGCCGGCTCGCACCCCTCGCCGCCCGAGGGACTGACCGGCGTCGGCGACCCGCCGTGCCGGGTGCGCGTCCTGAAGGCGGGCGAGCTGACCGCCGTGGTCAGCGACGCGCCCGAGGGGCTGCGTCCCAAGCGCCGGGAACTGCTCGCCCACCAGAACGTGCTCAGCGAGGTGGGTGCGGCCGGCTGCGTGCTGCCCATGCGTTTCGGCAGCGTCGCCCCGGACGACGACGCGGTCACCGCCGTGCTCGCCGAGCGCGCGGAGCACTACCGGGAGCGCCTCGGGGCGCTGGACGGCCGGGTCGAGTACAACATCAAGGCCAACCACGTGGAGGAGGCCGTCCTGCACCACGTGATGGCCGAGAATCCGGAGATCCGCGCCCTCGCCGAGTCCAACCGGCAGCAGGGCGGCGGAACTTACGAGAACAAGATCCAGCTCGGCGAGATGGTCGCGGCCGCGGTGAAGGGCAAGGAGGCCCAGGACGCCACGGCGCTGGAGCGCGCTCTGGAGCCCACCGCCGACGCCGTGAGCACGGGCCCCGAGTCCACCGGCTGGCTGGCCAACGTGTCGTTCCTGGTGAACCGGGAGTCGGCCGAGGAGTTCCTGGCCGCCGTGGAACGGGCCCGCAGGGACATGCCGCACCTGGAGGTGCGGGTGAACGGCCCGCTGCCGCCGTACAGCTTCGTCGAGCCCGGCCCCGCCGAGCCCGCGGGCACCGCGGCCGGCGGAATGGACGTCGGAACGGAGTGAGGACGTGGGACTGATCTCGGAGGTCCTGCTGCTGCCGTTCGCCCCGGTGCGCGGCAGCGCCTGGGCCGTCAGACAGGTGCTGAACGAGGCCGAGAGGATCTACTACGACCCCGCCACGGTCCGAGCCGAACTGGCCCGTCTGGAGGAGCAGCTGGAGGCCGGTGAGATCACGGAGGAGGAGTTCGACCGACAGGAGGACGGGCTTCTGGACCGGCTGGAGATCGCTTCGCGCACGAGCGCGGGATTGGGCAACGGGACGGCACCATGAACCGAGTCGGAGTGGGCCTCGCAGTAGGGGCCGGATATCTGCTGGGACGCACGAAGAAGCTGAAACTCGCGGTCGCCGTGGGCACCATGGTGGCCGGCAAGAAGCTGAACCTGACTCCGCAGGGCATCGCGGAGCTGGTCAAATCGCAGATGCAGAACAACCCCCAGTTCAAGGAGGTCGGGGACCAGCTGCGCACCGATCTGCAGGGCGTCGGCAAGGCGGCATCCGGGGCGCTGGTCGAGCGGCAGATAGGCGCGCTCGCCGACCGTCTGCACGGGCGCACGGCACAGGTCCGCGACCAGCTCTCGGGCGTGGCGTCGAAGGCGCCGGGTGTTGGCGCCGACGACGCCGACGACGCCGACGACTCCTCCCGCGCCTCCGAGGCCTCGGAGGACTCGGAGCCGTACGAGGAGTACGAGGAGCACGAGGACGAGGACGAGGAGCAGGGGGAGCCCGAGGAGCGGAGCGAGCGAGCCCCGGAAAAGGCCCCGCCCCAGGCGCGCAAGGCGGCCAAGAAGGCGCCCGCGAAGAAGGCGGCCGCCAAGGCCCCCGCCAAGAAGGCGGCGGCGAAGCGGGCCCAGCCCGCCAGGAAGGCGGCCGGCAAGAAGACCGCCGGGGCCAGGAGTGCCGCGCGCGGCGCCACCGGGAACCGACAGTCGAAGGGCGGTGGTGAGCGATGACCGACACCCTCGGTTCCGCGGCCTCCACGGCGGGCAAGGCCGCGAAGAAGAACCCGCTCGCCGACGTGGCGCAGAGCGAGGCGGCCGACCGTCTCAAGGCGGAGGTGCAGGACTACCTGGCCGCCCAGGTCACGCGGCTGCTGACCGGCGTCGGCACGAAGCTCGGCGAGACCACCGGCAAGCTGAACGACATCGCCGAGGGCAACAGCCCCGGTTTCGCCAAGCTCGCCCTCGACGGCGGACGCAAGCTCGCCGAGGGCAAGAGCCCGGTGCGGGCCGCGTTCGAGGTCGGCGCCGGCAAGGTGAAGGACAACGTGGTCGGCGCCTTCAAGAACCTCGGGGGCGGCAAGGGCAGGAAGAAGGGCGGCGGCGGTCAGAAGCCGACGGTCATCATCGAGTACGTCGACGTCGGTGTACCGCTGCGCACGGCCTACGACCAGTGGACCCAGTACCAGGACTTCAGCACCTTCGCCAAGGGCGTCAAGAGCGCGAACCGGGCCGACGACACCTCGTCCGACTGGCAGCTGAAGGTCTTCTGGTCCAACCGCAGCTGGAAGGCGAAGACCACCGAGCAGGTCCCCGACGACCGGATCTCCTGGACGTCGGAGGGCGCCAAGGGGACCACCAAGGGCGTCGTCAGCTTCCACCGGCTCGCCGACAACCTCACCCGGGTCGTCCTGGTCATCGAGTACTACCCCAAGGGCCTGTTCGAGAAGACCGGCAACATCTGGCGCGCCCAGGGACGCCGGGCCCGTCTCGACCTCAAGAACTACGTCCGGCACATCACCCTCAAGGGAGAGGCCGACGACGGCTGGCGCGGTGAGATCCGCGACGGCGAGGTCGTCCGCAGCCACGAGGACGCCCTCGCGGAGGAACAGGAGGAACAAGAAGGGCAGGAGGAAGGGGAGCCCTCCGAGGCGGAGGAAGAGCCCGAGCCCGAGGGCGAGTACGAAGGCGAGTACGAGGAGGAGCCCGAGGGCGAGTACGAGGAGGAGGACAAGGAAGCCGGGGAGGACGAATACGCGTCCGGTGACGACGAGTACGACGAGTACGACGAGCCCGAGGACGCCGACCGCGGGAGCCGTCGATGACCACCCCCAGCCGACTGCCCGATCCCTACGGCCAGGGACAGAGCGCCAACCTCGCCGACATCCTGGAGCGGGTGCTCGACAAGGGAGTCGTGATCGCGGGCGACATCAAGATCAACCTGCTCGACATAGAGCTGCTCACGATCAAGCTGCGGCTCGTCGTCGCCTCCGTCGACAAGGCCAAGGAGATGGGCATCGACTGGTGGGAGAGCGACCCCGCGCTCTCCTCGCGCGCCCGGCACGACGAGCTGACCCGGGAGAACGCCGCGCTGCGCGAACGCCTGCGCGAGCTGGACCCGGGCCGGGTACCGAGGGAGGCGCCGTGACCGGACTGCGGTACGTCTATGCCGTCTGCCGCCCCTTCGAGGCGCCCCTCCAGTCCCAGCTGACCGGGGTGGCGGGCGACCCGCCCCGGTTGCTGGCGCACGGCGGGCTGGTCGCCGTCGTCAGCCATGTGCCGGAGGCCGACTTCAGCGAGGAGTCGCTGCGGGCCCACCTGGAGGACCTGGACTGGCTTGCCGCGACCGCCCGCGCCCACCAGCAGGTCATCGACGCGCTCACCGTCGTCACCACCCCGCTGCCGCTCCGGCTGGCCACCGTCTTCCGGGACGACAGCGGTGTGCGCGTGATGATGGAGGAGCGGGAAGAGGGCTTCCGGCGCACGCTCGGCCGCCTGGAGGGGCGGGTGGAATGGGGCGTCAAGATCTTCGTCGAGGCCGGCCCCGACCAGTCCGCCGAGCGGGCCGAACCCGCCCCGAAGCCTGCCTCGGGCCGGGACTACCTGCGGCAGCGGCGCCGGCAGACGCGGGCCAACGACGACCTGTGGAGCAGGGCCGAGGCGTTCGCGACCCGCCTGCACGAGTCACTGTCCTCGCAGGCCGACGACGCACGCCTGCACGCGCCGCAGAATCCCAGCCTTTCCGGCGCCGCCGGACGGAACGTCCTCAACGCCGCCTATCTGGTGCGGCGCGAGACGTCCGAGGAATTCGTGGAAATGGTGGACCGTACCAAGGACGACGCCCCCGGAATTCGCGTGGAACTCACCGGTCCGTGGGCGGCCTATTCGTTCGCCGGCGAAGAAGAAGGAACAGGGGGAGGGGCATGACCGTCGTCGAACGCCGTGAGATCGCCCTCGTGGACCTGCTCGACCGGCTCCTGGCCGGCGGCGTGGTCATCACCGGCGACGTCACGCTGCGCATCGCGGACGTCGACCTGGTCCGCATCGACCTCAACGCGCTGATCAGCTCGGTCAACCGCAATGTCCCGTCGCCGTTCGGAGACTGATCGACGTGACCGAACCCCGCAAACGCCTCGAACTCGAGCCCGACACGGTCGAGCGCGACCTGATCAAGCTGGTGCTGACCGTCGTCGAGCTGCTGCGCCAGCTCATGGAGCGCCAGGCGCTGCGCCGCGTCGACGAGGGCGACCTGAGCGAGGACCAGGAGGAGCGGATCGGGCTCACCCTGATGCTCCTCGACGACCGCATGACCGAGCTGCGCGACCGCTACGGACTGCGGCCCGAGGACCTGAACCTGGACCTCGGGCCGCTGGGACCGCTGCTGCCCCGGGAGTGAGCCTCCCGGGGCAGCGGCCTCGTCACGCGTCGTTCACCACCTGTACCAGCGGCCCCTTCCGCCGCCGGCCGTCGTCCCGCGGGCCAGGAAACCCACCAGCCACAGGACCAGGACTGCCAAGGCAATCCACCAGAGAATCTTCACGGCGAATCCGGCGCCGAAAAGAATGATTGCGAGAAGCAGTACGAGCAGAAGCGGAACCATAATGTTGAACCTCCTGCCGTACTGGTTTCCCGGAATCCACCGATCAGGCGCGGGCGGGGCCTACTTTCGGCACAGAATCTCGCCGTGCAGGACGCTGAACCAGCCGTCCGGCCGCTTTCCCCATTCCCGCCAGGCCGCCGACACGGCGCGCAGTTCCTCCGCCGTCGCGTGGCCGCCCTCGGTGGCCCGTTCCGCGTACGCCGACGCCAGGGTGCGGTCCGCCCACAGGCCGCTCCACCACTCCCGCTCATCGGGTGTGCTGAAGGTCCAGGTGGCGGAGGTCGCCGTGATGTCCGTGAACCCCGCCTCCAGCGCCCAGGCCTTCAGCCGCCGTCCGGCGTCCGGCTCGCCGCCGTTGGCGCGGGCCACCCGGTGGTACAGGGACAGCCAGTCGTCCATGCCCTGGGAGGCGGGGTACCAGGTCATGGCACCGTAGTCCGAGTCGCGGACGGCGACGATCCCGTCCGGCCTCGCGACCCTGCGCATCTCCCGCAGGGCTTGCACCGGGTCGCCCACGTGCTGGAGCACCTGGTGGGCGTGGACCACGCAGAACGTGTCGTCCGGGTAGTCCAGCGCGTGCACGTCCGCGACCGCGAAGTCGGTGTTGGCCAGTCCGCGTTCGTCAGCGGTGGCCCGGGCCCGCTCCACGATCTCCGGAGCCCGGTCCACGCCGGTGACGTGGCCGTCCACGACCAGCTCCGCCAGGTCCGCGGTGATGGTGCCCGGCCCGCAGCCGATGTCCAGGATGCGCATGTGGGGCTTCAGGGACCCCAGCAGGTACGCGGCGGAGTTGGCGGCGGTGCGCCAGGTGTGCGAGCGGAGCACGGACTCGTGGTGTCCGTGCGTGTACACGGCGGTCTCCTGCGGCTTCGGCATGACGGCCCCTCTTCCGGCTCTCCCGACGATGGGCTCACCGTACGCCCATCGGTCACATCATGAGACCTACGTATCAGGATGCGGACTGACGGGGCGTCAGGCATGGTCAGGGCAGCAGTCCGTCGCCGGGCAGCGGGCGGTACACCGTGAGCGCCTCGGGCAGCTTCTCCAACGTCAGATCGCCCTCCGTCTCCGTGAGTTCACCGTCGTACGCCATCAGCGTGCCGGGCGCGACGCCGGACAGCCGCAGCCGGTGCACCTGCACCGCCGCGTGGGCGGGGGAGCGGGTCAGCGGACCCGCGAGCGCCGCGGACAGCAGCCGCAGGGCGGGCCGGCGGCCACCGTGCACCACCCGCACGTCCAGCTGCCCGTCCGCCAGGTCGAGGCGGCGCCCGGAGGCGATGCCCCTGCGGTGGTACGTGCCGTTGCCCGCGAACAGCATCCACAGCGGACGCCGGCGCCCCCGCACCTCCGCCTCCAGCGGGTGCCGGTCGGCGCGCAGCACCCGCACCGCCGCCAGCACTCCCGCCGGCCAGCCGCCGATCCGGGGCGACCAGCGCTCCCGCTCGTTGACCAGCTCGGGGTACACGCCCAGGCTGAAGGTGTTGAGGAAGATCCCGCGCTGCCCGCCGGAGGCGAACCGTCCCACGTCCACCCGCACGCCCTCACCGCGCTCCAGCGCCCGGCACAGATCCCGGACGTCCTCCACGCCGAGGTCGTAGGCGAAGTGGTTGAGCGTGCCGCCGGGCAGCACGGCCAGCGGCAGTCCGTGGCGCAGGGCGATCCCGGCGGCGGCGTTCACGGTGCCGTCGCCGCCGCACACGCCGAGCACCCGGGCGTGCCCCGCGGCCCGCTCCAGCTCCGACCGGATGTCCTTGGGGTCGCACTCCACCACCTCGGCGTCGGGCAGCGCGTCGCACAGCGCCCGTACCCGGTCCGAGGTGCCCGAGCCGACGTTGGCCACCATGACCAGGCCCTCGCCCTTGGGCAGCGCCGGCACGTCGGCGCGCGGCCTGGCCGGCGGGGTGTGCTGGGCGCGCGTCGGCACCATGCCCCGTACGGCGAACGCGGCGCCCGCCCCGAGCGCCGCACCCGCCAGCACGTCGCTCGGGAAGTGGACGCCGGTGTAGACCCGGGAGAGGGCGACGGCGGCGGCCACCGGAGCCACCGCCGCACCCCACGCCGGGGACTCCAGGGCGACGCCGGTCGCGAACGCGGCGGCCGAGGCGGCGTGCCCCGACGGGAACGACGTGGTGATCGGCTGCCGTTTCAGCTGCCGCACCAGCGGCACCGGGTCGAGGACCGGCCGGGAGCGGCGTACCGAACGCTTGCCGAGCGTGTTGATGGTCAGCGAGGCCAGCCCCAGCGAGGCCAGTCCCCGGGCGGCGGCGCGCCGCGCCCTCGGGGTACGGGTCGCGGCCAGTGCGGCGGCCGTCCCGAACCACAGCACGCCGTGGTTGGCGCCGCGGCTCAGCCGGGGCAGCAGGGGGTCGGCGCCGGGCCAGGTGCGGGCGGCGACGGCCTCGAACACCCGCTGGTCCAGTCGCAGGAAGCCGTCGCGGACCGGATGCGGGCCGGGCGTCGGGGCGGTGAGGTCTACGTCGGGGCTCATGCCCACCGCATACCCTGCCGACGGCGTTTCCTGCGGCCGGCGTGTCCCGTGTCACGGCCCCGGGAAAACGCGTTTGCCCGGAGCGTGGCCGGAGCTGGAGAATCCGGCCCATGGGACACCTCGAAGCCGCGCACCTGGAGTACTACCTCCCCGACGGGAGGGCGCTGCTCGGCGACGTCTCCTTCCGGGTGGGGGAGGGGGCGGTCGTGGCCCTCGTCGGTCCCAACGGAGCGGGCAAGACCACCCTGCTGCGCCTGCTGTCCGGGGAGCTGAAACCGCATGGCGGGACCGTCACCGTCGGCGGCGGCCTCGGGGTGATGCGGCAGTTCGTGGGCTCCGTCCGCGACGAGACGACCGTGCGCGACCTGCTGGTCTCCGTGGCGCCGCCCCGCATCCGCGAGGCCGCCCGCGCCGTCGACGCCGCCGAGCACGCGATCATGACGGTCGACGACGAGGCCGCCCAGATGCGCTACGCCCAGGCGCTCGCCGACTGGGCCGAGGCCCAGGGCTACGAGGCGGAGACGCTGTGGGACATCTGCACCACGGCCGCGCTGGGCGTGCCCTACGACAAGGCCCAGTGGCGGCAGGTGAGCACCCTGTCCGGCGGCGAGCAGAAGCGGCTGGTGCTGGAGGCGCTGCTGCGCGGCAACGACGAGGTGCTGCTGCTCGACGAGCCGGACAACTACCTCGACGTACCCGGCAAGCGCTGGCTCGAGGAGCGGCTGAAGGAGACCCGCAAGACGGTGCTCTTCGTCTCCCACGACCGGGAACTCCTCGCCCGTTCCGCCCAGAAGATCGTCTCGGTCGAGCCCGGTCCCGCGGGCGCCGACGCCTGGGTGCACGGCGGCGGCTTCGCCACCTTCCACGAGGCCCGGCGCGAGCGCTTCGCCCGCTTCGAGGAACTGCGCCGCCGCTGGGACGAGAAGCACGCGCAGCTGAAGAAGCTGGTGCTGACGCTTCGTCAGGCCGCTGAGAACAGCGCGGACCTGGCGTCCCGCTACCGCGCCGCCCAGACCCGGCTGCGCAAGTTCGAGGAGGCCGGCCCGCCGCCCGAGCCGCCCCGCGAGCAGGACATCCGGATGCGCCTGAAGGGCGGCCGCACCGGCGTCCGCGCCGTCACCTGCGAGCAGCTGGAACTGACCGGCCTGATGAAGCCGTTCGACTTGGAGGTCTTCTACGGCGAACGGGTCGCCGTCCTCGGCTCCAACGGCTCCGGCAAGTCGCACTTCCTGCGGCTGCTGGCCGGCGACGACGTGGCCCACACCGGGAACTGGAAACTCGGCGCGCGCGTGGTGCCCGGACACTTCGCGCAGACCCACGCCCACCCCGAACTGCTGGGCCGCACCCTCCTGGACATCCTGTGGACCGAACACGCCCAGGACCGGGGTGCCGCCATGTCCAGGCTGCGCCGCTACGAACTGACCCAGCAGGCCGAGCAGACCTTCGACCGCCTCTCCGGCGGCCAGCAGGCCCGCTTCCAGATCCTCCTGCTGGAACTCCAGGGCGTCACCGCCCTGCTGCTCGACGAGCCGACCGACAACCTCGACCTGGAATCGGCCGAAGCCCTCCAGGAAGGCCTGGAGGGCTTCGAGGGCACCGTCCTCGCGGTCACCCACGACCGCTGGTTCGCCCGCTCCTTCGACCGGTACCTCGTCTTCGGCAGCGACGGACGCGTGCGCGAGACGCCGGAGCCGGTCTGGGACGAACGACGGGTGGAGCGGGCCCGCTGACGCCCACGCGGGCACCGGAGGCCGGAGTCACTTCCAGCGCAGCAGCGCCCCCAGGCCGCCCACCGGCGCGTCCTCGGACGCCTTGGACGGCAGCGCCGGCGTCACCGAGATCGCCGGGGCGCCGGTCATCACCGCCGAGCGCAGCAGCGCGTCGTCCGCGCGGGCCGACCAGGAGTTCTGCTCGCCGAGCGTCTTCAGCTCGGTGCGGCGCATCGCCAGCTGGTCGGCGTCCTCACCGATCCACACCTCGCGGTGGGTGTCGGGGGCGTCCGGGATGACCAGCAGCTCGTCGATGCGGTGCTCCCGCGCCGCCTCGACCAGCGCGGGCACGCCCTCCGCCGCACCGGCCCGGCCCTCGCCGTCCGGTGTGCGGGCGGCCAGGAAGCGGCCCAGGTCATCCTGAGCCCGCGAACGCACGTGATCGTCGCGCAGCTGCTCGACCTCGTCGTCCAGCAACCTGCTGCCGGCACCGCGCGAGGCCTCCGCGATCCGCTCCTGCAGCCGCTTCGGCAGCCGCTCGTGCACGGACCGCCGCTCCCGGTCGTCCCCGACCAGGATCAGCAGGTCCGCGCCGGTCTCCTCCTGGCACACGGCGAGCGCGTCCGCGATCTCCGCCGCGTTGTGCTCCCAGGTGTTCTCCACCCGCAGCTGGAAGTGGCGCTCCGACCAGTCGACGCTGCTCGTGCGGTGCACCGGCCACTGCCGGCCGGTCACGCCGCCCGCGTCCGAGCTGCCCAGCGCGCTGCGCAACTCGAAGTCGGCGCCCTTGCGGTCGATGTAAGCCACCACACACACCGGGTCCTCGCCGGCCAGGTCCAGCAGCGGTGTCACGTGCGGCAGCGGCGCCCAGTCGGCGGTGGTCCCGCCGTACGGGGGCCGGGCCAGCGGCGGGTCGAGGACCACCTGTCCGGCGTAGGCGAACAGGGCCCGCCCGTGCGGGTCGGTGGCGTGGCGCAGTCCCTCCACCGCCTCCCGCACGGCCCGGCAGGTCGCGTCGTCCGCGCCCTGCTCCGCCAGCTCCCGGGCCACCGCGGCGGCCGTCAGCTCACGCTCGTGGGGGGTGTCCTCCGTGTGCCGGGACAGGTCCACGTACACGGAGGCCCAGGGTCCCTGATGTTCGTAGAGGGGGTGCAGAAACGCGAGATCCATGGTGGCTCCCTCCCGGGTGCCGCTCGGGGGTGGTAGTGCTCGGGGGCGGGTACCCGGCCCGCATGAACGAACACGACACACGGGACGACACCATGACCGGAGTGGACCCCGGTCGCCTGGACGACCAGCAGCTCATGAAGGAGCTGGAGACCATCCACCGCACGCGCCACGACACCCTGCTCCACGGGTCCAACGACGCGCTGCGGGCCCACAACGAGCGCATGGCGCAGCTCGAGGGCGAGTGGCTGCGCCGCAACCCGCGTCGCGCGGTGGCCGCGGGCCGCACCCGCGAGGGGGCCAGGGAACGGGGCTGCGGGGAGTCGGCGGCGCCCGGAGGCTGAGCCGGGGAACCGGCCCGCGCGGCGTCGGGCGCACGCCGGAGCCCGGCCCTCCGACGCCGATGGGGCGCGTCCGGGGCCGGGCTCCGGCGTGACGGCGGGTCCGCTCAGCCGCCCGCCTTGGCGAACTGGGCGAGGAAGGTCTCGCAGAACGCCTTGAGATCGTCCGGCTTGCGGCTGGTGACCAGCACGTTGTTCCCGTGGTCGCAGACCTTTACCTGTTCGTCCACCCAGGTGGCGCCCGCGTTGCGGAGATCGGTCCGCAGGCTGGGCCATGACGTCACGACCCGGCCGCGTACGACGTCGGCCTCGACGAGGGTCCACGGGGCGTGGCAGATGGCGGCCACCGGACGCCCCTGCTCGAAGAAGTCCTTGACGAACGCCACGGCCTTCTCGTCCATCCGCAGGAAGTCCGGGTTGGCCACCCCGCCGGGCAGTACGAGCCCGCCGAACGAGTCGGCCGACGTGTCGCCCACCACCTCGTCCACCGGGAACGTGTCCGCCTTGTCGAGGTGGTTGAAGCCCTGGATCTCACCGGACTGCGTGGAGACCAGCACGGGTTCGTGACCCGCGTCCTTCGCGGCCTGCCACGGCTCGGTCAGTTCGACCTGCTCCACGCCCTCGGGCGCGGTCAGAAATGCGATGCGCATGTGGTTTCCGAGTCCTTTCCGGCGCGCCGGCCGTGGTCGCCGTCCGGCGCGCGTGCGTCATTCGGCCGGCGGTGGCCGGTCCGGCCCGGACCGGGCGTCCGGTTCCGCGCGGCTGATGTCGGCGAGTGCCGAGGCCGGGTCGTGGGCCTCGGCCAGATCTCCGAGGCTCACCACCCCCACGGCCACGGAGGCCACCCTTCCCGGCGCCTACGCGCCCTGCGTACCGGCGGGTCCGGGCCCGCCGCTCTCGGTCAGGGCCACCGCCAGTTCCTGGACGTTGTCGTAGCGCGCCTTGTGCGGCAGTCGTTCCAGTCCCTCGACGAGGGCGTCCGGTGCGTTGCCGCGGCGCAGCGCCCGGGTCAGTTCCCGCGGGCCGGCGGGGAAGGTGCCGCGGGTCAGGTTCCGGGCCAGTTCGAGCCGGAGAGCCTCCAGGTAGGTCGGACCGCGGCCCGGAGTCACCGGCCCGTACATGACGTCGGGGTCGTCCTCCGCGGCCGGCTCCGGGTCGTGCCACTCCTCGGTCCGGGTCGGGTGCCCGGACCGGAGCAGACCCTGCAGTTCGTGCTTCATCTCGTCGTCGCGGTGGACGCTCATCCGGTCACTGCCTCGCTGCATGTCTCCCTCCAGGTCCTTCAGGGGTGCCGACCGCGTACCCGGACACCGGAGGCCGACACGGATTCATCCGGACGGGTCCACTCCGATTCGCCTGGACACGGTGCGTACCGCCTCGTGCACGGCGGGTTTACCCGGCCGGGACGGGGAACCCGGCCCGCGCCACCACCCCCCACGCCCACCCTTCATCGGGAAGGACGGATCATGGCGGTGCTGCTCGCTGTGTGCATCCCGGTCCTCATGCTCGGCGTGGTGCTGGCCATGGGCCGCTACGAGGAACTGGTGCTGCCGTCCGCGGCACCGCCGCCCGACGAGGCGGACGCCCAGGCCCGTGCGGACCAGTGGACGCGGCAGCTCGACGGCCGGTCGGCGGCGGATCAGTGGCAGGTCAGCGGCGAAGCAGCGGCAGGTCGGCGGCGCGTCAGCGGTAGGTCAGCAGCAGATCAGTAATCGAGAAGCGCCGCCCGCCGTGTCCCGTCTAGCGTGTTCCTGCCGACCCGCCGACGGATGGAGACACGATGAGCAGCGCCAAGAGGACGGACACCAGTCCGGCCGCCCCGCACCCGGCCGACGGTCACGACATGATCCGTGTGCACGGCGCCCGCGAGAACAACCTCAAGGACGTCAGTATCGAGATCCCCAAGCGCCGGCTGACCGTCTTCACCGGTGTCTCCGGGTCGGGCAAGAGCTCCCTGGTCTTCAACACCATCGCCGCCGAGTCGCAGCGGCTGATCAACGAGACCTACAGCGCCTTCGTCCAGGGCTTCATGCCGACCCTGGCCCGCCCCGAGGTCGACGTCCTCGACGGCCTGACCACCGCGATCATCGTGGACCAGCAGCGGATGGGCGCCGACCCCCGCTCCACCGTCGGCACCGCCACCGACGCCAACGCGATGCTGCGCATCCTCTTCAGCCGGCTCGGCGACCCGCACATCGGCCCGCCCAGCGCGTACTCCTTCAACACGGCCTCCGTCCGCGCCAGCGGCGCGATCACCGTCGAGCGCGGCAACAAGAAGGCCGTGAAGGCGACGTACGAGCGCACCGGCGGCATGTGCACCCACTGCGAGGGCCGGGGCAAGGTCTCCGACATCGACCTCTCCCAGCTCTACGACGACTCCAAGTCGCTCGCCGAGGGCGCCCTCACCATCCCCGGCTGGAAGTCGGACAGCCAGTGGACCGTCCAGGTCTACGCCCAGTCCGGCTTCGTCGACCCGGACAAGCCGATCCGCGAGTACACCGAGAAGGAGCTGCGGGACTTCCTCTACGGCGAGCCGGTCAAGGTCAAGGTCAACGGCGTCAACCTCACCTACGAGGGACTGATCCCGAAGATCCAGAAGTCGTTCCTGTCCAAGGACAAGGAGGCGATGCAGCCGCACATCCGGGCGTTCGTGGAGCGGGCCGTCACCTTCACCACCTGCCCCGAGTGCGACGGGACGCGACTCAGCGAGGGCGCCAGGTCGTCCAGGATCGGCAAGATCTCCATCGCCGACGCCTGCGCGATGGAGATCCGCGACCTCGCCGAATGGGTCCGCACCCTCGACGAGCCGTCGGTGGCGCCGCTGCTCACCGCGCTGCGCGACACCCTCGACTCGTTCGTGGAGATCGGCCTCGGCTACCTCTCGCTGGACCGTCCGGCGGGCACACTGTCCGGCGGCGAGGCGCAGCGGGTCAAGATGATCCGCCACCTCGGCTCCTCGCTCACCGACACGACGTACGTCTTCGACGAGCCCACCATCGGCCTGCACCCCCACGACATCCAGCGGATGAACGACCTGCTGCTGCGCCTGCGGGACAAGGGCAACACGGTGCTCGTCGTCGAGCACAAGCCGGAGGCGATCGCCATCGCCGACCACATCGTCGACCTCGGCCCCGGCGCGGGCACGGCGGGCGGCACCGTCTGCTTCGAGGGCACCGTCGAGGACCTGCGGTCCGCCGGCACCGTCACCGGCCGCCACCTCGACGACCGGTCCTCGCTCAAGGAGACGGTGCGCAAGCCCACCGCGTCGCTGGAGATCCGCGGCGCGCACACGCACAACCTCCAGGACGTCGACGTCGACATCCCGCTCGGCGTGCTCTGCGTGGTCACCGGCGTGGCGGGCTCCGGCAAGAGCTCGCTGATCCACGGCTCGGTCCCCGCCGGGGCGGACGTCGTCGCCGTCGACCAGAGCCCCATCAAGGGCTCCCGGCGCAGCAACCCGGCGACCTACACCGGCCTGCTCGACCCGATCCGCAAGGCCTTCGCCAAGGCCAACGGCGTCAAGCCCGCCCTGTTCAGCGCCAACTCCGAGGGCGCCTGCCCCACCTGCAACGGCGCCGGCGTCATCTACACCGACCTCGCGATGATGGCCGGCGTCGCCGCCCCCTGCGAGGACTGCGAGGGCAAGCGGTTCCAGCCCTCGGTGCTGGAGTACCGGTTCGGCGGCCGGGACATCAGCGAGGTGCTCGGGATGTCGGTGGCCCGGGCCGAGGAGTTCTTCGGCACCGGCGAGGCGCGTACGCCCGCCGCGCACAAGATCCTCCAGCGGCTCACCGACGTCGGACTCGGCTACCTCACCCTCGGCCAGCCGCTGACCACCCTCTCCGGCGGCGAGCGGCAGCGGCTGAAGCTGGCCACGCACATGGGCGAGAAGGGTGGCGTGTACGTCCTCGACGAGCCCACCACCGGACTGCACCTCGCCGACGTCGAGCAACTGCTCGGCCTGCTGGACCGCCTGGTCGACGCCGGCAAGTCGGTCATCGTCATCGAGCACCACCAGGCCGTCATGGCGCACGCCGACTGGATCATCGACCTCGGCCCCGGCGCCGGCCACGACGGCGGCCGGATCGTCTTCGAGGGCACCCCCGCCGACCTCGTCGCCGACCGCTCCACCCTCACCGGCGAGCACCTGGCGGCCTACGTCGGCGCCTGACCCGGGGACGGATCCCACAGCGCCGGTACCGGTGACGTCCGGCGCTGTGGGATCGTGACGGGGTGACGACATTGGAGGACCTGGCCCGGCTGCGCCGCGCCCGCGACCTGATGGACCGCGAGTACGACAAGCCGCTCGACGTCCCGGCGCTGGCCCGGGTCGCCCTCATGTCGGCGGGCCACTTCTCCCGCAGCTTCCGCGCCGCGTACGGCGAGACCCCGTACAGCTACCTGATGACGCGCCGCATCGAGCGGGCCAAGGCCCTGCTGCGGCGCGGCGACATGTCGGTCACCGAGGTCTGCTTCGCCGTCGGCTGTACCTCGCTGGGCTCGTTCAGCTCCCGCTTCACCGAACTGGTCGGCGAGAGCCCGAGCGCCTACCGGGCCCGCGACCACTCGGACGGCGCCGCCATCCCGGCCTGCGTCGCCAAGGTCTACACCCGGCCGGTCAGGAACGGAGAAGCCAGGCCCGCACCCGGGCCCCTAGCGTGAGGCACATGGACATCAACCTCTCGCAGTGCTTCATCGCCGTCGACGACCACGACAAGGCGCTCGCCTTCTACCGGGACGTGCTCGGCATGGAGGTCCGTAACGACGTCGGCTTCGAAGGGATGCGCTGGGTGACCGTCGGTTCCCCGGCCCAGCCCGACGTGGACATCGTCCTCGAACCCCCGCTCGCCGACCCGGGCGCCTCGGAGGCCGACACGAAGGCCATGGCCGAACTGCTCGCCAAGGGCCTCCTGCGCGGCGTCATCTTCACCACCGACGACGTGGACGCCACCTTCGAACGCATCAGCGCGGCGGGCGCCGAGGTCCTCCAGGAGCCGGTCGACCAGCCCTACGGCGTCCGCGACTGCGCCTTCCGCGACCCGGCCGGCAACATGCTCCGCTTCAACCAGCCGCGCAAGCGGTAGCGACCCGGGCGACCTCGGCCGGCCGGCAGCCGAAAAGCCGGGAAGTCGGGTGTTTGCCGTGGGGCGAAGGGGGCAAGCGCAAGGTCAGTGCTTCGGACAGGAGGCACGTCCGTGGGAGCGGCGGGATGCCGCCACGGACGCGTCCGTCCGGCCGCCGGACGCCCTCCCACGGTGACCGCCCGACCCAAGGGCCGTGTCGTCGCACCGGTGACGCCGGGGTTCGACGAACTCCGTGTGCCGCCCGCGTTCGGCCGTGCCGACCGGGCCACCGCCCGGCGCGACGACGAGGCCCCGCGCTCCGAGGGAGTTGCGACGCACCATGCCGATCCACGCCAGCGTGAAGCACCCGCACGACGACGCCCCCGACACCGCCGACGCCTTCCGCCGGCTCACCAGCCTTCCCGACGGCCCGGAACGCGACGCGGTCCGCGACCGGATCGTCGAGGCCTGGCTCCCCATGGCCGAACGGCTCGCCGGACGCTTCCGCAGCCGCGGCGAGAGCTACGACGACCTGCGCCAGGTCGCCGCCCTCGGCCTGGTCAAGGCCGTCGACCGGTACGACCCCGAGCGCGGCAACGCCTTCGAGAGCTACGCCGTACCGACGATCACCGGCGAGATCAAGCGGCACTTCCGCGACCACATGTGGACCCTGCACGTGCCGCGCCGGGTACAGGACCTGCGCAACCGGGTCCGCCACGCCGGGCAGGACCTGTCCCAGACCATCTCGGGCCGCAGGCCCACCGTCGCCGAGATCGCCGAGCACGCCGACATGAGCGAGGAGGACGCGCGGGTCGGCCTGGAGGCCCTGGAGAGCTTCACGGCCCTGTCCCTGGACGCCGAACTCCCCGGCAGCGAGGACGGTTACTCACTCGGCGACGCCCTCGGCGCCTCCGACCCGGCCCTGGACACCGTCGTCGACCGCGAGGCCGTGAAGGACCGTCTCGCCGCCCTGCCCGAGCGGGAACGCGCCATCCTCTACATGCGCTTCTTCGACGACATGACCCAGAGCCGCATCGCCGAACAGCTCGGCATCTCCCAGATGCACGTCTCCCGCCTGATCAGCCGCTGCTGCGACCGGGTACGGGAGCAGGTACTGCGCGACCCGGCCGCCTGAGCCGGGGTCCCGAAGACCCGGGGCCGGTGACCGGCGAGGAG
Source organism: Streptomyces sp. AC602_WCS936 (assembly GCF_019049125.1). Taxonomy (NCBI): domain Bacteria; kingdom Bacillati; phylum Actinomycetota; class Actinomycetes; order Kitasatosporales; family Streptomycetaceae; genus Streptomyces; species Streptomyces sp. AC602_WCS936. The sequence goes on along the minus strand of NZ_JAGMUF010000112.1, from coordinate 453,653 downwards.
GGGCGCGCCCCCGCGCCCCCGCGCCACCCCCGCCGCCCGGCCGCTGCCGCGGGGGCGGCGCGAGCACTGCCGCCACGCCCCCGGCGTGAGCACTGCCGCCGCGCTCCGGCCGGCAGGACCGCGCGCGCCGTCCTGCCGGCCGCCGCCTCGCTTCCCGACCGCTGCCGCGGCGCACGGGACGAGCGCGTCGGCGGCGCGGTTTCCGCCGGTCCGTCCGCGAGCTTCCTGGACGGCGACTCGCCGACGCCGGGCCGACGGCCGTCGGCCGGGCTCGTAGTGCCGTGCCTGGTGCGTCGTGCCGGCTGCCGCCTGGGGGCGCGCGAGCGCGTCGGCTCGGCTGCCGTCGGGCCGTCCGCGAGCGGCGCGCGTCCGATGGGCCGACGGCCGTACCGAGGGCCGATGAGCGGGGCGGCCGTGCGTCGGCGTCGTCCGCTGCCCGTGCCGTGTGCGACGGCACCGGCGAGGCGGGTTCCAAACCTGGGCCTCACCCGCTCGGGCGCTCCGTTCCCGCGAACGGCGCACGGCGGCGCGCGGGTCCGTGCCGGGCGGGCTGTGATGGCCGAGGGGCGCGAGTGCCGTGCCCCCGCAGCCGTCGCTCGAAGGAGCCCGACCCATGCGCCGCACCGCCCGCGCCCTGTCCACCACCGTCCTGGCCGGTGCCGCCCTCGGCGTCTTCGCGGCGCCCGCCCCGGCCGACCCCGGCGTCCCCCCGCCCCCCATCGGCGTCGGTGAACCGGTCGCCGAGGTCAGCCCGGCCGACGTGGCCCCCGGCGACACCGTCACCGTCTCCGTGACCTGCGCCCCGACCGGCGGCTCCGCACCCGCGACCCTCGCCGCCACCTCACCGGCCTTCGAGTCGGGCACGGTCGAGCTGCGCAAGGTGGGCGACGGGAACGAGGCGACGGCCGGGGCCGCCTACCGGGGCACCGCCCGCATAGCCACGGCCGAGGACGTCGCGAGCGGTCCCGGGGCGAGCGACCCGGAGGCGGCGGGCTCCGAGGAGGCGTGGACCGTCGACGGCGCCTGCCCCGAGGCGTCCGGCGAGGAGGGCGATCCCTGGAGCGCGACGATGACCGCGCCCCAGGCGCCGCGGACGGTGCCCGAGGAACCGCTGCCGGTGCCGGACGCGCCCGTGGCCGTGCCGGAGGAGGGCGGCGGCGCCGTCGCACCGCCCTGCCCCGGAGCTACGGCCGGGCACGGCGGAACCTCCTCCCGTAGTACGACGTCCTGCGCCACGAAACCGGCGTGCACGGAACCAGCCGCCCCGCACGACTCGACCTCCGCGCAGCGGAAGGACTGCGGCGGCACGACCGCGGAGCACGGAGTGCACGCCGGCGAGGGCGGTACCTTCACCGACTCGGTGCCCGCGCTGGCCGCCGGCGGTCTCCTCATCGCGGGCGCGGGAGCCGCCGCCGCGCACCGGCTGCTGCGGTTCCGGTCGCGCGGGGACGCCGGGCACCGCTGACCCGCACCGCGTCCGGCCCGCGTGTGATCCGTACGACCGGGGGCCGCAGCCATGGCCGGGCGCCCCGGTGGGTACTTGGAGCAACGACCGGACGAATCGTGCCGGCGGCGACGGGACACGGCACCACGGACTGCGCGGAGGCACGCATGCGGCGGACGGACCCCGGAGGGCACGGCCCCGACCGTCACGACTCCGAGGGCCGTGCCCCCGAAGACCATGACCCGGTGGGGCACGGTCCAGTCCGCTACGGTCCGCACCTCCCCGACGACGGGCTGCCGGTCCTGCCCGAGCTGTCCGCCGTACTCGCCGCCGCCGCGGGCCGCGCCCAGGAGGAACCCGCCGGCGGCGCACCCGCCCTCCTGGACGCCGCCTGCGGCTACTGGGACCGGCGCGGACTGACCACCGACCCCGGCCACGTCGCCGCCGCCCCCGGCGCGGGCGCCCTGCTGCTCGCGCTGACCGCCGCGCTCGGCGGCGACGTCCTGGTGCCCCGGCCCTGCCCCGCCTGGTGGGCGCCGTACGCGCGGCTGCTGGGTAGACCCGTCTTCCACGTGCCGACCCAGGCCGAGTCCGGCGGCGTCCCCGACCCGTACGCCCTCCTGGAGACCGTCCGCCGGGTCCGCGCCGAGGGCGGCGACCCCCGCCTGCTCGTCCTGTCGGTCGCCGACGACCCGACCGGCACCGTCGCGCCGCCCGAGCTGCTGCACGAGACCGTGGAGGCGGCCGCGGGCGAGGGCCTGCACCTGGTCAGCGACGAGACCTGGCGCGACACCCTGCACGATCCCCACGCCACCGTGATCCTCAGCCCCGCCGAGATGCTGCCCGGGCGGGTCACCGTCGTCACCGACCTGGCCGGCGCGCTGCTGCCGCCGGCCTGGCCCGCCGCCGTCGCCCGCTTCCCGGCGTCCGCCGCCGGGGACGGCCTGCACGCACGCGTCCTCGACGTACTCACCGCGCTCGGCGCCCGCGTCGCCGCGCCCGTCGCCGCCGCGGCCGGATACGCGCTCGGCGAACCCGAACCGGTCACCGAACGCCGGTCCGCCGCCGTACGCCTGCACGCGCGGCTGGCCGCCGCCGCGCACGCGGCCGTCGTCGCCGCGGGCGCCACCGCCCGGCCCCCGCAGGCCGGCCGCCACCTCTACGCCGACCTCGGCCCGCTGCGCGACGCGCTCGCCGCCGAGGGCGTCGGCGACGCCCAGGAACTGGAGGACTTCCTCACCGTCCGGCTCGGCATGCCCGCCCCCGGCGGCCACCGCTTCGGCGACGACCTGCCGGCCCTGCGCGTACGGCTCGCCACCGGCCCCCTGCTCGGCACCGGCGGGCGGCGCGCGGAATGCCTCACGTCCCCCGACCCGTTGGAACTGCCACAGGTGCAACGCGCGTTGGTCCGCCTGAAGTCGGTCTTCGGCGATCTCCGCGACGCTCAGCGATGGGAGCCTCCTCGATGACGCAGCAGCCCCGGTCGACCACGAGCACCCCCACTCCCGCCGTGGACGCGGACGCGTCGCCGGTCAAACCCTCCCCGGCCCCCTCGTACCCGCCGCTCGCCGACCCCCGGCCGCCGGCCGAGCACCGGGTCTGGCCGCGCACCTTCCACGACCGGCTGACCGCACCGCTGCCCGGACTGAAGGCCATGGCGAGATTCGCCCGCGAGGGAGCGGTCAGACCCGGCCCCGAAGGCCTCGCCGACATCCCCCGGCTGCCGTACGAGCCCGGCCCGCTGCCCCGCGTGGACGCCCGCACCGTCGCCGTCACCTGGGCCGGACACGCCAGCTGGGTGGTGCGGATCGGCGGGCTCACCGTGCTGACCGACCCGGTCTGGTCCCGCCGCATCCTCGGCACCCCCGCCCGCGTCACCCCCGTCGGCGTCCCCTGGAGCGCCCTGCCGCGCGTCGACGCGGTCGTCATCAGCCACAACCACTACGACCACCTGGACGCCCCGACCCTGCGCAGGCTCCCGCGCGACACCCCCGTCCTCGCGCCGGCCGGGCTCGGCCGCTGGTTCCACCGCCGCCGCTTCACCCGCGTCACCGAGCTGGACTGGTGGGAGGCGACGGAGCTGGACGGAGTCCGGTTCGACTTCGTGCCGGCCCACCACTGGTCCAAGCGCACCCTCACCGACACCTGCCGCACCCTGTGGGGCGGCTGGGTGCTCACCGCCCCCGACGGCCGGCGCGTCTACTTCGCCGGCGACACCGGGTACGGCCACTGGTTCGCCCGCATCGGCCGCCGCTACCCCGGCATCGACCTCGCCCTGCTCCCCATCGGCGCCTACGACCCCCGCTGGTGGCTCCGGGACGTCCACTGCGACCCGGAGGAGGCGGTGCGGGCTGCCGAGGACGTCGGCGCCCGCCGGATGGCGCCGATGCACTGGGGCACGTTCGTCCTCTCCGCGGAACCGGTCCTGGAACCCCTCACCCGCGTACGCACCGCCTGGCAACGCGCCGGCCTGCCCCGCGAGCACCTGTGGGACCTCCCGGTGGGCGGCTCCCGCGTATTGGAGTGACTCCGCACGGCGCACTCCGGCCGGCACGGCCGCGCCCGCCTCGGAGGGCGCCCTCCTGCTCCGCGCGGCTCCCGCGCACGGGCAAGGCGTCACCCGCTTCGAGAAGGCCCCCTCTCCGGGCGGGCTGCCCGGACCCGACGCCGGGCGCATCGGCCGCCGCCCGCGGTCCCGGCACGCCCCTCGCCCTCTCAGGAGTGGCCGCCTGCCACCGCCTCGTCCCCGCCCCGCCGCCGGAGGCTTAACGCCGGCATCGGCCGCCGCCCGCGGTCCCGGCACGCCCCTCGCCCTCTCAGAAGAGACCGCCCGCCACCGCCCCGTCCCCCGCCCCACCGCCGGAGGCCTACGCCTTCGCGGGCCCCCGAAACCGCCGCCACACGCTCGGCGCGCCGCTGACCAGCAGCGTCAGGGCGATCGCCGCGGCCACGCCCTCCCACGGCTTGCTGAACAGGGCGCCGCTCAGGATGCCGATCAGCTGGTACGTCACCGCCCAGGCCAGGCAGGCCGGGAGGTTGCCCCGGGCGAAGCGGCGCAACGGCCACTTCGCCAGCAGGCAGGCCAGCATCACGGGTATGCGGCCCGCCGGCACCAGCCGCGACAGCACCAGCACCGCGACGTCGTGCTCGGCGAGCTTCTCCTGCGCCTGCTCCAGCCGGTCCTCGGGGGCCCGGGACCGGATCGCCTCCAGCCAGCGCGAGCCGTTCTTCGAACCGACCCCGCGCCGCCCCAGCCAGTACAGCGCCATGTCCCCGCAGAACGCGGCCAGCGACGCCGTCGCGAACACCATCAGCATCGAGAACGGCAGCGTCTGGTGCATCGCCACCACGGCCGCCGAACTCACCAGCGCCCCCGTCGGCACCACCGGCACCAGCGCCCCGATCAGCACCAGCAGGAACAGCGAGGGATAGCCGAACGCCTGCTGGGTCGGCTCGGTCGGAATGCTCGTCACGGCGGTGCCCAGCATGCTCACCGCGCGACCTCCACGCGCACACTCTCACCGTGCCCCAGCCGGTGCACCGCCACGCCCGGCGCGCGCAGCGCAGACAGGCGCACGAACTCGTCACCCGGCGTGTGGAACTCGTGCGGGCGCACCGCGTCCATCCCGATCGGCCAGTACGTGCCGTAGTGCACCGGCACCGCCGTGCGCGGCGCCAGCCGGGCCAGCGCCTCGGCCGCCCGCCCCGCGTCCAGGTGCTCCGAGCCGAGGTACGGCCCCCAGCCGCCCACCGGCAGCAGCGCCGCGTCGACCGGCCCGACCTCCTTCTCCATGCCGTCGAAGAGGCCGGTGTCCCCGGCGAAGTACGTCCGGGCCTCGCCCTCGACGACGTAGCCGAGCGCGGGGGAGCGGTGCGGGCCGAGCGGCAGCCGCCGCCCGTCGTGCCGGGCCGGCACCGCCCGTACCCGCAGGTCACCGACGGTCGTCTCGTCGCCGGGCGCCACCTCGGTCAGCTTCAGGTGCCCGAGCCTGCGCATCCCCGGCACCGCACGCGGCGCGCCCCGGGGCACGAGCAGGCGCGTGCCCGGCGCGAGCCGCGCCAGCGACGGCACGTGCAGGTGGTCGGCGTGCAGGTGCGACACCAGCGCCAGGTCCGCGCGCCAGGCGTCCGGCGGCGGCACCGCGCCCCGTCTGCGCCGCAGGTGGGCGAGCCGGCGGACGAACAGGGGATCGGTGAGCACACGTATGCCCGAGTCCTCGACCGTGCAGGTGGCGTGACCCCACCACGTGAGCTCCACCGGCACCTCTTTGCCTCCTTCGCGCGACTCCCCGAAGCCTACGTCCAGGAGTAGGGTCGGCGGCGAAACGGGAGGTGAGGGGGACACCATGGGGCTGGTGAGGGTGACGGCGATCGCGAGTCTGACGCCGCTGGAGCAGCTGGACGACGACCCCTTCCTGGTCGACTCCCGCAGCCAGCACGCGATGTGCGCCCGCTGGGCCGTGGAACAGGGCTACGTCGTCGCGCGGGAACTGCTGGTGCGCGGACTGCGGCCCGACCACGACGCCCTGTGGGACGGCGTCCGTCCCGGGCACGACCTGTTCGTCGCGCCCAGCCGCCGCGTGCTGGAGAGCGCCCTGTCGTCCGTGGACGCCTTCACCGCCGAGTGCGCGCGGCGCGGCGTCCGCGTCGAGACCGTCGGCCGTGCCGAACCCGCGTACGACGCCCGGATGAAGGCGTGCGTGCACCGGCGCCTGTCCATGCCGACGGCCGGGTACGACGGCCGCTGACCCCGTACGGGGGGTGTGAACCGGACCCGGGGGGACAAACGGACGTCCCGGAGCGTTGTGGCAGGGTGGGGAAGGCCCGCGCCGACGGACGGGCCGGGACGTGAGGTGTGCGGAGCGTGGGTGGAGGGCGTTGGCGCCGGGTCGCCAGTCAGAGCGGCCGGATGGTCGCGGTGTGGGCCGTGTCCACCCTCACCATGCTCGCGCTCGCCGGAATCCTGCCGGACTTCCGGCTCCAGTCGCCCGACGGGGACAGCGCCACCGACATCGCGATGACCGCGGCGGTGGGCGCCGGGGCCTTCGGTCTGCTGTCCGCGCTGGTGTGGCCGCTGATGGTCCGGCTGCTGCTCATGGTGCCGGCGCTCGTCCTCGGGGTGCTGGTCTTCTTCCTCAACGGCGGGCTGCTGCTCCTCGCCATCGACATCAACCCGGCCGGACGCGGCGGCGTCGCCCCGGAGACCGCGGTCGTGGTGGCCGCCGTCATGTCCGCCGTCGCCTCCGCCACCGGCGGTGCCCTGGCCGTGCGCGACGACGACGCCTACCGGCGCCGGCTCTACCGCCTCGCCGACCGCCGCCGCAGATCCGGCCCGCCCTGCCCGGACGGTCCCGGCACCGTCTTCCTGCAACTGGACGGCGTCGGCCACGACGTCCTGCTGGACGCCGTCGACTCCGGCGCCATGCCCACCGTCGCCCGCTGGCTCGGCCGCGACGGAGACTCCGCGACCCACCGCCTCGCCCCGTGGCGCACCGACTGGTCCAGCCAGACCGGCGCCAGCCAGCTCGGCATCCTGCACGGCTCCAACCACGACGTCCCCGCCTTCCGCTGGTTCGAGAAGGACACCGGCGAGGTCGTGGTCTGCAACCGCCCCACCAGCGCCGCCGAACTCCAGCACCGCGCCATCGAGCACACCGGCGACGGCGGGCTGCTGACCTTCGACGGCGCCAGCCGCGGCAACCTCTTCAGCGGCGGCGCCGACGAACAGGCCCTCGTCCTGTCCATCGCCACCCGCCGCCGCAGCAAGGAGAACCGCTCCCGCTCCGGCTACTTCGCCTACTTCTCCGACCCGGCCAACGCCGTACGCACCGCGATGTCCTTCGTCGCCGAGGTGTGCCGGGAGATCGGCCAGTCCACCCGCGCCCGCGTCCACAAGGTCCGCCCCCGCGTCTCCCGCGGCGGCCTCTACCCCTTCGTCCGCGCCTTCGCCACCGTCGTCGAACGGGACGTCGTGGTCGCCGCGGTGATGGGCGACATGCTCGCCGGCCGCACCGCCGTCTACGCCGACCTGGTCGCCTACGACGAGGTCGCGCACCACTCCGGACCGCGCGGCCGGGACGCCGCGAAGGTCCTCCAGCGGCTCGACCGGTCCCTCGCGCTGATCGAGAAGGTCGCCGAGCACGCCCCCCGCAAGTACCGGATCGTCGTCCTGTCCGACCACGGCCAGAGCCCCGGCGAGACCTTCCGCGCCCGCTACGGCCTCACCCTCGGCGACCTGGTCCGGGCCGGCTGCGGACTGCCCGTGCCGCGCCGGGCCCAGCGCACCCGCAGCGGCGCCGAGGCCCGCAACACCGTACGGGCCGCCCTGCACCGTCCCGTGGAGGAGGGCGCCGAGCAGCAGCGCCCCGCCGACCGCCCCGGTGGCCGCCGCTCCGACCCGATTGTGCTGGCATCCGGCAACCTGGGCCTGGTCTCCTTCCCGGACGTCCACCACCGGATGACCCGGGAGGAGATCGACGCCCGCTACCCGGCCCTGCTGCCCACCCTCGCCAACCACCCCGGCATCGGCTTCCTGCTCGTCGACAGCGACGAGCACGACGGTGTGGTGCTCGGCGCGCGCGGCGCGGAGGTCCCGCTGGACCGGCTCGACGAGGACCCCGGCCCACTCGCGCCCTTCGGTCCCGGCGCCGCCGACGCCGTCCGGCGCACCCACTCCTTCCCGCACACCGCCGACATCATGGTCAACTCCTTCCACGACCCGGCCGACGGCGAGGTGCTCGCCTTCGAGGAGCAGATCGGCTCCCACGGCGGACTCGGCGGCGCCCAGTCCCGCGCCTTCCTGCTGTCCCCGGTCGTCCTGTCCGCGCCGGCCGACGACGGCACGGAGATCTCCGGCGCCGAGGCCGTCCACCGGGTGCTGCGCCGCTGGCTGCGCGAGTCCAACGGCCCGCAGGTGCCCGTGGAGGATCCCCGGCCCAGGGCCGTCGGCGGCGGACCTTTTCCGGTCCCGGACGGCGTCGTGCAGGACAAAAGCGCCTGATTTGGAGCCGTGCCCGGCCGTGCCGGACCATGGGCGCCGTCCCGGCGATCCCGGGCACCAGTTCCAAGGAAGGCGCACCACCCCATGCACGACACCGGGACCGTCCCCCCACTGGCTCCGGCCCCGCAGGAGACCCCCGCGGCCCCCGGTTCCACCCCCGCCCCCCAGGGCACCAGACACGCCCGCCGCTTCGGGCTCCCCGTCGCCACCGCCCTGGTCATGGGCAACATCATCGGCGGCGGCATCTTCCTGCTCCCGGCCTCCGTCGCCCCCTTCGGCACCATCAGCCTGCTCGCCTTCGGCGTCCTCACCGTCGGCGCCATCGCGCTCGCCCTGGTCTTCGGCCGCCTCGCCCAGCGCGACCCCCGCACCGGCGGCCCCTACGTCTACGCCCGCGAGGCCTTCGGCGACTTCGCCGGCTTCCTCGCCGCCTGGGCGTACTGGATCACCACCTGGGTGTCCAACGCGGCCCTCGCCGTCGCCGCCGTCGGCTACCTCGACGTCCTGATCCCGGTGGGCGACCACCGCTGGACCGCCTGCCTGGCCGCCCTCGTCATCCAGTGGCTGCCCGCGCTCGCCAACTTCGCCGGCACCCGCTACGTCGGCGCCGTCCAGCTCGTCGCCACCGTCCTGAAGTTCGCGCCGCTCCTGCTCGTCGCGGTCGGCGGCCTGTTCTTCTTCGACGCCGACAACCTGGGCCCGTTCAACGCCACCGGCGGCAGCGGCATCGGCGCGGTCTCGGCCGCCGCCGCGATCCTGCTCTTCTCCTACCTCGGCGTGGAGTCCGCCGCCGTCAGCGCGGGCGAGGTCAAGGACCCGCGGCGCACGGTCGGCCGGGCCACGGTGATCGGTACCGCGGGCGCCGCCCTGGTCTATCTGCTGGGCACCCTGTCCGTCTTCGGCACCGTCTCCCACGACCGCCTGGTGAACTCCACCGCGCCCTTCTCGGACGCCGTGAACGCCATGTTCGGCGGCGCCTGGGGCGGCTGGGCCGTCGCGCTGGCCGCCCTGGTCTCCATGACCGGCTGCCTCAACGGCTGGACCCTCCTCAGCGCCCAGACCCCGTACGCCGCCGCCAAGGACGGCCTCTTCCCGGCCGCCTTCGCCCGCAAGCGGCGCGGCGTCCCGACGACCGGCGTCGCCGTCACCGTCGTCCTCGCCTCCCTGCTCACCGTCTACAACTACACGGCCGGCTCGGCGAAGGTCTTCGAGATCCTGGTCCTCGTCACCACCTTCACCGCGACCGTGCCCTACCTGCTGGCCACCGCCGCCCAGCTCTTCCACCTGCTCTCCGGGCAGGGCGAGAAGGTGAACAGGGGCCGGCTCGTGCGCGACGGCGTGATCGCGGCGGTCGCGGCCGGGTTCTCGCTGTGGCTCGTCGCGGGAGCCGGCTACGCGGCGGTCTACCAGGGCGTGCTGTTCCTCTTCGCGGGCGTGCTGGTCTACGCGGTGATGGCGGCCCGCAGGCGGCGTGCGGAGGGTCCCGCCGCGCCGTAATTCGGCTGCGCGGGGACGGCGGGGGACCCACACTGGTGCGGGTCCCCATCCGACACCCCCTCCCGAGGAGCCCCTGCGTGCAGGCAGCCGTCACCGTCACTCCCGCCCGACTCCCGGAACTGCTGCTCGGCCTCGCCACCGTGCGGCCGGTCTTCCTGTGGGGCGCACCCGGCATCGGCAAGTCCTCCCTGGTGAGGAACTTCGCCGACTCGCTGGGCCTGGAGTGCGTGAGCCTGCTCGGCACCCAGCTCGCGCCCGAGGACCTGATCGGCGTACCGCAGATCCGGGACGGCCGGTCGGTGTTCTGCCCGCCGGAGTCCATCGCCCGCGACGAGCCGTACTGCCTCTTCCTGGACGAGCTGAACGCGGCCACCCCGGACGTGCAGAAGGCGTTCTACTCCCTCATCCTCGACCGCCGCATCGGCAACTACGAGTTGCCCAAGGGCTCCATCGTCATCGGCGCCGGCAACCGCGCCACCGACAACGCCCTGGCCCGCCCCATCGCCTCCGCGCTGGTCAACCGCCTCACCCACGTCCACCTGGACGCTTCCGCCAAGGACTGGCTGGTCTGGGCCGGCGAGAACGGCATCCACCCCTGGATCACCGACCACCTCACCGACCGCCCCGACCACCTGTGGTCCAAGCCGCCCAAGACCGAGGAGCCGTTCTCCACCCCGCGCTCCTGGCACATGCTCTCCGACGCCCTGCACTCCTTCGGCCGCGACCTCGACGAGGACACCCTGAAGGTCCTCGCCCACGGCACGCTCACCCCGGCCCACGCCACCGCCTTCTGCGGCTACGTCAAGATCGTGCGCAGCCGGTTCGGCATCGAGGCGATCCTCAAGGGCGAGGCCCGCTGGCCCAGCCGCCTTCAGGACCGCGACCTGCTCTACTACCTCGCCGAGTCCTTCCGCGGCCGCCTGGTCAAGGAGCTGCCCGCGAGCAAGGAGCACATGTCGGCGAACGGCCGCCAGACCGCCTACCGCGCCAAGTCGCTGCTCGTGCAGCTCGCCGAGATCTCCGTCGAGGTCGCCCAGAGCGTCATCGCCTCCGACGCCGACGGCAACCCGGTGCTGCCCGCCTGGTTCCTCGTCGAGGCCGCCCGCGACATGCCCCGGCTGGTGGAGGCCCGGCGATGAGCCCTGCCCGGACCACCAAGGGCAAGAAGAAGCGGGACCTGGCGGCGGAGGCGTTCGAGGCGGGACTGCGGCTGGTCCGCGCCGACCCGTCCCTGAGCACGGTGGAGTTCACGGTCTGCCGCCGGGAGAAGTGCGCCGTCGCGCCCCGGGGCGGGCTGGTGCGCGTCGACTCCGACGGCGTCGTGCACGCCCACCCGGACCGGCTCACCGATCCCGCCCGCTGGGCCTGGGCCATCGCCCACGCCGCACTCCACCTGGGCTTCGGCCACGTCCCCGCGGCCACGGGTGAGCGCGTCCAGCCGGACGGTGCCGACCTCGCCGCGCGCTGCGTCGTCGTCAACCGCTTCCTGCTCGGCTTCCGCGTCGGCCGCGCCCCCGACGACCTCCCCGCCGCCTACCCCGACGGCGACGAGGAGCGGCTCGCCGCGAGCTGGCGCAGGGACGGGGTGCCCGCCGTGTACGAGCGGTGCGGCACGGCGGGCCACGAGGCCGACCTGCTGCTCGTGCCGTGGAACGGCTGGCTCGGGCGGGTCCCCGACTGGCAGACGGCGTTCGCGAGCGCGCTCACCCGGACCGTCTCCACCGCGCTGGACATGGCGGGCGGCCGCCGGAACTCCATGGACGGCGAGGCACCCCGCCTCCGCCCCTGGCAGCAGGCCCTGAGCTGGTTCGTCTCCTCCTACCCCCTCCTCGGCGGCATCGCGGCCGGCATCACCCTGATCGCCGACGCCGAACTCGCCCGCGCCCACGGCATCTCCGTCGCCGCCGTCAACGCCGAGGCCGGCGAGATCTACGTCAACCCCCTGCGCCGGTACGACGACGAGGAGTGGCGCTTCATCCTGGCCCACGAGATGCTGCACGCCGCCCTGCGCCACGGCGACCGCTGCGGCACCCGCGACCCCTACCTCTTCAACGTCGCCTGCGACTACGTCATCAACGGCTGGCTCGTCGAGATGCAGGTCGGCACCATGCCCGAGGGCCTGCTGCACGACCCGACCCTCGCCGGCCTGTCCGCCGAGGAGGTATACGACCGCATCGCCGGCGATCTGCGCCGCATGCGCCGCCTGTCCACCCCGCGCGGCAAGGGCGTCGGCGACATCCTCGGCGGCCCGCTCGGTCCACCCCGCGACTACGTCGACCTCGACGGCTTCTACCGGCGCGGCCTCGCCCAGGGCCTGGACCTGCACCAGCAGCAGGAGCGCGGCTTCCTGCCCGGCGGCCTGGTCCAGGAGATCCGCGCCCTCAGCCACCCGCCGCTGCCCTGGGACGCCCGCCTCGCCCGCTGGTTCGACGAGTTCGTGCCCCGCCCCGAGCCCGTACGCTCGTACGCCCGCCCCTCCCGGCGCCAGGCCGCCACTCCTGACATCCCGCGCGCCGGACGGTACTTCCCGCCCGAGGAGATCGCCCGCTGCACCTTCGGCGTCGTCCTGGACACCTCCGGCTCGATGGACCGCACCCTGCTCGGCAAGGCGCTCGGCGCCATCGCCTCCTACGCGGAGGCCCGCGACGTGCCGGCCGCCCGCGTCGTGTTCTGCGACGCGGCACCGCACGACGCCGGGTACCTGCCGGTGACGGACATCGCCGGTCGGGTGCGGGTGCACGGCCGGGGCGGCACCGTCCTCCAGCCCGGCGTCGACCTGCTGCTGCGCGCCGACGACTTCCCGCCCACCGCGCCGGTCCTCGTCATCACCGACGGCTGGTGCGACGTGCTGCGGGTCCGGCGCGAGCACGCCTACCTGATCCCGCGGGGCGCGCGGCTGCCGTTCACCGCCCGGGGGCCGGTCTTCCGCGTGAGCTGAGCCGGAGTGTGATCGGATGGGGGTGGGAACCCGGCCGCCGGGCTCCCACCGCCCAACCACAGCAAGAGAATTCGAGAGGACCCGCCGTGGCAACCACGCGCTCCGCACACACCGTCTGGGAAGGCAACCTGCTCGAGGGCAACGGTGTCGTCACCTTCGACTCGTCCGGCATCGGCGAGCAGCCGGTGTCGTGGCCGTCGCGCGCCGAGCAGGCGAACGGCAAGACCAGCCCCGAAGAGCTGATCGCCGCCGCCCACTCCAGCTGCTTCTCCATGGCGCTGTCGCACGGCCTGGCCGGCGCCGGCACCCCGCCCACCAAGCTCACCACCTCCGCCGACGTCACCTTCCAGCCGGGTGAGGGCATCAAGGGCATCCACCTCACCGTGGAAGGCACCGTCCCAGGCATCGACAACGACGCGTTCGTCGCCGCCGCCGAGGACGCCAAGAAGAACTGCCCGGTCAGCCAGGCCCTGACCGGCACGACCATCACCCTCACCGCCAAGCTGGCGTAACCGGCTAGGAGCCCGCGCGCTCCCAGCCCCGCCGGTCCGGGCGCGGCCCCAGCTGCCTGGGGTCGCGCGACCGGTACACCACGTACGGGCGGGTGAGGTACTGCACCGGCGCGCTGAACATGTGCACCAGCCGGGTGTACGGCACCAGCGCGATCAGCAGCATCCCCACCACCGCGTGCACCTGGTACAGCAACGGCACCCCCACCATCAGTTCCGTCTTCGGCTGGAGGGTGAACAGGCTGCGCGACCAGGGCGCGATGGTGTGCCGGTAGTCGTAGCCGGTGCCCGAGGAGTGCGCGAGCTTGGCGACCATGCCGAGCACGATCGCCGCCAGCAGGAAGAGGTACATGACCTTGTCGTTGGCGGTCGTCGCCCGGAAGACGGGCGCGTTGGTGCGCCGACGGTAGATCAGGATGAGGATGCCCGCGACGGCGAGCACTCCGGCCGCCGTGCCGCCGTACAGCGACAGCAGGTGGTACGCGTGCTCGCTCACGCCCAGCGCGTCCGTCCACGACTCCGGGACGAACAGCCCGACGAGATGGCCGACCAGCACGAACAGGATGCCGTAGTGGAAGACCGGCGACGCGATGTTCAGCAGCTTCGACTCGTAGACCTGCGAGGAGCGCGTCGTCCAGCCGAAGCGGTCGTAGCGGTGCCGCCAGACCAGGCCCGCGATCAGCAGGGCGAAGGCGGCGTAGGGCAGCACGCCCCAGAGGAAGACGGTCACGGGCGGGCTCCGGTCGGTGCGGGCGGCAGGGTGGCGCACACGGCGTCCAGGACGCACGCGTAGGGCGTGCCGAATGCGGTCAGCCGGGAGCGGAGCTGGTCCAGGGCCTCGCGGTGCTCGGTGAGCATGCCGATGTCCCCGGTGCGGGAGGCGAACTCCAGCACCGCCGGCAGGAAGTCCGGCAGCTCCTCGTCGGTGAACTCCAGCCCGTGCGCCCGGTACAGCTCCTTGAAGCGGACCAGCGACATCCCCCGGTTGCGGGTGTCGCCGTCGGTCCACCAGCTCAGGTAGAGACTGTGCCGGTTCTTGAAGTCGAAGACCTCCACGTAGTGCGCCTGGAGTTCGCCCTGCTCGGTCGCCGCAGCGTGGTCGGTGAAGCCGCGCAGTTGCGGCGCGGCCTCGCGCAGCAGCGGCAGCCGGGCGCGGAAGTCGTCGTCGGGATACGTCAGACAGAGCGCCGCCGCCTGGTACAGCACCTCGAAGCCGGGCATCGGAGATCAGGCCTCCCTCTCGTCGTCCGCGGTTTGCCGCCTGCGCAGGATGTGGAAGTTCTCCACCGGCACCAGCGGCAGCCGCTTGCGCCCCGAGTCCCGGCCGAACGGCCCGTCCCCGCCCATTCCCGGCCCGCCGTCGGTGTCGAGGCTGCACGTGTCCGGCAGCGCCGACGCCTCCAGCCGGTGCGCGTCCCCGACGGCGGCCGTCGGGATGACGTACCGCTCCTCGTACTTGGCGAGCGCCAGCAGGCGGTACATGTCCTCGATCTCCTGCGCGCCCATGCCGACGCTCGCGCAGACCCCGGGGTCGGGGTCCTCGCCGAGGTTGACCGACCGCATGTGGGAGCGCATCGCCGCCAGCTTCTCCAGCGACGCCCGCACCGGGCCGGTGTCGCCCGCCGTGAACAGCTCCGCCAGGTACTCCAGCGGGATGCGGAGCGTGTCGATCGCCCCGAACAGGTTGTCCGCGTCCTCGCCGTCGTGCCCGGTCTCCGTCAGCGCGTCCACCACCGGCGACAGCGGCGGGATGTACCAGACCATCGGCATGGTCCGGTACTCCGGGTGCAGGGGCAGCGCGACGCGGTACTTGCTCACCAGCGCGTGCACGGGGGAGCGGCGGGCCGCCTCGATCCAGTCGAACGGGATGCCCGCCTCCTCGGCCGCCCGCCGCACCGCGGGGTCCTCGGGGTCGAGGAAGACGCCCAACTGGGCCTCGTACAGCTCCTGCTCATTCGGTGTCGAGGCGGCCTCGGTCACCTTGTCGGCGTCGTACAGCACCACACCCAGATACCGGAGCCGGCCGACGCAGGTCTCCGAGCAGACCGTCGGCTGCCCGATCTCGATGCGCGGATAGCAGAAGGTGCACTTCTCGGCCTTGCCGGTGCGGTGGTTGAAGTACACCTTCTTGTACGGGCATCCGGTCACGCACATCCGCCAGCCCCGGCAGCGGTCCTGGTCGACGAGGACGATGCCGTCCTCCGAGCGCTTGTACATCGCCCCGGACGGGCACGACGCCACGCACGACGGGTTGAGGCAGTGCTCGCAGATGCGCGGCAGGTAGAACATGAAGGTCTCTTCGTACGCGAACCGCACCTTCTCCGACGCCTGCTGCCGCGTGCGCTCCACCATGGGATCGAGGTCGCCGTAGGCGGGGGCACCGCCCAGGTTGTCGTCCCAGTTCGAGGACCAGCCGATCTTCATCGGCTTGCCGTCGATCTGGGAGACGGGCCGGGCGACGGGGTAGTCGGAGCCGAGCGGGGCGTCGGTGAGGTTCTTGTAGTCGTACGTCCAGGGCTCGTAGTAGTCCTTGATCTCCGGGAGCCTCGGGTTGGAGAAGATCCCGGCGAGCTTCTTGATCCGGCCGCCCGCCTTCAGCTTCAGCGCCCCGCGCCGGTTCAGCTCCCAGCCGCCCTTCCACTTCTCCTGGTCCTCGTAGCGACGCGGATACCCCTGCCCCGGGCGGGTCTCCACGTTGTTGAACCAGACGTACTCCATGCCGCGCCGGTTGGTCCATGCCTGCTTGCAGGTGACCGAGCAGGTGTGGCAGCCGATGCACTTGTCGAGGTTCATGACCATCGCGACCTGGGCCATCACTCTCATCAGTACTCGACCCCCTGGCTTCGGCGGCGGATCACGGTGACCTCGTCGCGCTGGTTGCCCGTCGGACCGAGGTAGTTGAACGCCCACGACAACTGGGCGTAGCCGCCGATGAGATGGCTCGGTTTGAGGAGCAGCCGGGTGAGCGAATTGTGGATGCCGCCGCGCTTGCCGGTGGTCTCCGCCAGCGGCACGTTCACCGTGCGTTCCTGCGCGTGGTGCATGTACACCGTGCCCGGTGGCATCCGGTGCGAGACGATCGCCCGGGCCACCACCACGCCGTTGCGGTTGACCGCCTCGATCCAGTCGTCGTCGGACACGCCGATCGCCTCCGCGTCCTGCGCCGACATCCAGATGGTCTGGCCGCCCCGGGACAGCGCCAGCATGAACAGGTTGTCCTGGTACTCGGAGTGGATGGACCACTTGTTGTGCGGCGTGAGGTACCGGACCGTCACCTCGCGGTGTCCGTCGGGGCCGAGCTGCGGCTCTCCGAAGAGCCTGCTCATGTCCAGCGGCGGCCGGTACACGGGCAGCGCCTCGCCCAGCTCGTGCATCCAGTCGTGGTCGAGGAAGAAGTGCTGTCGCCCGGTGAGGGTGTGCCAGGGCTTGAGGTGCTCGGTGTTGAGCGTGAACGCCGTGTAGCGCCGACCGCCCGCCTCGCTGCCCGACCACTCCGGAGAGGTGATCACCGGCACGGGTGCCGACTGGGTGTCGGCGTACGTGATGCGCTTGCCCTCGTGCTCGGCGGCCAGGTGGGCCATCTCCTGCCCGGTCTTCGCCTCCAGGGTGTGGAAGCCTTGGGTGGCCAGGCGGCCGTTGGTGGTGCCGGAGAGGGCCAGGATGGTGTTGGCGGCCTTCACGGCCGTGTCCAGTGCCGGGCGGCCGTCGGCGGGGCCGCCGCGCACCGCGCCGTTGAGCTCCCGCAGCCGCGCCACCTCCTCGTCCGGCCGCAGCGTGATCCCCTTCGCGGGCAGTCCCTTGGTCTCCACCAGCGGGCCCAGCGCCGCGAACTTCGCGCCGATCGCCGTGTAGTCCCGCTCCACGACGACGAGGTTCGGCATGGTCTTCCCGGGCTCGGGATCGCACTCCCCGCGCCGCCAGTCCCGTACCACCCCGCCCGGCTGGGCGATCTCGCCCGGCGTGTCGTGCTGGAGCGGCGCCGCCACCAGGTCCTTGCGCACCCCGAGGTGACCGGCGGCCAGCTCGCTCAGCTTCTCCGCGAGCACCTTGAACGTGTCGAAGTCGGTGCGCGTCTGCCACGGCGGACTCACGGCCGGGGAGAAGGCGTGCACGTAGGGGTGCATGTCCGTGCTGGACAGGTCGTGCTTCTCGTACCAGGTCGCGGCGGGCAGCACCACGTCCGACAACAGCGTGGAGGAGGTGTGCCGGAAGTCCAGCGACAGCAGCAGGTCCAGCTTGCCCTCGGGCGCCTCCTCGTGCCACACCACGTCCCGGGGCCGCTGGTCCGGCGCCGCCTCCTCGGCGCGCAACGAGGAGTGGGTGCCCAGCAGGTGCTTGGTGAAGTACTCGGCGCCCTTCGCCGACGAACCCAGCAGGTTGGCCCGCCACAGGGTCACGATCCGCGGCCAGTTCTCCGGCGCGTCCGGATCCTCGCACGCGAACTTCAGGGTGCCCGCCCGCAGTTCGGCCACCGCGTTCGCCACCGGATCGCCGAACGTCTCGCCCAGCTCCAGTGGATTGCGGTCGAAGGTCGGGTACGACGGCATCCACCCCGTCCGCGCCGACAGCGCCAGGCAGTCCGCGCCCGTCATCCCCGTCAGCCGCCCCTCGCCCAGCGGCGAGGCCAGCACGTCGGCGCCGAAGCGGTCGTAGCGGAACTGGTCGGTGTTGAGGTACCAGTACGCGGTGCCGATCATCTGGCGCGGCGGACGCGACCAGTCCGACGCGGCGGCCAGCGAGGCCCAGCCCGTCACCGGTCGGCACTTCTCCTGGCCCACGTAGTGCGCCCAGCCGCCGCCGTTGCGGCCCTGGCAGCCGGTGAGCTGGAGCAGGGCGAGGAAGGCCCGGTAGATCGTCTCGGAGTGGAACCAGTGGTTGGTGCCCGCGCCCATGAGGATCATGCAGCGCCCCTTGGAGCGCTCGGCCGTGCGCGCGAACTCCCGGGCGATGCGCACACAGGCCGCCGCCGGCACCGAGGTGTGCGTCTCCTGCCAGGCCGGGGTGCCGGGCGCGTCCGCGTCCTCGTACGACGCCGGCCACTCGCCCGGCACCCCGGGCCGCGCCACCCCGTATTGGGCCAGCAGCAGGTCGAACACCGTCGTCACCAGCGGCCCGGTCGCCCCGCCCAGCCGCGTCGCCGGCACGCCCCGCGTCACCACCTCGCCGCGGCCCTGCGCGTGCGCGCCGCCCTCGGTGTCGAAGCGGGGGAGCAGCACCTGAACGCCCGACGCCATCTCGTGCCGGTGCAGGCTCAGCAGCGGACGCACGTCACCGAGGTCGAGGTTCCACCTGCCCTGGTCGGCCTCGTTCCAGCGGAAGCCCAGCGAGCCGTTCGGGACGACCGCGCGACCCGTCGTCCCGTCCAGCACCACCGTCTTCCAGGCGGCGTCCGCACCCTCCTGCCCCAGGTCGGCCGCGCGCAGGAACTTCGCCGGCACGTACGCCCCGTCCCGCTCGGTCAGCGTCACCAGGAACGGCAGGTCGGTGAAGCGGCGTACGTAGTCGTCGAAGAACGGCGTCTCCCGGTCGACGAAGAACTCCTTGAGCACCACGTGCCCCATCGCAAGGGCCAGCGCGCCGTCCGTGCCCGGGTGCGGGTGCAGCCACTGGTCGGCGAACTTGGTGTTGTCGGCGTAGTCGGGCGAGACGACCACGACCTTCTGGCCCCGGTAGCGGGCCTCCGCCATCCAGTGCGCGTCCGGCGTCCGCGTCACCGGGACGTTCGACCCCCACATGATCAGGTAGGCCGCGTCCCACCAGTCGCCCGACTCCGGCACGTCCGTCTGGTCGCCGAAGACCTGCGGGGACGCCACCGGCAGGTCGGCGTACCAGTCGTAGAACGACAGCATCGGCGCGCCGATGAGGGAGTGGAAGCGGGCGCCCGCCGCGTGCGACACCATCGACATCGCCGGAATGGGGGAGAAGCCCGCGATGCGGTCCGGGCCCTGAGTGCGGATGGTGTGGACGTGGGCCGCGGCGACCATCTCGACCGCCTCGTCCCAGCTCGCCCGGACCAGGCCGCCCTTGCCGCGCGCCCGCTGGTAGCGCCGCCGCCGCTCCGGGTCGCCCTGGATGTCGGCCCAGGCCAGCACCGGGTCCGTCAGCCGGGCCTTCGCCTCCCGGTACATCTCCAGCAGCACCCCGCGCACGTACGGGTAGCGCACCCGGGTCGGCGAGTACGTGTACCAGGAGAACGCCGCGCCCCTCGGACAGCCGCGCGGCTCGTACTCGGGGCGGTCCGGGCCCACCGACGGATAGTCCGTCGCCTGGGTCTCCCAGGTGATGATGCCGTCCTTGACGAACACATTCCAGCGGCACGACCCCGTGCAGTTCACGCCGTGCGTGGAGGTCACGACCTTGTCGTGGCTCCACCGGTCCCGGTAGAACGCGTCCGACTCCCGGCCGCCGACCAGCCCGATGCTGTGCAGGTCGGGGGCGGCGGTGCCGGGCCGGAAGAACCGGCCCGCGCGCAGCAGCGCCGCGCCCGGTTCGGTGGGCGGTGTCCGCGTGTCGGTCACGTGCGCTCCCTTGATCGCCCAGGCCCTGGCTTCCGAACCTAGGGGCGGGCGCGGGAGCGCACCCGTTCGCGGCGCCCGTACGGGTCAGTGCGGACGCCGCCGGCCCGTCAGACCTTGCGCGCCACCCCCGCGTACACCGGCACGATGCCCTCCGCCTGGACAGCCACGTCCTCCGGCTCCGGCCGCCATCCGGTGACCGGGATGACGCCGGGGCCCAGCAGCTCCAGGCCGTCGAAGAAGCGGGAGAACTCGCCGAGCGAGCGCGGGTAGAACGGCGTGCCGCCGCGGGCGAACAGACCGGCCGCCTTCCCCACCGCCTCCGGGTTCAGGTCCGGCGTGACCTGGGAGAGCACCAGGTAGCTGCCCGGCGCCAGGGCGTCCACGTACCGCTTCAGCAGGCCGTGCACGTCGTCGCCGTCGGTCGCGTCACCGAGGTAGTGCGTCAGGGCGACCAGCGACAGGGCGACCGGCCGGGCGAAGTCCAGGGACTCGGCCGCCAGCCGCAGAATGGTGTCCGGGTCGCGGACGTCCGCGTGGACGTACTCCGTGGAGCCCTCGGCGGAGCCGTGCAGCAGCGCCTCGGCGTGCCGCAGCACGATCGGGTCGTTGTCGGCGTAGACCACCCGAGCCTCGGGCGCCACGGCCTGCGCGACCTGGTGCAGGTTCGGCTCGGTGGGGATGCCGGTGCCGATGTCCAGGAACTGGCGCACACCGGCCTCGGCGAGCGTACGCACCGCCCGGTGCATGAACCGGCGGTTGGCGCGCGCCCCGCGCACCGCCGTGTCGTCCGCGGCGAGGATCCTGCGGGCCAGTTCCTCGTCCACGGGGTAGTTGTCCTTGCCGCCCAGCCACCAGTCGTAGACGCGGGCCGGGTGCGGCCTGCTGGTGTCGACGGGCGCGGAGGTGGCGTCGGGTCCGGTCATGCGGGGTGGTCTCCTCGGTGCCGGGGTGTCAGGGGTCGTGGTTGCCGGGACTGCCGGTTCAGAAGTTCTCGCGGTACGCGCGCAGGATCTTCTCCGTGCGCTGGGTCGAGGCCGCGCGCGCCGTCATGTGGTCCAGGACCTCCAGGTGCGCGGAGACCTCCGTGCGGGAGTCCAGGTACAGGGCGCCCGTCAGATACTCGGTGAAGACCATGTCGGGCAGCTCCGGCTCCGCGAACCGGAACAGGGTGAACGGCGCGTACGTCCCGGGATGCGGCCCGTCGTCGAACTCGGCGACCTGGAGCGTCACCCGGTCCCGGGTCGCGAACTCCAGCAGCTTGTCCAGCTGGCCGCGCATCACCCGGCCGTCGATGCTCACCGGCCGCCGCAGCACCGTCTCGTCCATCACCACCCACAGGTGCGGCGGGTCCGCCCGCTCCAGCAGCCGCTGCCGCTCCATGCGCAGCGACACGTGCCGCTCCACGGCCTCACCGCCCGCGTTCGCGATCGTGCCGGCCTCCATGACCGCGCGCGCGTAGTCCTCCGTCTGCAGCAGCCCCGGTACGAAGTGCGGCTCGTAGGAGCGGACGATCCGCGCGGCGCCCTCCAGGCTCACGTACATGCTGAACCAGTCCGGCAGCACGTCGTGGTACCGCTGCCACCAGCCCGGCTGGTTCGCCTCCTCGGCCAGCGCCACGAACGCCGAGACCTCCGCCGCCGGCACCCCGTACGCCGTCAGCAGGATCTGGACGTACGGTATTTTCAGCGCGACCTCGGCCATCTCCATGCGCCGCACGGTCGCCGGGGCCACCCGGAGCACCTTGGCGGCCTCCTCGCGCTTGAGGCCCGCCGTCTCCCGCAGTTCCTGCAGCCGCCTGCCCAGGACCACCTGGCCCACGGTGGGTGCGGCCCGCCGCTCACTCACGCCACGCCTCCCCAACGCGCCCAAGTCTCCCCGCAGTCTGTCATGTTCCCCTGTCAGTCTCACAAGGGGTGTTCGTGGACCAACATCATTACCTGCCGGGTAATCGACCGCGCGAGGACGGGACGCGATCGTTGAGCCACCGGGTTCCGGGCCGGCGCACTCCGCTCCGGAACCCGGTCCCCGCAGCCGCGCACCGACCCCGACGGAGGGTGACTCGTCATGTCCACCAACCAGCTGGCCGTCCTCGCCCGCACCGCCGAACCGCAGCTGATGCTGCGCCGCTTCCTCGCCCTCGACGCGGTGGTGACCGGCGTCAACGCGGTCGCCTACCTCGCCCTCTCCGGCCCGCTCGGCCGGTTCCTCGGCGCCGGCTCCGGACTGCTCCTCGCCCTCGGCGCGTTCCTCGCGGTGTACGCCGGGTGCGTCGCCCTGTTGGCCGCGCGCCCTGAGCCGCCGGCCCTCGGGGTGCGGGCGGTCGTGGAGGCCAACCTCGCCTGGGCGGCGGTCAGCTTCGCCGCCCTCGGCCTGTGGCTGACGCCCACCACGGCCGGTGCGGTGTGGACGGTCCTCCAGGCACTCACCGTCGCCGGGTTCGCGCTGCTCCAGTACGCCGCGCTGAGACAGCGTCAGGACAGCAGCGTCTGAAGGTACTTGACCGTCGCCGGGTCGGCCGGGAGCAGCGTCTCGATGGCCAGCTCGGCGACGGTCACGTCCATCGGCGTGTTGAAGGTGGAGATGGACGAGATGAACGACAGCGTCCGGCCCTCGTGCTCGATCTGCATCGGCAGCGCGAAGTACGGCACCGGCTCGGCCGGCTCCTCGCCCGCGCCGCCGACCGGCACCGGGTACGCCGCCACCTCCTCGTACAGCGCCCGCAGCGGCTCCGAGCGGTGCAGCGCGATCTGCCGCTCCATCTGCTCCAGCAGGTGCCCGCGCCACTCGCGCAGGTTGCGGATGCGCGGCGCCAGCCCCTCCGGGTGCAGGGTCAGCCGCATCGCGTTGACCGGCGGCTCCAGCAGATGCTCCGGCAGGCCGTCCATCAGCATCAGGATGCCCCGGTTGGCGGCCAGCACCCGGTACGTCCCGTCCACGACCAGCGCGGGATACGGCTCGTATCCCCGGATCAGCCGCTCCATGCCCTCGCGCACGGCGTCCAGCGCCGGGTCGTCCAGCGGGGTCTCCGGGTAGCGCGGGGCGTAACCGGCCGCGAGCAGCAGCGCGTTGCGCTCGCGCACCGGCACCTCCAGGTGCTCGGCGAGCCGCAGCACCATCTCCTCGCTCGGCCGGGAGCGGCCCGTCTCGACGAAGCTGATGTGCCGGGCGGAGGAGTCGGCGCGCAGCGCCAGCTCCAGCTGGCTGACCCGCCGCCGCTCCCGCCAGGCCCGCAGCAGCGGACCCACGCCCTGGGCGGTGGGGGCGGTACCGGACACGAGTGCGGTCATACCCCGCACGGTAGCCGACCCGGGCCGTCGAAGGGGTGGGCTGGCCCTCCTGACCAGGGCCCGGACGGCCGGGCTGTGGCACGCTGAAGGTGACGCGGCCGCCGAGCCGTCCGCCGCCCAGGAGAGGAGCGCAGCCCATGTCCGTCGAACCGCTGTCGCAGCAGGAGATCGAGGAGCGGCTGGCCGAGTTGCCGGGCTGGTCCCTCGACGACGGCCGCCTCACCCGCTCCTACCGGCTCGGCTCGCACTTCGCGGCGGCCGCGATGGTCGTCCACGTCGCCCAGGTGCAGGAGGAGCTCGACCACCACTCCGACCTCACCCTCGGCTACAACACGGTCTCCCTCGCCGTGCACACCCACAGCGCGGGCGGCGCCGTCACCGAGAAGGACGTGGAGCTCGCCCGCAGGGTGGAGGACCTGGCCGCCGGCCACGGGGCACACTGACGGTGTGCTCGACTACGACAAGGAAGCGGAAGTCTACGACGCCTCCCGCGGCGGCGAGCCCCGCGCCGAGGCCGCCGCACGGGCCGTACTGAGCCTCGTACCACCGCGGGCGCGCAGCCTGCTCGACGTCGCCTGCGGCACCGGCATCGTCACCCGGCGGCTCGCGGCCGGCCGGACCGACCTGCGCGTGACCGGCGCCGACCGCGCGCCCGCCATGGCCCGGCGCGCCGCCGCCCGGCTGCCCGGCGCCGTGGTCCTCGCCGACAGCCGCAGGCTGCCCTTCCGGGACGGCGAGTTCGACGCCGTCAGCAGCGTGTGGCTGCTCCACCTGGCGGGCAGCGGCCCGAACGTGCGGGCGATCGTCGGCGAGTGCGCCCGCGTCCTGCGCCCCGGCGGGGTGTACGTCACCACGGTCGACAAGGGCGCCTCGCACAACGTGGGCAGCGACATCGACGCCGTACTGGCCACCCGCCCGCCGAGCACCGCGCACGACGCGGCCGACCTCGTCGAGTCCCACGCCCGTGCCCACGGCCTGCTCCCCGCCGGCCACGCCCGCTTCACCGGCCACGGCCAGGGCCGCAGCCCCCGCCGCACGATCGCCGACCTCAGGCGCGGCTGGTTCGTCACCCTCCCGCCGGGCGACCCGCGCGCGGACGACTTCGCCGGCCGGCTCGCGGCGCTGCCCGACCAGGACCGGCCCCGGCCCGACCCGGTGTTCACGCTGCGGGCGTTCGCGAAGCCGTAGGAAGCCGCAGCCGATGGGCGGCAACCCGGCGGCCTCGGGCGGCGACCCAGAGACGGAACCCATCCGTCCTCCAGGAGGTTCGTCCCGTGAGCCACCCCCGCAAGCACCGCGGACGCCGTCCGCTCGTCCTCGGCGCGGCCCTCGCCGCCGCCGCGCTCGTCGGCACCGGCCTGACCACACTCACCACCGACACCGCCGAGGCGGCGACCGCCCGGCAGGTCGAGGCCCTCGACCGGGGCGTGGTCAGCGTCCACACCGGCGACGGCAACCTGGTCGGCTGGCGCTGGCTGGCCACCGACCCGGACAACGTGGCGTTCAACGTCTACCGTGCCGGCACGAAGGTCAACTCCACACCCGTCACCGGCTCCACCACCTTCTTCCACGCCGGCGCCCCCTCCCACGCCGACTACACGGTCCGCGCGGTCGTGAACGGTACCGAGCAGAGCGACTCGGTCCACGCGATCCAGTTCCGGGCCGGCTACAAGGACGTGCCGATCTCCCCGCCCGCCGGCGGCACCACCCCCGACGGCGTCTCCTACACCTACGAGGCCAACGACGCCTCCGTCGGCGACCTCGACGGCGACGGCGCCCTCGACCTGGTCCTGAAGTGGCAGCCCACCAACGCCAAGGACAACTCCCAGTCCGGCCACACCGGCAACACGATCGTCGACGGAATCCGGCTCGACGGCACCCGGCTGTGGCGCGTCGACCTCGGCCGCAACATCCGCTCCGGCGCCCACTACACGCAGTTCCAGGTGTACGACTACGACGGCGACGGCAAGGCCGAGGTCGCCATGAAGACCGCCGACGGCACGAGGGACGGCACGGGCGCGGTCATCGGCGACCCATCGGCCGACCACCGCAACTCGTCCGGCTACATCCTCACCGGCCCCGAGTACCTGACCATGTTCGACGGGCGGACCGGCAGGGCCATGGGCACGGTCGACTACGTCCCCGCCCGGGGCAACGTCTCCTCCTGGGGCGACTCCTACGGCAACCGCGTCGACCGCTTCCTGGCCGGCACGGCCTACCTGGACGGCTCCCGCCCCTCCCTGATCATGGCGCGCGGCTACTACACCCGCTCGGTCATAGCCGCCTGGGACTGGCGGGACGGCCGCTTCACCCGCCGCTGGACCTTCGACACCAACTCCTCCACCAACGCCGGCAGGGGCTACGACGGCCAGGGCAACCACCAGCTGTCCGTGGCGGACGTCGACGGCGACGGCAGGGACGAGATCGTCTACGGCGCGATGGCCGTAGACGACAACGGCCACGCCCTGTGGACCACGCGCAACGGCCACGGCGACGCCATGCACGTCGGCGACCTCGACCCGTCCCGCCCCGGCCTGGAGGAGTTCAAGGTCGACGAGGACAGCTCCAAGCCCTCCTCCTGGATGGCCGACGCCCGCACCGGTCACATCATCTGGGCCACGGGCGCGAGCGGCGACAACGGCCGGGGCGTCTCGGCCGACATCTGGTCCGGCAGCGCGGGCGCGGAGTCCTGGTCGTCGGCCGAGAGCGGCATCCGCGACCCGAAGGGCACGGTCGTCAACGGCCGCAAGCCCTCCAGCACCAACTTCCTGTCCTGGTGGGACGGCGACCCCGTCCGCGAACTCCTCGACGGCACCCGCGTCGACAAGTACGGCACCTCCGGCGACACCCGCCTGCTCACCGGCTCCGGCGTCGCCTCCAACAACGGCACGAAGGCCACCCCGGTCCTGTCCGGCGACATCCTCGGCGACTGGCGCGAGGAGATCGTCTGGCGCACGAGCAACAACACCGCCCTGCGGATCTACTCCACCCCGCACGACACCGACCGCAGGATCACGACCCTCCTCCACGACACCCAGTACCGCACGGCCCTGGCGTGGCAGAACACCGCCTACAACCAGCCGCCGCACCCGAGCTTCTTCATCGGCAGCGGGATGGCGACCGCGCTCAGGCCGACGGTGTACGCGCCCTGATCCGCCGCCGCGTCCTCACGCGGCCTCGTCCACCGGCGGGGGCTTCCCGCCGGTGACCACCTTCCTGACCCACCCCTGCGTCAGCCGCGTCCGGGAGGCGAGTACCTCCACGGGTACGCCCCGCCGGTACGCGGCGCGCAGGGCGGCGTCCCGGCAGCCGTGAAGTCTCTGCTTCGCGGCCTTGGCCGTGACCGTCCGGTGCAGCAGTACCGCCAGTCCGAGCATCAGCCGCCCCGCCGCGCCCTCCCACGTTCGCGCCATGCGGCGCCCCCTGTCCTCGGCCACCCACTTCTACTGACACAACGGTCGAAGAAGTGCAGCGTCGCTGCAAGGGCGTGAAACGGGCGCACTCGTCACGGAAGCGGGAGGGCGCGCCGCACGCACGCGCCCTCCCGAAGGGTCACTCCTGCGCGCAGACCCCGTCACCCGTCTCGAACGACGCCGGTGCCGCGTTGGTCCCCGACCAGCTCCCCGTGAAGCCGAAGCTCACCGAGGCGCCCGGTGCCACGGTGCCGTTCCAGCCGACGTTCTGAGCCGTCACGGTGGCGCCCGACTGGGTGTGCCCCGCGTTCCACATCTGCGTCACCTTCTGGCTGCCGGGGAACGACCAGTCCAGAGCCCAGCCGTCCCAGGCGGACGTGCCCGTGTTGGTGAGCCGCACCTCGGCCTGGAAGCCGCCCGACCACTGGTTGGTGACCGTGTACGTCACCGCGCAGGCGCCGGTCGGCGTCGGGTCCGGTCCCGGACCGGTACCGGCCGTGTCGCCGTAGACGATCCCGCGCCCGTTGGTCGCCACGTACACCCGCCCGTACACGCGCGGGTCACCCGTGATGGCCGCGCCGGTCCAGCCCCACTGGTGGGCGTCGTCGTTGACGCGGGTCCAGGTGGCGCCCTGGTCGGTGGAGCGGAAGATGCCGCGGACTCCGGCGATCTTCGCGCTGGTGTAGAGGGTCTGGTAGGAAGCGCCCGGCGCCGCCTTGCCGAAGCCGACGGTGTCGGCCTCCTCGACGTTCGGGAGCCTGGTGAAGCTCGCGCCGCCGTCCGTCGAGTGCCACAGGCCGTACGGTCCGTCCGCCGCCCCGCCGGCCAGCCAGATGTCGCCCTCCCCACCCGGCAGCGCCTTGAAGCGGACGCTGTCCCCGGCGGGCAGTCCGGTGGCCGCCGACGCGGTGAAGGTCGCGCCGCCGTCCGTGCTGACGTAGAACTTCCCGGACTTGAAACCGTAGAAGGTGTTCGGGTCGACCCGGTCGGACTCGACGACCGCCCCGGCCGGGATGCCGCTCGACGCCTGCCAGGTCGCGCCGAAGCCCGTCGTGTGGTGCACGCCGGCACCCTGCGGACTCCACACGAACCGGCCGCCGTCCGCGCCCGCGGCCACCGTGCCGCCGCCGCTCACGCCCGAAGGGTCGCTCCCGCCGGACCAGTTGGCGCCGTTGTCCGTGGAGAAGGCGATGTGCGGGCCCGCGTCGAGGTTCCCGGCCCGCACGACGACGTCCGGGTTCGTCTCCGCGAAGTCCAGACTCGTGGTGGAGGTGAAGTTCGGGGAGGTGAACATCATCGACGGCACCTCGGTCAGGCTCGTGTGCCGGAAGCCGCCGATGTCACCGAGCGCGCTGAGCAGCGGGGCGCCCGACGGAGGAGCGGCCAGGTCGTTCACCGCGGTCTCCTCCAGCCCGCGGACCATGGGCTCGATCGTGAACGCGCCGCCCTCGTCGTCCCAGTTCGTGAGGTTCTCCGTGCCGTAGACCGTCGCTCCGGTCCCGTACATCATCCGGTCCGAGTCGAACGGGTCGATCTCCAGCGCCTCCGTCATCCAGCCCAGCTTCGGCGTCTGCTCGGGCGGCGTCGGATTCGCGCCCCAGGTCAGCCACGGCGACGACGAGACGTCCATGGTGTAGCGGTTCTCCCGGGTCGGGTACGACGTGTACTCCCACGCCTGCGTCCATGACGCGCCGCTGTCCGTCGAGCGGAAGATCTGCGTGTCCGGCCACCAGGAGCTGTACGCCGTCGCCATCACCGTGCCGGGGTTCTGCCGGTCGACGGTCAGGCCGCTGAAGCCGAAGTAGGTGTCGGCCTCGGCGACCGGGCTGATGTCCGACCAGGTGCCCGTCGCCGTCGCGTACCGGTACAGCCGGCCCTTGCCGCCGTCGTACGGGCCGCCGGTGTCGCTGTAGGCCAGGTACAGGTAGCCGTTCTCCGCGTCCAGGACACCCTTGTGGGCCAGGTAGCCGGTGGGCTGCCCGGCGACCCGCTCCCAGGTCGCGCCCGCGTCGGTCGAGCGGTAGACGGCGTTCTCCTTGTCGGCGACCCCCACGTAGACCGTCTGCGTGGGAGTGCCCGCCGTGCCCGTGGACTCGTCGAAGGTCACCCAGACGACGCCCTGGTTGTCCGAGGCGTAGCCGCTCGTGTCCGTGGGGTCCTGCACGTAGTTCCCGGGGTTGGGGAAGGCCGTCACCTCGGACCAGGTGACGCCCGCGTCCGTCGAGCGCCACAGGCCGTTGCCGCTGGGCGCGCCCAGGTACAGCACGTCGTTGTCGTGCGGGTCGACGGCCAGGCGCTCGCCCATGCCGCGGCCCGGCATGTTGCCTCCCAGCTTGAACGGCAGGTCGGTCTTCTCCCACGTCGCGCCCCGGTCGGTGGAGCGCAGCACCGCGCCGTTGCCCGGGTCCCAGTCGTTGGTGTACGTGCCGACCGCCGCGTACACCCGGTCGGGGTCGACGGAGTCGGAGGCGATGCTGACCACGCCCGTGTGGCCCCAGTCCTCCCAGCCGACGTGGTCCAGCAACGGCGTCCAGGTCTTCGTCCCCTCCTGCCAGCGGTAGGCGCCGCCGATGTCGGTGCGGGCGTAGGCCAGGTCCTTCTCGGAGCGGTTGAAGACGATGCCGGGGACGAAGCCGCCCCCGTCGATGCGGGCGTTCTTCCAGGTGTAGGTGTCGGCGGCCACGGCGGCCGCCTTCGGCTCGGCGGCCAGCGCCGCGGGCGGACCGCCCGTGAGGAGGCCGGCAGCCAGGGCCAGCAGCGCGGTGAGGATCCTGGTTCTTCGCACGGTGGGGAACCGTCCTTCCGTCAGGAACAGAACACATGCGAGGCCGGGCGGCCCTCGGCGTGGACGAGGGGCCGCCCGGCAGGTGGTCCCGCCGTCCGGTGGCGGAACCGTGCACACGGAGCCGTCAAGCGCCCCAAAGGGGCGCGGGGAACTGCGCGACCAGCCACGCACGGCCTGCAGTCGAGAACCCCCGCAACCCGCGGAGCGCTTCGCGGGGGACTATTCGAGCAGCTCCGCGTACGAACCCATGGCGAGGGCGATGTCCGCCTGTGCCCAGAAGCGGTGGTACGTGAACGTGGGCGCGGCGCCGCCCGCGAGGTAGCTCTCGATCTTCGACCAGGCCGGGTCGTCCTGGTAGAAGGAACGGATCGAGGAGAACGTCGACGACGCGTCGATCGTGTCGCCGTTCGGCATGGTTCCGGTCCAGCCGTCCGGTACGTGCACCGGGTCGTCGAAGCGGTTGTAGTCGGCGCGGGTCTCCGGGACGGCGATGCCGAGCGCGTCCTGGTTGTTCTCCCACATGCCGTCCAGCAGCGCCTTGGCGGTGGACGCCGCCTCGGTGTCGCCGGAGCGGTCGGCGTAGTACGTCAGGGTCTTGGCGTACGCCGCCGCCACACCGACGTCGTTGGTGTAGTCGGCGACGGTGACGTGAAGGCCGGCGTTGTCACCGGGGGAGGACGCGTTCCAGGTGTCCGGCTGCCCCGACCACTTCAGCGTCGCGGGGATGAGGAAGGTGCCGTCCGGGTTGACCGTCGTCTCCGACAACGCCCAGTCGACCCACTTGTCCAGGACCTCCTTCGCCCGTGCGTCGCCGCTCTGCTGGTAGTACTCGGCGACCCGCTCCATGGACCACGCCTGGAAGCCGAACCACTGGTTGGACGGCGGGTCGTGGTACACCGGCTTCTCGTCGTAGTACATGCCGTAGAAGGTCGGCGTACCGGCCGGCGGGGTCGCGTACCGGCCCGCCCAGCTGTTGGTCGCGCCGCCCGCGATGGCACCCTCGTCGGACTGGAGCCAGCGGTAGAACTCGATCTGCCGGTCCAGGGACTTGGCCCAGTCCGCCGTGCCCGTCGCCGACTTCGGCTTCAGGTCGTCGTACGTGCTCAGCGCGTACGCCGCCAGCGGGTTCTGGTAGCCGCCGTGGGTGTGGCTGGAGCCGATGCGCCAGGCCCAGCCCGCCGAGGTGTCGACGGCGCCGCCCCACGCGTAGTACCAGGACAGCAGGTAGTGCGAGGAGCCCTTGCCGGTGCCCGCCGGGCAGCTCGACGGCCCCACGCAGTTCCCGACCTTCTTGAAGTACTTGTCGTACATGGCGTAGCGCAGGTAGTCGCCCATCTTGGCGGCCTTGTCCAGGGTGCCGGCGATCTCGTCACCCTTGCCCTGCTCCTCGGCCCAGATGTCCGCCCAGTACGCGGCCTGCACCGCCCGCGCGTCGGCGTCCGGGGCGTTGGTGAACTTCCACTGCTTCGCGTAGGACGCGTCGCCCGTGAACAGGTCCAGGTAGCCGTTGGGGCCGCCGTACTTGAAGGCGTCGCAGGCCGGCTGCGGCACCGTCTCCCACACCGACTCCTGTGCGCCGCGCTGGAAGGTGTTGATGTAGGAGGGGCCGGTGTCGGAGGGGCCCGCCTCGCAGTTGCCGGGCGAGTTGCCGTAGCCGTAGGTGTTGTCGACGTCCTGGAGCCAGTGCATGCCGTAGACGTCGTCCGTGCCGTACGCCGACTTCAGCTCGGCGGCGATCGGGTCGGGGCCGACCGAGACCGTGCCGTCCAGCGGGGCCGGGTACTCGTCCGGCGTGTCCAGCTCGGGTGCGTACGTCGCCGGCTTGGACGCGTTGTAGGACGAGTTGGTCGGCTGGTCGGCGTGCGTGGGGATCATGTAGGTCTCCATGATCTCCCAGGCGTTGTTGAACCGGTCCCAGTCGCCGGTCACCTTGCCGTACATGGCCTGGAGCCACAGCAGGTAGCTGTACGCCTCGGACGTGGTCTCGTGCCCGTGGTCCGGCGCCTCCACGATCAGCGTCTCGACCGAGTGGTACGGGATGCCCTCGGGCGAGAAGTAGCCGTTCGCCGGGTCGGTGATCTTCCCGTAGAGCTCCAGGAAGCGGGCGTCGTAGTCCTTCTGGGCGCCCAGCTGGGTGACGGTGACCGCGGCCATGCCGTGGCCGGGTGCCGTCGACTCGAAGACCGCCGAGCCGGTGCCGGAGGCGTCGGCCGCAATGGTCACCTGTTGCGCGGTGTCCCAGTTCGCTGGGGTGAAGGTGAGGCTCGCCCCGGCGGAGACCGACAGACCGGTGTTGCCGCTCGCGCGGGCCGTGGTCACCGTGACGTCCGCGACCGGTTCCTTGGACAGCTTGACCTCGTACGTTCCCGACTCGCCCTGCTGGATGCCCAGTTGAGCGGGTGTGGCGACCACGGTCGGTCCCGAGGCGACCGTGATACCGACCGGCACGGAGGCGGCGGAGGCGCCCATGCCGTCGTAGGCCTTCGCCACCAGGGAATGACTGCCCACGGTCAAGCCAGAGGTGGAGTGCGTGTAGGGCGCGCTGGTGTCGGTGCCCAGCAGGGTGGTGTCGTCGTAGAACTCCACCTTGCTGATGCCGGCGTCGTCGGCGGCCGCCGCCGTGGCGGCCAGCGGGACGGCCTCGCCCTGCGAGTAGACCGAGCCCGGCTCCGGGCTGGTCAGCACGGTGATCGGGGGCTGGTGCGCCCCGGCGCAGGTCGTGCCGTTGACGGCGAAGCTCGTCGGCGCGGCGTTGGTGCCGCTGTAGGTGAACTGCCCGCCGGTGGTGACGGCGGCGCCGGCCGCGACGCGGGCGTTGTACGGGGCGTTCTTGACGGTGACGGTCTTCCCGGACTGGCTCCAGGTGCCGTTCCAGCCGTTGGTCAGCTTCTGGTCGCCCGCGTAGTCGTACGTGAGCGTCCAGCCGTCGATGGCGTCGGCGCCACGGTTGGTGAGCGTCAGCTCGGCGGTGAAGCCGGAGCCCCAGTCGTTGGTCCTGTAGTCCACGCTGCACTGAAGTGCGGCCGCCTGGGCGGGAGTCGAACCGGTGCCCAGCATGGTGAGGGGTAACGCGAGGGCCGCCAGCGCGGCCGTCCACAGCCGCCGCGAGGTGCGGCGTCTGCGTCTGTGTGCGGGATGCATAGTGCTGGTTCCTCCTTGCGGCTCGGGGAGTGTGGGGGCGGAGCAACAAGCCTTGAACCAGTGGGAGCGCTCCCATAGTGGGGAGGGGGGTCAGTGCGGTCAAGATGTGTGGAGAGTCGAAAAGATTCGACGGGTGCTGCCGAGAGAAAGTCGGTAACTCCTCTGTTCTTCACCGTCACTTGGCGCTACCTTCATCGGCACCAGTGGGAGCGGTTCCATCAGTCGACGCGTCCGTCACGGCGCGACCGAACTGCGAGGAGTCGCTCATGCGCCACCCCCCGCACCACCTTCCGCGTTCAGGACTTTTAGCCGCGCCCGCGGCCCGTCCGACGCGTCATCGGCCGGCGTGCCGGCTCGCACACCCCCCGGGCGGTTCCACCGTGCCCGCGGGCCGTCCCTGACCTCCGTCCGCGACGGCACCCCCATGCCGTCCGGAAGCGGGCCGCGCCGGTGCGCGCGGTCCCGGACGTCCAGTACGCGCACCTCCGACCGAACAGCACGCGCACCCCTGACCGAACGCACGCGCACCCCACGAAAGAAGGAACCCGCACTCATGACCCGTAGCAGAACCGCGATGCTCGCCGCCCTGGCGCTGGTCGCCGGGGCATCCGGCACGGCCTTCGCCGCGCAGTCCGCCGGTGCCGGCGCGGCCGCCGTCCCCTGCACCGTCGACTACCAGGTGCAGAACGACTGGGGCAGCGGCTTCACCGCCGCCGTGACCGTCACCAACAACGGCGCCGCGACCTCCGGCTGGTCACTGGGGTGGACGTTCGCCGGCAGCCAGCAGGTCACCAACGGCTGGAACGCGAAGCTCAGCCAGAGCGGCGCCGCCGTCACCGCGGCCAACGAGTCCTACAACGGCACGCTGTCCACCGGCGGTTCGGCGAGCTTCGGCTTCCAGGGAACCTACAGCGGCAGCAACGCCGTCCCCGCCACCTTCACCCTCAACGGCGTGACCTGCAACGTCGACGACGGCGGATCGACCGACCCCGACCCGACCGACCCGCCGGACCCGACGGACCCGCCCGTGGAGGGCGAGCGGGTGGACAACCCCTACGACGGCGCCAAGGTCTACGTGAACCCCGAGTGGAGCGCCAAGGCGGCGGCCGAGCCCGGCGGCGACCGCATCGCCGACCAGCCCACCGGTGTATGGCTCGACCGGATCGCCGCCATCGAAGGCGTCAACGGCGGCATGGGGCTGCGCGACCACCTCGACAAGGCGCTGGAGCAGAAGGGCTCCGGCGAACTCGCCATCCAGCTCGTCATCTACAACCTGCCCGGACGCGACTGCGCCGCCCTCGCCTCCAACGGCGAGCTGGGCCCGGACGAGATCGGCCGGTACAAGACCGAGTACATCGACCCGATCAGCGAGATCCTCGCCGACCCGAAGTACGCGGACCTCCGGATCGTCACCACGGTCGAGATCGACTCGCTGCCCAACCTGGTCACCAACGTCACCCCGCGGCCGACCGCCACGGAGAACTGTGACGAGATGAAGGCCAACGGCAACTACCAGAAGGGCGTCGGCTACGCCCTGAACAAGCTCGGCGACATCGACAACGTCTACAACTACGTGGACGCCGGCCACCACGGCTGGCTCGGCTGGGACAGCAACTTCGGTCCCTCCGCCGACATGTTCAAGACCGCCGCCACCACCGAGGGCGCGACCGTCGACGACGTGCACGGCTTCATCGTCAACACCGCCAACTACAGCGCCCTGAAGGAGGAGAACTTCAAGATCACGGATTCGGTGAACGGAACCTCCGTGCGCCAGTCCGACTGGGTCGACTGGAACCAGTACACCGACGAGCTGTCCTACGCCCAGGCCATGCGCGACAAGCTGGTCTCGATCGGCTTCGACCAGAACCTCGGCATGCTGATCGACACCTCCCGCAACGGCTGGGGCGGCGAAGCACGGCCCACCGGACCGGGCGCGACGACCGACGTGAACACCTACGTGGACGGTGGGCGCTACGACCGCCGCATCCACCTCGGCAACTGGTGCAACCAGTCCGGAGCCGGCCTCGGCGAGCGCCCGCAGGCCAGCCCCGCCGCCGGGATCGACGCGTACGTGTGGATGAAGCCCCCGGGTGAGTCCGACGGTGCGAGCGAGCCGATCGACAACGACGAGGGCAAGGGCTTCGACCGGATGTGCGACCCCACCTATCAGGGCAACCCGCGCAACGGCGGCAACCCCTCCGGCGCGCTGCCCGACGCCCCGATCTCCGGCCACTGGTTCTCCGCGCAGTTCCAGGAGCTGATGAAGAACGCCTACCCGCCGCTGTCCTGAGCGGACTCCGGCGTAGCTGACGCCGTCGGGGCCCGGCCCTCCCCGGCCGGGCCCCGGTGGCACTTTTTGCGGTCACGGCAACTTCGTTTGCCTCCGCGCGGTGCGTCGTCGCACCCTGACGGCACCGCGAACGGGAGGCTGACCACCATGGCGCACGACCACCACGACACCCACCACCGGCACGACACCGTGCACGGACACGGACACGGCCACGACCACGACCACGACCACGACCACGGGCACACCGACATGGACTGGGCCGAGATGGCCCCACTGCTGGAGGCCCAGGCGGAGCTGTACACCCCCCTGTACCGGCAGGCCATGGCCTGGCTGGCGCGGGAGGTGGCCGAGCCCGGCCTGGTCGTCGACGTCGGCAGCGGACCCGGCGTCGTCTCCTGCCTGTTCGCCGACACCTTCCCCGGCGCCCGCGTCCTCGCCGTCGACGGCGCCGAGCCCCTGCTGGAGCGGGCCCGCGACCGCGCCGCGCGCCTCGGTGCCGCCGACCGCTTCGGCACCCTCACCGGCGAGCTGCCCGGGGTGCTGGGCGAGCTCGACTACCCGGCCGACCTGATGTGGGCGAGCCAGAGCCTGCACCACCTCGGCGACCAGCGCGCGGCCGTGGCCGCACTCGCCGGGCACCTCGCACCCGGCGGCACGCTGGCCGTCCTGGAGGGCGGGCTGCCCGCCCGGTTCCTGCCCCGCGACATCGGGATCGGGCGTCCCGGGCTGCAGGCCAGGATGCACGCCGTGGAGGAGGACGCCTTCGCCGAGATGCGCGCGAACACGCCCGGCTCCGTGCCCGAGACCGAGGACTGGCCGGCGATGCTGACCGCCGCCGGCCTGAAGCACACCGGCACCCGCAGCTTCCTGCTGGACCTGCCGGCGCCGCTGTCGGACGAGGCCCGCGCCTACGTCACCACGTCGCTGTCCCGCCTGCGCGACCGCCTAGGCGACGGGCTCGACGCCACCGACCGGGAAACCCTCGACCGGCTCCTCGACCCCGCCGACGAGGCGAGCGCGCACCGGCGGCAGGACGTGTTCGTGCTGGTGGCGCACACGGTCTACACGGCGGTGCGGCCCGTCTGACGCGGACCCTTGACTTGGAGAGCACTCCAAGTGATGGACTCCCTGCGCTGTCCGGAACGGGTCCGGCAGCCCGGACACCCAGGGGGGACCATGACCGACTCACCGGTAGCGCTCATCACCGGCGGCGGCAGCGGAATTGGAGCTGCCGTCGCTCGGCGGTTGCTGGAGGCGGGGCAGCGGGTGGCCGTCACCGGCCGCGGGGAGGCGAGGCTGCGTGCGTTCCGGGAGGAACTCGGTGACCCCGAGAACCTGCTGACGCTCGTCGGCGACGCCGCCGACCACACGCAGGTGGGCGCCGCCGTCGAGGCCGCGCTGAAGGCGTTCGGCCGGCTGGACACGGTCGTCGCCAACGCGGGATTCGCCACCCACGACTCGGTCGCCGAGGGCGACCCGGCCGGTTGGAGCGAGATGGTGCTGACCAACGTGCTCGGTCCGGCCCTGCTGATCAGGGCGTCGATCGACGCCCTCAAGGAGACGCGCGGGCGGATCGTGCTGGTCGGCAGCGTCGCGGGCTTCGTACCCACGCCGGGCAACATCTACGGCGCGACCAAGTGGGCGGTGACCGGGCTCGCGGAGAACACCCGGCGCGAGGTCACCCAGTGGGGCGTCGGCGTGACGCTGATCGCGCCCGGCCGGGTGGAGACCCCGTTCTGGGACGCCCACGGCAGCCTGCCGCCCGGTGAGCTGCTGACCGCCGGCCAGATCGCCGACTCGATCGTCTGGGCGATGACCCAGCCGGCCGGCGTCGACGTCAACACCGTGGTCGTACGTCCGCTGGGGCAGCCCAACTGAGACGGCGCACGAGGGGCCCGGTCGTTGCCGGCCGGGCCCCTCGCGCGGGCGTCGCCTCACTCGCCGTTGAACTCCGCCGGGTCGAAGCCCGTCCGCCGGTCCTCGTTCAGCGCGCTGATCGCCGCGAGGTCCTCGGTGTCCAGGCTGAAGCCGAACACGTCGATGTTCTCCTTGATCCGCGACGGCGTCACGGACTTCGGGATCACCACGTTGCCGACCTGGAGGTGCCAGCGCAGCACCACCTGGGCCGGGCTGCGGCCGTGCTTCTGGGCGATCGCCACGATCGCCGGGATCTCCAGGATGCCCTTGCCGGAGCCGAGCGGGGACCACGCCTCGGTGGCGATGCCCTGCTCCGCGTGGTACTCGCGGGCGGCGTGCTGCTGGAGGTGCGGGTGCAGCTCGATCTGGTTGACGGCGGGGATGACCGACGTCTCGCCGATCAGCCGCTCCAGGTGCTCCGGGTAGAAGTTGGAGACGCCGATGGCCCGGACGCGGCCGTCGGCGTGCAGCTTCTCGAACGCCTTGTACGTGTCGACGTAGCGCTCCTTGGCCGGCATCGGCCAGTGGATCAGGTACAGGTCCACGTACTCCAGGCCCAGCTTCGCCAGCGACGTGTCGAAGGCGCGGAGGGTGGAGTCGTACCCCTGGTCCTTGTTCCAGAGCTTGGTGGTGACGAACAGATCCTCGCGGGGGACGCCGGAGGCTGCGATCGCCCGGCCGGTGCCCTCCTCGTTGCCGTAGATCGCCGCCGTGTCGATGCTGCGGTACCCGGCCTCCAGCGCCTGGGCGACGGCCGTGTGGGCCTCGTCGTCCGGCACCTGCCAGACGCCGAAGCCCAGCTGGGGCATCTCGACGCCGTTGTTCAGGATGATCGGGGGGACCTTGCTGCTCACGAGCTCTTGATCCTTCGGTTGTGGTCAGGTGGTACTCCCATCGTCAACGATCACGGCCCGTGACGCATTCCTGACCGGCGAACTCACGCTCTGTAAAGCGCCTCGACCTCGGCGCCGTAGGCGTTCTCGATGGCCTTGCGCTTGAGCTTGAGCGACGGGGTGAGCAGCCCGTGCTCCTCGGTGAACGGCTGGGCCAGTATGCGGAAGGTGCGGATGGACTCGGCCTGCGACACCAGCGTGTTGGCGGCGACGACCGCGCGCCGCACCTCCGTCTCCAGGTCGGCGTCGTGCACCAGCTCGGCCGGGGGCATCCGGGGCTTGTTGCGCATCGCCAGCCAGTGGTCGACCGCCTCGGTGTCCAGGGTGATGAGGGCGGCCACGTAGGGGCGGTCGTTGCCGACGACGATGCACTGGTTGACCAGCGGGTGGTCCCGGACGCGCTCCTCCAGCAGTCCGGGGGAGACGCTCTTGCCGCCGGAGGTCACCAGGATCTCCTTCTTGCGGCCGGTGATGGTGAGGTAGCCGTCCTCGTCCAGCGCGCCCAGGTCACCGGTGGCCAGCCAGCCCTCGTGCAGGGTCTCGTCGGTGGCCTTGGGGTTGTTCAGGTAGCCCTGGAAGACGTTGTCGCCGTTCAGCCAGATCTCGCCGTCGTCCGCGATGTGCACGGTGACGCCCGGGATCGGCCGGCCGACGGTGCCGTAGCGGGTGCGCTCGGGCGGGTTGGCGGTGGCCGCCGCCGTGGACTCGGTCAGGCCGTACCCCTCGTAGATCTGCACGCCGGCGCCCGCGAAGAACAGCCCCATCCGCCGGTCCATCGCCGAGCCGCCCGACATGGCGTTGCGGATGCGCCCGCCCATCGCGGCCCGCACCTTGGCGTAGACGAGCTTGTCGAAGAACTGGTGCTGCACGCGCAGGCCCGCCGACGGTCCCGGACCGATGCCCCAGGCCCTCGCCTCCACCGCCTCCGCGTACTTCACGGCCACGTCCACGGCCTTCTCGAACGGGCCGCCCTTCCCCTCCTTCTCGGCCTTGCGCCGGGCCGCGTGGAACACCTTCTCGAAGATGTACGGCACGGCCAGGATGAACGTCGGCCTGAACGCGGCCAGGTCGGGCAGCAGCGCGGCGGCGTTGAGCTGCGGCTGGTGGCCGAAGCGGACCTTGCCGCGGATCGCCGCGACCTCCACCATCCGCCCGAAGACGTGTGCGAGCGGCAGGAACAGCAGGGTCGCCGCCTCGTCGCCCTTCCTGGAGTGGAACACCGGCTCCCAGCGCTCGATGACGGTGTCCGCCTCGTACATGAAGTTGGCGTGCGTCAGCACGCAGCCCTTGGGGCGGCCCGTGGTGCCCGAGGTGTAGATGACGGTGGCGACCGTGTCCGGCGTGACCGCCCTGCGGTGGCGGTGCACCACCTCGTCGTCGAGGTGGGCGCCCGCGTCGTACAGCTCCTGGACGGCGCCGGAGTCGAGCTGCCACAGGCCGCGCAGGTGCGGCAGCCGGTCGATGACGGTGGCGATCGTCATCGCGTGGTCCTCGTGCTCCACGACC
The DNA here is from genome assembly GCF_019049125.1 of Streptomyces sp. AC602_WCS936. Classification (NCBI taxonomy): domain Bacteria; kingdom Bacillati; phylum Actinomycetota; class Actinomycetes; order Kitasatosporales; family Streptomycetaceae; genus Streptomyces; species Streptomyces sp. AC602_WCS936. The sequence continues at coordinate 414,515 of NZ_JAGMUF010000112.1, read as the reverse complement.
GCGGCCGTCACCCCGGCGTCGTGGAGCATCCACAGGCACTGCTCGGCCGAGGAGGTCGGGTAGACGGGCACCACCTGGGCGCCGATCGTCCACAGGGCGAAGTCGAAGAGCGTCCACTCGTAGCGGGTGCGGGACATGACGGCGACCCGGTCACCGAAGCGGACGCCCTGGGCGAGCAGCCCCTTGGCGAGGGCCAGCACCTCGTCGCGGAACGCGCCGGCGCTCACGTCCCGCCACTGCCCGGCGTCGTCCTTGCGGCCGAGCGCGATGTGTCCCGGGTCCTCCTGGGCATGCCGGAAGACGACGTCGGCCAGACCGCCCACCGGTGGTGCCGACGTCGACGGAGGACTGGTGAACTCGCGCAAACCCCGCTCCCCGCTCCTGGCTCCCCGGTTCCCTGGTTCCCTGGCTCCGGGGTGACGCCCCGCACAGCGCGGTGAAAGCTACCCCACGCGGAACGGCGGCGGCAGGGGCGCCGAACGCGAGCAGTGCTCAGGTCCGCGCTGGTCAGCGGGAGGAAATGCGCTCACATGGGGAAGGGTCGGACACGTTCCTGACGTTTGAGTAAGTTTCGGTGGCGTAATCTCCACCGAATCTGTACGACCCACTTACCACCGGTATGGGGCTCACCCGTGCGATGCCCGTGCGCCGGGACCCCGGTGCAGGCGGTCGCCGCCCGCCAGGATCGCGGCCGCCAGGGCGTCCGCCGCGCCCTGCGCCGAGGGATGTCGCCTGCCGTGCACGAGTACGAAGTCGACCCGGCCGAGCTCCGGCAGCCCGGCCCGGTCCGGCACCCGCGCCAGGCCGGGCGGGATCAGTCCCCGCGAGTGCGCCATCACGCCGAGGCCGGCGCGAGCCGCCGCGATCAGTCCGTTGAGGCTGCCGCTGGTGCAGGCGACGCGCCACTCGCGGCCCTGCCGCTGCAGGGCGTCGAAGGCCAGCGCGCGGGTGATGCCCGGCGGCGGGTAGACGATGAGCGGCACCGGACGGTCCGGGTCGAGGCGCAGGCGTTCCGCGCCGATCCACACCAGCCGGTCGCTCCAGACCGGCTCGCCCCGCGGGTCCTCGGGCCGCCGCTTGGCCAGTACCAGGTCCAGCTTCCCGGCGGCCAGCTGCTCGTGCAGCGTCCCCGACAGTTCCACCGTCAACTCCAGGTCGACCTCGGGGTGGTCGTGCCGGAAGCCTTCAAGGATCTCCGGCAGCCGGGTGAGCACGAAGTCCTCGGAGGCCCCGAAGCGCAGCCGTCCGCGCAGTCGCGTACCGGTGAAGAAGGCCGTCGCCTGCTCGTGCACCTCCACGATCCGGCGTGCGAACCCCAGCATCGCCTCGCCGTCCTCCGTCAGCTCCACGGAGTGGGTGTCGCGGCTGAAGAGCTGCCGGCCGGTGGCGTCCTCCAGCCGCCGCACGTGCTGGCTCACGGTCGACTGGCGCAGCCCGAGCCGCCGGGCGGCCTGCGTGAAGCTCAGCGTCTGCGCCACCGACAGGAAAGTGCGCAGGTGGGACGGCTCGTACATGCCACCACCCTATCGCCGGTCGTGATGACAGTCAGAGCGGTATGCCGGATTCCCGATCGCTGGGCGAGGGAGCAGGATGGAGCGGGGACCCAAACAAGCAGAACAAGCAGAACGAGCAAGTGGAGCACCGTGAGACGCCTGCGACGGCCGCGTTGGATGCCGATCGACCCGTACATCCTGCTGCTGCTCGGGACGGTGGGCCTCGCGGCACTGCTGCCGGCCCGCGGCGCGGGCGCGGACGTCGCCTCCGGTGCGTCCACGGCCGCGATCGCCTTCCTCTTCTTCCTCTACGGGGCCCGGCTCTCCACCCGTGAGGCGATGGACGGCCTGCGGCACTGGCGGCTCCACATCACCGTGCTGGCCTGCACCTTCGTCGTCTTCCCCCTGCTGGGCATCGCCTCGCGGGGACTCGTCCCGGTCTTCCTGACCGACCCCCTCTACCAGGGCCTGCTCTTCCTCACCCTGGTGCCGTCCACCATCCAGTCGTCGATCGCCTTCACCTCGATCGCCCGCGGCAACGTGCCCGCCGCGATCTGCGCGGGCTCCTTCTCCTCGCTGGTCGGCATCGTCGTGACGCCGCTGCTGGCGGCGGCGCTGCTGGGCGGCGACGGGGGCGGGTTCTCCGCCGACTCGGTGGTGGCGATCGTGCTGCAACTGCTGGTGCCGTTCGTCGCCGGGCAGGTGCTGCGCCGCTGGATCGGAGGCTTCGTGGCCCGGCACAAGAAGGTGCTCGGGCTCGTCGACCGCGGCTCGATCCTCCTCGTCGTCTACACGGCGTTCAGCGAGGGCATGGTCGAGGGCGTCTGGCACCAGGTCAGCCCGGCGCGGATGGCCGGGCTGCTGGCGGTCCAGGCCGTACTGCTCGCCGTGATGCTGCTGCTCACCTGGTACGGGGCGAAGGCGCTGGGCTTCGGCCGGGCGGACCGGATCGCGATCCAGTTCGCCGGGTCGAAGAAGTCCCTCGCCGCCGGACTGCCGATGGCCAGCGTCCTGTTCGGCGCCCAGGCCTCACTGGCCGTGCTGCCGCTGATGCTCTTCCACCAGATGCAGCTGATGGTGTGCGCGGTCATCGCCAAGCGCCGGTCGCACGATCCGGAGGCGGACGCCGAGGAGGGAGCCGCCACTCCCGAACGCGCGGCGGCGGGCACCGGCGGCCGCTGACCCGGGGGCGGCGGTCTCACCCGCCCGGCGCCACCCCGGCCACGCTGTCCATGGGCAGGTGCAGCACGGTGTTCCCGAGCGCCGAGGGCGGGTTCCCGGCGGCGATCTCCTCGTCGGTCAGTGCCCGGTTCCACACGTGCACCTCGTCGATCGCGCCGGTGAAGCGGGCCCGGCCGTCCATCCGCTCGCCGATGTGCACACCGAACGGCGAGTAGCGGCTCACCGATCCGGGGACGTCCGCCGCGCCGACCGCCGTACCGTCGAGGAACAGGGTCAGCCGGCCACCGCCGCGGCGGAGCGCCAGGTGGTGCCAGCGGCCGTCGTTGTGGGCACCGTCGGTGCGCACCCACGCCGAGCGCGGGGCCGCCCCGCCGTCGCGCGCGGTGATCAGCCCCTGGACCCGGCCGTTGCCGGGCTCGGCGCGCAACCACACCTGGGGCTGCCGGGTGCCGATACCGCCCATCCACAGCAGCGGCTGCTCCCCGTCGTCCGCCGAGTACCGGAACCACAGCGACGCGGTGAAGTCCCCGCTCCCCAGCGGCAGCCGCTCGTCGTACGGCAGCCGTACGGCGTCGTCGGCGCCGTCGAGGGCGAGCGCGCCGCCCACCGCGCCGTCCGTCGTCCCGGCGCCCCCGAGCACGTTCGCGGGCGCGGCACCGGCGGCCAGGTCGGGGGTGGTCGGACCGGCGCCCCGGCGCGGCTGGAGCCAGTCCTCGGTGAAGCGGGCGAAGCGGATCTCGTCGCGGGCGTCCACCGGCCCGGCCTCGTACAGCAGGCCCACCGTCCCGTCGTCGTCCACGGCCGCCATGTCGGAGTAGCCGGACCAGTCCCGGGTGACGACCGTGCCGCGGTCCACGCCGCCCCAGGTCGCGCCGCCGTCGTAGGAGGAGCGGACGGTCATCGTGCGGCGGCGGTCGGGGTCGGCGGGGGCGGACAGCAGGAGGCGGTCGCCGAGGCGGAGCACGGCGCCCTGCACCTGCGGGGTGTACAGGTCCGGCAGGGCCCGGAAGGGCGCCGTGAAGCTGTCGCCGCCGTCACGGCTGACGGCCTGGGTGCGGTGGCCGAGGTCGGTGCCGTTCTCCTCCCGGCCGCTGACCAGGAGCGAGCCGTCGGCGCGTTCGGTGAGGGTGAGTTCGGACGGCTTCTGCCGGAAGGTGCCGTCGGCGGCCACCGGCCAGGTGTCGGTGGCCCCGACCCTCCAGTGCTCGCCGCCGTCGTCGCTGACCACGAGCGCCGCGTGGTTGGCGGTGACCCGGCCGCCGGCCCAGGTCTCGGCGTTGACGCCGATCACCAGCCGCCCGGCGTGCTCGCCGCCGGTGAGCTGGACGCCGTGCACGGGGCCGGTCGCGTACCAGGAGTTCCAGTCGGGCGGCAGGATCTGGGCGCTCAGGTCGCGGGGCGCGGACCAGGTGCGGCCGTCGTCGTCGCTGTACTGGAGGTGAGGCGTGCGGGCGCAGGGCACCGCGCAGTTGCCGCCGTCCGCGCGGCCCGCGTTGTACGTCTCGACCAGCAGGACGCGCCCGGTGGCGCGGTCCACGACCGGCGCCGGGTTGCCGTGGGTGTCGCCGCCGCCCTCGTTGACGACCTGGAGCGGACCCCAGGTGCGCCCGCCGTCCGTGGAGCGCTTGACGACGATGTCGATGTCGCCGGCGTCCCCGCAGTCGAGGACGCGCCCCTCGGCGAAGGCCAGCAGGGTGCCCTCCGTCGTCCGCACGATCGCCGGGATGCGGAAGCAGGCGTAGCCGCCGGGGTCCTGGTCGGCCCGGAAGAGGACCCGCTGCTCGAACTCCCCGGCCCTGCCGTGCCCTTCGGCGTGGACGGCGGGGGCTGGCAGCACGGAGGCGGCCAGGGCGAACAGGGCGGCGAGGGCGAGCAGGGGGGAGCGCGGGCGGGTGCGGGGAGGTGACGGCATGGAGCGGTCTGCCCTTCAGGCGGCTGGTCGGAGCCGGTCGTCAGGGCATCAGTAGATCAGGGCGACAGGTGTCTGATACGCCCCATTCGATCACTCGCGTGTCGCCGGACGGCGCGCCCGGCGTCCCGGGACCGGGATCACGGCGGGGCCCCCTGCGGCGCAGGGGGCGCTCCCCGCCGGTCGGGGCCCCGCCGCCGTGCCGCTGGGAGCCGGTCAGCCCCGGGCGGCCGCGGCCCCGAGGACGACGCGGTCCTCACCCGCGTACACGTTCATGGAGGCGCCGCGCAGGAAGCCCACCAGGGTGAGTCCCGTCTCGGCGGCCAGGTCCACCGCGAGCGACGACGGCGCCGACACGGCGGCCAGCACCGGGATGCCCGCCATCACGGCCTTCTGCGCCAGCTCGAACGAGGCCCGGCCGGACACCAGCAGGATCGAGCGGGACAGCGGCAGGTCCCCGTTCCGCAGGGCGCGGCCGACCAGTTTGTCGACCGCGTTGTGCCGGCCCACGTCCTCCCGTACGTCCACCAGTTCGCCGCCCTCGTCGAACAGGGCCGCCGCGTGCAGGCCGCCGGTGCGGTCGAAGACCCGCTGGGCGGCGCGCAGCCGGTCGGGCAGGCTCGCCAGCAGTTCCGGGGTGACGCGGACCGGGGGAGTGTCGGCGATGGGCCAGCGGGCCGTCGTGCGCACCGCGTCCAGGCTCGCCTTGCCGCACAGGCCGCAGGAGGAGGTGGTGTAGACGTTCCGCTGCAAAGTGATGTCCGGGACCGGCACGTGCGCGGCGGTCCGCACGTCCACCACGTTGTACGTGTTCGAGCCGTCGGCGGTCGCTCCCGCGCAGTAGACGATGTTCCGCAGGTCGCCCTGGCCGGCGAGCACGCCCTCGCTCACCAGGAAACCGGCCGCCAGCGCGAAGTCGTCTCCCGGGGTGCGCATCGTGATCGCGAGGGGCTTGCCGTTCAGCCGGATCTCCAGCGGTTCCTCGGCGACGAGCGTGTCCGGCCGGGTGGAGACCGCCCCGTCCCGGATGCGGATGACCTTGCGTCGTTCCGTGACTCGTCCCATGTGTGTCATTGTCCCGCACGTGGAGGGTGAGGTCGCAGCCCGCACCGGGGTACCCGCACATGTCTTCTCAACCGCTTTCCATGTGCCTACGGTTGGGGACCCATGAGTCCCCCCGTCGCACCCCCGGGCTGGAGCCGCTGGCTCGTTCCCCCCGCCGCACTCTCCGTCCACCTCTCCATCGGCCAGGCCTACGCCTGGTCCGTGTTCAAACCGCCCCTGGAGTCCGCCCTCGGCCTCAGCGGCACGCAGAGCGCGCTGCCCTTCCAGCTCGGCATCGTCATGCTCGGGCTGTCCGCCGCCTTCGGCGGCACGCTCGTGGAACGGCGCGGCCCGCGCTGGGCGATGACCGTCGCCCTGGTCTGCTTCTCGTCCGGCTTCCTGCTCTCCGCGCTCGGCGCGGCCGTGGAGCAGTACTGGCTGATCGTCCTCGGCTACGGCTTCGTCGGCGGCATCGGCCTCGGCATCGGCTACATCTCGCCCGTCTCGACGCTCATCAAGTGGTTCCCGGACCGGCCCGGCATGGCCACCGGCATCGCCATCATGGGCTTCGGCGGCGGCGCGCTGATCGCCTCGCCCTGGTCGGCGCAGATGCTGAAGTCCTTCGGCACCGACAACTCCGGCATCGCCCTCGCCTTCCTGGTGCACGGACTCGTGTACGCCGTCTTCATGCTGCTGGGCGTGCTGCTGGTGCGGGTGCCGCGCCCGAGGGAACGGGCGGACGGCGAACCGGCCGCCCTCGAAGGCGTCCAGGTCTCGGCGCGCAGAGCCGTGCGCACCCCGCAGTTCTGGCTCCTGTGGGTCGTGCTCTGCATGAACGTCACGGCCGGCATCGGCATCCTGGAGAAGGCCGCGCCGATGATCACCGACTTCTTCGCCGACACCTCCGCACCGGTCTCGGTGACGGCCGCCGCCGGGTTCGTGGCACTGCTGTCGGCGGCCAACATGGCGGGCCGCATCGGCTGGTCCTCGGCCTCCGACCTGATCGGACGCAAGAACATCTACCGCGTCTACCTGGGCGTCGGCGCGCTGATGTACGCGCTGATCGCCCTGTTCGGCGACTCCTCCAAGCCGCTGTTCGTGCTGTGCGCGCTCGTCGTCCTCTCCTTCTACGGCGGCGGCTTCGCCGCGGTCCCCGCCTATCTGAAGGACCTCTTCGGCACCTACCAGGTCGGCGCGATCCACGGCCGGCTGCTGACCGCCTGGTCCGCGGCCGGCGTCCTCGGGCCGCTGATCGTCAACTGGATCGCCGACCGGCAGGAGGAGGCCGGCAAGCACGGCGCCGCGCTGTACGGAACGAGCTTCGTCATCATGATCGGGCTGCTGGTCGTCGGCTTCGTCGCCAACGAACTCGTCCGCCCGGTCCACCCCCGCCACCATGTGTCCGCCGCCCCGGCGACGGCCAGGGAGAAGGAGGCCGTCGATGTCCCACGACAGCAGCCAGAGTCCGCCTGACCTGCCTTCCCGGCGGCCGCTGATCGCCTTCACCTGGCTGTGGGTGGGGGCGCCGCTCGGTTACGGTCTGTACGAACTCGTCCGCAAGGCCACCCAGCTGTTCACCGGGTGACGCCCGAGAAGCGTCCGGGATGCTGACCGAAGCCGACAAGGCGGACGCCCGTTTCCTGTCGCTTCACCTGCCCTCGTACCCGTCGGTCACTGATCACACTGGTGGATCCCGTACCCGAGGCAGCGAGGACTCCACCCATGCACCACGGCTCCCGCATCACCGCCGTCGGCCACTACCAGCCCGCCGGAATCCTCACCAACGAGGACCTGGCGGGCATGGTCGACACCAGCGACGAGTGGATCAGGAGCCGTGTCGGCATTCGTTCCCGCCGTATCGCCGGGCCCGACGAGCCGGTCGACGAGCTGGCCGGCCACGCCGCCGCCAAGGCGCTCGCGGCGGCCGGGGCGACGCCCGCCGACGTGGACATGGTGGTGGTCGCCACCTCCACCGCGATCGACCGCTCCCCGAACACGGCCGCCCGCGTCGCGGCCCGCCTCGGCATCCCCGGGCCCGCAGCGCTGGACGTGAACGTCGTGTGCGCGGGCTTCACCCACGCCCTGGCCACCGCCGACCACGCCGTCCGGGCCGGCTCGGCGAGCCGGGCGCTGGTCATCGGCGCCGACAAGATGTCCGAGGTGACCGACTGGTCCGACCGCACCACCTGCGTGCTGGTCGGCGACGGGGCGGGGGCGGCCGTCGTGGAGCCCTGCGCCCCGGCCGGGGAGGCCGGGATCGGGCCCGTGCTGTGGGGGTCGGTGCCCGAGATGGGCAACGCGGTCCGCATCGAGGGCACCCCGCCGAGGTTCGCGCAGGAGGGGCAGAGCGTCTACCGCTGGGCGACCACGAAGCTGCCCGCCATCGCCCGCCAGGCCTGCGAGCGGTCCGGACTCGCACCCTCCGACCTCGCCGCCGTCGTCCTGCACCAGGCCAACCTGCGCATCATCGAACCCCTCGCCGCGAGGATCGGCGCCGTGAACGCCGTCGTCGCCCGCGACGTCGTGGAGTCCGGCAACACCTCGGCGGCGAGCATCCCCCTCGCCCTCTCCAAGCTGGTCGAGCGGGGCGAGATCACCACCGGCGACCCGGTGCTGCTCTTCGGCTTCGGCGGCAACCTCTCCTACGCCGGACAGGTTGTCCGCTGCCCCTGAACACCGTTTGCCGAGCACCGCCCGCTGACACACCCGGCGTTCGAACCAGAGGAAACCACGAGGTCAGCGGCGGTTGATGGGCCGCCCGGCGTGATGGCCGGGCGGCCCTGCCGCGTCCCGTGCCCGCGAACACCCGACCCGTCTTTGTCCACTCAGTGGAGAAAGTTCGCAGGAATTCGTGCAAGACTTCTTCCCACGCCGGGCGCCCACTGCTACGTTCCCTCCGAAAGCAAGCCAAGGAACGTGGCCGGAAACCGGCACACTCAAGGCCGATTGAGGCGGGGAGGGGCTCGTGAGACGCATGACCGCACGACCCGCCAACACCCACCAGGCGCGACTGCTCCAGCTGCTGCGCGACTCGGGACCCAACTCCCGCGCCCAGCTCGGCGACCAGGTCGACCTCTCCCGGTCGAAGCTGGCCGTCGAGGTGGACCGGCTGCTGGAGACCGGGCTGGTCGTGGCCGACGGGCTCGCCGCCTCGCGCGGCGGACGCCGCAGCCACAACGTCCGGCTCAATCCCGAACTGCGCTTCCTCGGCGTCGACATCGGCGCGACCTCGGTCGACGTCGCCGTCACCAACGCCGAGCTGGAGATCCTCGGACACATCAACCAGCCCATGGACGTACGCGAGGGACCGGTCGCGGTCTTCGAGCAGGTGCTGTCCATGGCCGCCAAGTTGCGTGCCTCGGGGCTCGCGGAGGGTTTCGACGGCGCCGGCATCGGCGTCCCGGGGCCGGTCCGCTTCCCCGAGGGCGTGCCGGTGGCTCCGCCGATCATGCCGGGCTGGGACGGCTTCCCCGTGCGGGAGGCGCTCAGCCAGGACCTCGGCTGCCCGGTCATGGTCGACAACGACGTGAACCTGATGGCGCTGGGGGAGCAGCACGCGGGCGTCGCCCGCACCGTGCACGACTTCCTCGTCGTCAAGATCGGTACCGGCATCGGCTGCGGCATCGTCGTCGGCGGTGAGGTCTACCGCGGTACGACGGGCAGCGCGGGCGACATCGGGCACATCCAGGCCGTGCCCGACGGACGCCCCTGCGCCTGCGGCAACCGGGGTTGCCTGGAGGCCCACTTCAGCGGCGCGGCCCTGGCCCGCGACGCCACCGAGGCCGCCCAGCAGGGACTGTCGGCCGAACTCGCGGGACGGCTGGAGGCGAGCGGGGGCCTCAGCGCCGCCGACGTCGCCGCCGCGGCCGCCGCGGGCGACGCCACCGCGCTCGACCTGATCCGGGAGGGCGGCCGGAGCACCGGCCAGGTCATCGCGGGTCTGGTCAGCTTCTTCAACCCGGGCCTGGTGGTGATCGGCGGCGGGGTGACCGGCCTCGGCCACAACCTGCTCGCCGCGATCCGCACCCAGGTCTACCGCCAGTCGCTGCCGTTGGCGACCGGCAACCTGCCCATCGTCCTGGGCGAGCTGGGCCCCACCGCCGGAGTCATCGGCGGAGCCCGGCTGATCAGCGACCACCTGTTCTCACCCGCGTAGGCACCGTCCGCCTTCACGGGCCGCACAGCACCACCCGGCACAGCGCCCTACCCCGGTATGCCCTGTTCCATCCCGTTCTGTATCAAGATCTGCTCAGCACTGCCCTGCCTCGCTCTGCCCTGACACCGGCCCGCATGCCCGCCGAGGGGACCTCACATGGCACCAGAACCACCGCTGCTCAGCATGTCCGGCATCACCAAGTCGTTCCCCGGAGTCCGGGCCCTGGACGGCGTCGACCTCGACGTCCAGGCGGGCGAGGTGCACTGCCTGCTCGGCCAGAACGGCGCCGGCAAGTCCACCCTCATCAAGGTGCTGGCCGGCGCCCACCAGCCCGACACCGGCACCATCAGCTGGCGCGGGGAGGACGTCACGCTGCGCTCGCCCATCGCGGCCATGCGCCTCGGCATCGCCACCATCTACCAGGAACTCGACCTGGTGGAGCACATGTCCGTCGCCGAGAACGTCCACCTCGGCCACGAGCCGACCTCGGCCGGTTTCGTCGTCCGCGGGAAGGCCGCCAAGGAGTCGACGGCCGCGCTGCTGGCGCGGCTCGGGCACCCGGAGGTCGACCCCGGCCGGCTGGTGGGGGAACTCTCGGCGGCACAGCAGCAGATCGTGTCCATGGCGCGGGCGCTCTCGCACGACGTACGGCTGATCGTGATGGACGAGCCGTCCGCCGCGCTCGACCCGGACGAGGTCGACAACCTCTTCCGCATCGTCGCCGACCTCACCGCCGACGGCGTCGCCGTCGTCTACATCTCGCACCGCCTGGAGGAGATCCGCCGCATCGGCGACCGGGTCACCGTCCTCAAGGACGGGCGGGCCGTCGCGGGCGGGCTGCCCGCCGAGTCGACGCCCACCCGCGACGTCGTGGCGCTGATGACCGGCCGCAACGTCGAGTACGTCTTCCCCGAGCGGCCGGCCGCGCCGCCCGCGGGCGAGCCCGTGCTGAGCGTCAAGGGCCTGTCCCGCGAGGGCGAGTTCGAGGCCCTCGACCTGGAGGTCCGGCCCGGTGAGATCGTCGGTCTCGCCGGACTCGTCGGCTCCGGCCGCTCCGAGATCCTGGAGACGGTCTACGGCGCCCGCAAGGCGGGCACCGGCCAGGTCCTCGTCGAGGGACGCCCGCTCAGGCCCGGCAGCGTGCGCGCCGCCGTCCGCGCCGGGCTCGGGCTCGCCCCCGAGGAGCGCAAGGCGCAGGCCCTGCTGATGCTGGAGTCCGTCACCCGCAACGTGTCGGTCTCCGCCATGTCCCGCTTCTCGCGCGGCGGCTGGCTCGACCGCGGCGCCGAACTGGACGCGGCCCGCGCGGCGACCCGCGAGCTGTCCCTGCGGCCCGACAACCCCTCCGTACCCGTGCGCACCCTGTCCGGCGGCAACCAGCAGAAGGCGGTCCTGGCCCGCTGGCTGCTGCGCGGCTGCAAGGTCCTGCTGCTCGACGAACCCACCCGCGGCGTCGACGTCGGCGCCCGCGCCGAGCTGTACGCGGTCGTCCGCCGCCTCGCCGACGAGGGCCTCGCCGTCCTGCTGGTCTCCAGCGAGGTGCCCGAGGTGCTCGGCCTCGCCGACCGCGTGCTGGTGCTGCGCGAGGGCCGGGTCGTGCACGAGGCCCCCGCCCGCGAACTCGACGAACACCGCGTACTCGACCTCGTGATGGAAGGAAGCCCGGCGTCATGACGCAGCACGTGTCCCCGCCCCGGGACGGCACCGGCAAGGCGGCACCGGTGGACGGTCCGCCCGCCTGGCGGGTCCAGTTGGGCCGCGCCGACGTCCGCACCCTCACCCTGCTCGGCGTGCTCGCCGCACTGGTCCTCATCGGCGGCATCACCCAGCCCGACTCGTTCCTCGACACCCGCAACCTCCAGCTCGTGCTCACCCAGGCGTCCGTGATCGGTGTCGTCACCGTCGGCATGACCTTCGTGATCATCTCCGGGGGCATCGACCTGTCCGTGGGCGCCATCGTCGCCCTGTCGTCGGTGTGGGCGACCACCGTCGCCACCCAGGAGTTCGGCTTCTTCGGCATCCTCTTCACGGCGATCGTGGTGGGAGTGGGCTGCGGACTGGTCAACGGGGTGCTCATAGCCTTCGGCCAGATGGTCCCCTTCATCGCCACCCTCGCCATGCTGGCCTCGGCCCGCGGCCTCGCGCTCCAGATCACCGACGGCAGCACCCAGGTCGTCACGGTCCCCAGCGTCCTCGACCTCGGCGAGCGCGACGCCTACGTCCTCGGCATCCCGCCGCTGGTCCTGGTCTTCGCGGCCGTCACCGTCATCGGCTGGCTGGTGCTCAACCGGACCACCTTCGGCCGCCGCACCGTCGCGGTCGGCGGCAACGCGGAGGCCGCCCGCCTCGCCGGCATCGACATCCGCCGCCAGCGGCTCTACCTCTACCTGCTGTCCGGGCTGTGCTGCGGCATCGCCGCCTTCCTGCTGATCGTCCTGGCCGGCTCCGGCCAGAACACCAACGGCAACCTCTACGAACTCGACGCCATCGCCGCCGCGATCATCGGCGGCACCCTGCTCAGCGGCGGCCGCGGCACCATCGTCGGCTCCGTGCTCGGCGTCCTGATCTTCACCACCATCACCAACATCTTCGCCCTGAACAACCTCGAGACCGCCGTCCAGCAGATCGCCAAGGGAGCGATCATCGTCGCCGCCGTGCTGGTCCAGCGCCGTACCGCAAGCACGCATTGAGGAAAGGGTCCACCGTCATGACGAACCTCACGAGCCGCAGAGGGCTGCTCTTCGGAGCCGCCGCCGTGTCCGCCGGTGCCGTCCTCACCGGGTGCACGAGCAACGAACCCGACGACGGCGGCGACAAGGCCGCGGACACCCAGCCGGCCGCCGACGACAAGCCGGGCAAGCCGGTCACCATCGGCTACGCCGGCCCGCTGGCCGACCACGGATGGCTCAACGCCGTCAACGACCAGGCCGAGAAGCGCGCCGAGAAGTACTCCGACGTCACCATGGAGGTGACCGAGGGCTCCAACGACACCGCCCAGCAGATCGGCCAGATCGAGACCCTCATCAACAAGAAGGTCGACGTCCTGGTCATCCTGCCCGCCGACGGCAAGGCGCTGACCCAGGTCGGACTCAAGGCGATGCGCGCCGGCATCCCGGTCATCAACCTCGACCGCATCTTCAACAGCCCGCAGGCCTACCGCTGCTGGGTCGGCGGCGACAACTACGGCATGGGCCTCAACGCCGCCCACTACATCGGCGAGAAGCTCAAGGACAAGCAGGGCGCCAAGGTCATCGAGCTGGCCGGCCTGGACAACCTGGAGCTGACCCAGCAGCGCACCAAGGGCTTCGACGACGGCCTGAAGAACTACCCGAACATCCAGAAGGTGGCCCGCCAGGCCGCCGAGTTCACCGTCGAGTCGGGACAGGCCAAGATGGCGCAGCTGCTCCAGGCCCAGTCCCAGTTCGACGCCCTGTGGAACCACGACGACGACCAGGGCGTGGGCGCGCTGCGCGCCATCGAGCAGGCCGGGCGCGACGACTTCCTGATGGTCGGCGGCGCGGGCGCGCTCTCCGCCTTCCAGGCCATCAAGGCGGACAGCGGCGTGCTGAAGGCGACCGTGCTGTACCCGCCGACCATGGCCGCCTCCGCGATCGACCTCGCCCGTGCGCTCGGCCAGGGCAAGGGGGTCAGCGGCCTCGCCGAGTTCGAGATCCCCTCGACCGTCACCTGCTACTCGGCCGTCGTCGACAAGGAGAACGTCGACCAGTACATGTCCACGGGCTTCAAGTGAGGGCCGCCGCCCCGGAGCGGCCCGACCAGCCGACCGGGGCGGGGTCCACCCCCCACCGCGCCACGACGACGAGGAGGACATCCGCATGGGACAGCCGCAGCAGCCCGAGGGGGCCGGGGAGCACGAATCGGCCACCGGGAGCGGGGCCGGCAACGGGACCGGAGCGACGGGGGCGTCCGCGACCAGACCGCCGCTGCGCGTCGGCATGGTCGGCTACGCCTTCATGGGCGCCGCACACTCCCAGGGCTGGCGCACCGCCGGCCGGGTCTTCGACCTGCCGCTCAACCCGGTGCAGGCGGCCATCTGCGGCCGGGACGCCGACGCCGTCCGCACGGCTGCCGACCGGCACGGCTGGGCGAGCACCGAGACCGACTGGCGGACCCTGGTGGAACGGGACGACATCGACCTCGTCGACATCTGCACCCCCGGCGACAGCCATTCCGAGATCGCGCTGGCCGCGCTCGCCGCCGGCAAGCACGTGCTGTGCGAGAAGCCGCTGGCCAACACGGTCGCGGAGGCGGAGGCGATGACCCGGGCGGCTGAGGAGGCCGGCGCCCGCGGCCAACTGGCCATGGTCGGCTTCAACTACCGCCGGGTGCCCGCCACCGCGCTGGCCCGGCGGATGGTGGCCGAGGGCCGCGTCGGACGGCTGCGGCACGTGCGGGTGACGTACCTCCAGGACTGGCTGGTCGACCCGAAGGCGCCGCTGACCTGGCGGTTGCGCAAGGAACTGGCCGGCTCGGGTGCCCTCGGCGACCTGGGCGCCCACATCGTCGACCTCGCGCAGTATCTGACGGGGGAGCGGATCGCGGGCGTCTCCGCCCTCACCGAGACCTTCGTACGGGAACGCCCGCTGCCCGAGGGCGCCGCCCGGGGCCTGTCGGCGGGTTCCGCCGACGGCACCACGGGGCAGGTCACCGTGGACGACGCCGCCGTGTTCACCGGCCGCCTCACCTCCGGCGCCCTGGTCTCCTTCGAGGCCACCCGGTACGCCACCGGCCGCAAGAACGCCCTGCGCATCGAACTCAACGGTGAGCGCGGATCGCTCGCCTTCGACCTGGAGCGGCTCAACGAGCTGGAGTACCACGACGGTACGGAGCCGGGGGAGCACGCCGGTTTCCGCCGCATCCTCGTCACCGAACCCGAGCACCCCTACCTGGACGCCTGGTGGCCGCCGGGCCACGGCCTCGGCTACGAGCACACCTTCGTCCACCAGGTGCGCGACCTCGTCCACGCCGTCGCCCAGGGCCGCCGGCCCGAACCGTCCTTCGCCGACGGGCTGCAGGTGCAGCGCGTGCTGGCCGCGGTCGAGGAGAGCGCCGAGAAGAACTCCGTCTACACCCCGATCGTGGTCTGAACAGGAGCGTCCCGTGCCACGCAACTTCACTCTCTTCACCGGCCAGTGGGCGGACCTGCCCCTGGAGGAGGTCTGCCGGCTCGCCCGCGACTTCGGCTACGACGGCCTGGAACTCGCCTGCTGGGGCGACCACTTCGAGGTCGACAAGGCCCTGGCCGACCCGTCGTACGTGGACTCGCGCCACCAGCTGCTCGACAAGTACGGGCTGAAGTGCTGGGCGATCTCCAACCACCTGGTCGGCCAGGCCGTGTGCGACGCCATCATCGACGAACGCCACGAGGCCATCCTGCCCGCCCGCATCTGGGGCGACGGCGACGCGGAGGGCGTACGGCAGCGGGCCGCGGCCGAGGTCAAGGACACCGCGCGGGCCGCCGCACGCTTCGGCGTCGACACCGTCATCGGCTTCACCGGCTCGGCGATCTGGCACCTGGTCGCCATGTTCCCGCCCGCCCCGGAGTCCATGATCGAACGCGGTTACCAGGACTTCGCCGACCGCTGGAACCCCATCCTCGACGTCTTCGACGCCGAGGGCGTGCGGTTCGCCCACGAGGTCCACCCCAGCGAGATCGCCTACGACTACTGGACGACCCAGCGGGCGCTGGAGGCGGTGGACCACCGCCCGGCCTTCGGCCTCAACTTCGACCCCTCGCACTTCGTGTGGCAGGACCTCGACCCGGTCGGCTTCCTGTGGGACTTCCGCGACCGGATCTACCACGTCGACTGCAAGGAGGCCCGCAGACGCCTCGACGGCCGCAACGGCCGGCTCGGCTCCCACCTGCCGTGGGGCGACCCGCGCCGCGGCTGGGACTTCGTGTCGGCCGGCCATGGCGACGTCCCCTGGGAGGACGTCTTCCGGATGCTGCGCTCCATCGACTACCAGGGCCCCGTCTCCGTGGAATGGGAAGACGCCGGCATGGACCGCCTTCAGGGCGCCCCCGAGGCCCTCACCCGGCTCAAGACATTCGACTTCGAGCCGCCGACCGCGTCCTTCGACGCCGCG
Organism: Streptomyces sp. AC602_WCS936; assembly: GCF_019049125.1. NCBI lineage: Bacteria > Bacillati > Actinomycetota > Actinomycetes > Kitasatosporales > Streptomycetaceae > Streptomyces > Streptomyces sp. AC602_WCS936. Next base: position 398,623 of record NZ_JAGMUF010000112.1, on the reverse strand, counting down.
TTCAACAGCTGATCCGCACGCCCGGCAGCAGGCCGGGACGGGGACCGGAGGCCGGAAGAGCCCCTGCCGGTCCCCGGTCCGGCCTGCCCGGATGCCGCTTTGTCCTGCGATGAGATGAAGTTCAACTATTCCTGGCCCTGGGGCTGTTGGCCCAGGACGAACGCGGCTACCGTCGCTGAAGTGTTCAGGACACTCACGCCTCCGGGGTGACGGCGCACCCCGGCGCCCGCACCGCACGTCTCCTCACGCACGTACCGCACGTCTTCGCACCATCCCGTACGGCCCATCCCGTTCCCGGAGGGACTTCGTGCACAGAAGCAGACCCAAAGGCACCCGCACCACGAGGCGTCCCAGACTTCGCACCGCCCTCGCCCTGGTCACCGGCCTGATGCTGGCCGTGGGCACCCCGGCGACCGTCGCCGGAGCACAGCCGGCGGCCGACGAGCCGGCCGCCGCCGAGGGGCAGTTCCAGCAGGTACCGCTCGCCAAGGGCGAACCCGAGATGGGCGAGCCGATGTCGCTCGCCGTGCTCCCGAACCGCAGCGTCCTGCACACCTCGCGCGACGGCACCCTGCGCATCACCGACCAGGGCGGCGTCACCAAAGTCGCCGGCAAGCTCGACGTCTACAGCCACGACGAGGAGGGCCTGCAGGGCGTAGGCGTCGACCCGGACTTCGAGAACAACCGGGCGATCTACCTCTACTACGCCCCGCCGCTCGACACCCCCGCGGGCGACGCCCCCGAGACGGGAACCGCCGAGGACTTCAAGAAGTTCGACGGCGTCAACCGCCTCTCCCGCTTCGTCCTCAACCCCAACGGCACGCTCGACATGGCCAGCGAGAAGAAGGTCCTGGACGTCGCGGCCTCCCGCGGCACCTGCTGCCACGTCGGCGGCGACATCGACTTCGACGCCGAGGGCAACCTCTACCTGTCCACCGGCGACGACACCAACCCCTTCGCCTCCGACGGCTACACGCCGATCGACGAGCGGGCCGACCGCAACCCGGCCTTCGACGCCCGCCGCAGCTCCGGCAACACCAACGACCTGCGCGGCAAGATCCTGCGCATCAAGGTCGCCGAGGACGGCTCGTACACCGTCCCGGACGGCAACCTCTTCGCCCCCGGCACCGAGAAGACCCGCCCCGAGATCTACGCGATGGGCTTCCGCAACCCGTTCCGGATGAACATCGACGAGAAGACCGGCACCATCTACGTCGGCGACTACGGCCCCGACGCCGGCGCCGCCGACCCGAACCGGGGCCCGGCGGGACAGGTCGAGTTCGCCAAGGTGACCAAGCCCGCCAACTTCGGCTGGCCCTTCTGCACCGGCGACAACGACGCCTACGTCGACTACGACTTCGCCACCAAGACCTCCGGGGAGAAGTTCGACTGCGCCGCCCCGAAGAACACCTCACCGCACAACACGGGCCTCACCGACCTGCCGCCCGCGCAGGCCGCCTGGATCCCGTACGACGGTGACTCCGTGCCCGAGTTCGGCAGCGGCTCCGAGTCCCCCATGGGTGGCCCGGTCTACCGCTACGACCCGGACCTCGACTCCTCCGTGAAGTTCCCCGAGGAGTACGACGGTGACTTCTTCGCCGGCGAGTTCGGCCGGCGCTGGATCAAGCGGATCGAGCAGACCGAGGACGGTGCGGTCGCGAAGATCAACGACTTCCCGTGGACCGGCACCCAGATCATGGACATGGAGTTCGGTCCGGACGGCGCGCTCTACGTCCTGGACTACGGCCTCTCCTGGTTCCAGGGCGACAAGGACTCCGCGCTCTACCGGATCGAGAACGCCGACGACGGCTTCTCCCCGATCGCCGAGGTCAGCGCGAACAAGACGTCCGGCGCCGCCGGCCTGAAGGTCAAGTTCACCGCCTCCGCCAAGGACGCCGACTCCCCGGACCTCACCTACAGCTGGGACTTCGGCGACGGCACCAAGGGCGAGGGCCTGACCCCCACCCACAAGTACAGGAAGGTCGGTACCTACACCGCGACCTTCACCGCCAAGGACCCCGAGGGCAACACCGGCAACGCCAGCGTCCGCGTCGTCGTCGGCAACACCGAGCCCAAGGTGAAGATCGAGGTCCCGGGCAACGGCACCCTGCTGCCCATGGGCGAGCCGATCCCCTTCAAGGTGAAGGTCACCGACCCTGAGGAGACGATCGACTGCTCCAAGGTCAAGGTCGCCTACAGCCTCGGTCACGACTCCCACGCCCACGAGCTGACCAGCGAGACGGGCTGTGAGGGCACCCTCAACCCGCCGCCCGGTGACGGCGGCCACGACCCCAACGCCAACATCTACGGCGTGGTCGGCGCCAGCTACACCGACGGCGGGGCAGGCGGCCAGGAGGCCCTGACCGGCACCGCGCGCACCGTCATCCAGCCGCCGCACCGCCAGGCCGAGCACTTCACCACCCAGTCGGGCATCAAGACGTACGACAAGACCGGCGCCAACGGCGGCAAGACCGTCGGCGACATCAACGACGGCGACTGGATCTCCTTCAGCCCCTACAAGTTCGACGGGCAGAAGAAGCTGACCGTCCGCGCCTCCTCCGGCGGCTTGGGCGGCTTCATCGAGCTGCGCACCGGCTCGCCCACCGGCAAGCTGCACGGCTCCGCGTACATCCCGCCGACCGGCAGCTGGGAGACGTTCCAGAACGTCGACGTGCCGCTGCGGTCGCTTCCCAAGCGCACCACGGAGATCTACCTGGTCTTCCGCGGCGGCGACGGCGCGCTCTACGACGTGGACGACTTCGAGTTCTCCAAGGAGCCGTTCAAGAAGGGCAAGAAGGTCCTGGTCTTCTCCAAGACGGCCGGCTTCCGCCACGACTCCATCCCGGAGGGCATCGCCGCCCTGAAGGAGCTGGGCGCCCCGGCCGGCATCTCGGTCACCGCGACCGAGGAGGCCCGCCAGTTCACCACGGCCAACCTCGCCAAGTACGACGCGGTCGCCTTCCTGTCCACCACCGGTGACGTGCTCAACGCCGACCAGCAGAAGGCGTTCGAGAACTACGTCAAGAACGGCGGCGGCTACATGGGCATCCACGCCGCCGCCGACACCGAGTACGACTGGGAGTTCTACGGCGGCCTGGTCGGCGCCTACTTCGACTCGCACCCGGCCATCCAGAAGGCCACCGTGCGAGTCCACGACCACGACCACCCGTCCACCGCGCACCTCGGCGACACCTGGGAGCGCACCGACGAGTGGTACAACTACCGCACCAACCCGCGTGAGCAGGCCAAGGTCCTCGCCACCCTCGACGAGACCACCTACGACGGCGGGAACATGAAGGGCGACCACCCGATCGCCTGGTGCCAGAACTACGGCGGCGGCCGCTCCTTCTACACCGGCATGGGCCACACCAAGGAGTCCTACGCCGACGAGGCCTTCCGCGCCCACCTGCTCGGCGGCCTGCGGTACGCCACCGGCCAGGTCAAGGCGGACTGCAAGCCGAGCAAGGGCTACCGGGACATCTTCAACGGCGAGACCCTGGACGGCTGGAAGCAGGCCGGCCCCGGCGAGTTCACCGTCAAGGACGGCACCATGGAGTCCGAAGGCGGCATGGGCCTGCTCTGGTACCAGGCCAAGGAGCTGAAGTCGTACTCCCTCAAGCTCGACTGGAAGATGCGGGGCGACGACAACTCCGGGATCTTCGTGGGCTTCCCGGCCTCCGACGACCCCTGGTCCGCGGTGAACAAGGGCTACGAGATCCAGATCGACGCCACCGACGCGCCCGACCGCACCACGGGCTCCGTCTACTCCTTCAAGTCGGCGAACATCAAGGCCCGTGACCAGGTCCTGCGGCCGCCCGGCCAGTGGAACTCCTACGAGATCAAGGTCCGAGGCGAACGCCTCCAGGTGTTCCTCAACGGAGTCAAGATCAACGACTTCACCAACAAGGACCCCGATCGGAGCCTGACCGACGGCTACATCGGCCTGCAGAACCACGGCGCCGACGACCAGGTCTCCTTCCGCAACATCCAGCTGAAGGAACTGCCCTCCTAGGGCGCCCCCGCCCCTCCGGGGCAACCGGAACGGCGGCGGGCGGAGGACGCCGGACCTCCGCCCGCCGTCCCGCCGGAGCCACCGCGCCCGGCACTCCCTCTTCCGGCGCTCGCACCAGGTTCGCGTACGACAAGGAGGCTGCCCATGTCCGCCGAACCGTCCCTGCCCGCTCCCTCCACGGCCCCGCGTTTCGGCGTCTGGCTCATCGGGGCGCGCGGCTCCGTGGCCACGACCGCGATCGCGGGCTGCGCCGCCGTCGCCGCCGGGCTCCACCCGCCGACCGGCATGGTCACCGAGACCCCCGACTTCGCCGCGTGCGGTCTGCCATCGTTGTCGTCCCTCGTCTTCGGCGGTCACGACACCCTCGACTGCCCGCTGCCCAAGCGTGCCGAGCACCTCGCCGCCGGCGGCGTCCTGCCGCACGGCCTGCCCTCCGCCGTGCACGCCGAACTCGTCGCCGCCGACCGCGAGATCAGGCCCGGCGGCCCCCTGCCCGGCGACATGGACGGCGGACCCGCCCGCACCGACGACGACTGGATCGACGTGTTCGCGGCCGACATCCGCGACTTCGTCCGCCGTCACCACCTCGCGGGCGCCGTCGTGGTGAACGTCGCCTCCACCGAGCCCGCACCCACCGACGGCTCGCTGCCGCCCAGCTCCCTCTACGCGGCGGCCGCCCTGCGCGCCGACTGCCCCTACGTCAACTTCACCCCCTCCACGGGCCTGCACCACCCGGCGCTGGCCCCCCTTGCAGAGGCCTCGGGCCTGCCGTACGCGGGCCGCGACGGCAAGACCGGGCAGACCCTGCTGCGCTCGGTGCTGGGCCCGATGTTCGCGCAGCGGGCGCTGGCGGTCCGGGCCTGGTCGGGCACGAACCTGCTGGGCGGCGGCGACGGTGCCGCCCTCGCCGACCCGGCGGCCGCCGCCGCGAAGAACGCCGGCAAGGAACGCGTCCTCGCCGACACCCTCGGCACCGTGCCCGAGGGCGAGGTCCACATCGACGACGTGCCCTCGCTCGGCGACTGGAAGACCGCCTGGGACCACATCGCCTTCGACGGCTTCCTCGGCGCCCGCATGTTCCTCCAGACCACCTGGCAGGGCTGCGACTCGGCGCTCGCCGCCCCGCTCGTCCTCGACCTGGCCCGGCTGGCCGCCCGCGCCCGCGAGCGGGGCCTGTCCGGTCCGCTGGGCGAACTGGGCTTCTACTTCAAGGACCCGGTCGGTGACGGCCCCGCGTCACTGGCCGAGCAGTACGCCGAGCTGAAACGCTTCACCGGGCGACTGCGGGACGGCGCGGACGAGCGGGGAGACGACGCCGACGTCCAGGGGGACGGCTCGGACCTCCGGGGGGACGACGGGGGCCGGGGTGCCGTCGGGACCGACGCGTACCGGGGTGCGCCCGGGGACGGCGCGCCGGGGGACGGCAGGGCCGGGGACGGCGCGCCCCGCGACGGCGCGTCCGGGGACGTCGGGGGCCGGGGTGCCGTCGGGACCGACGTGTACCGGGGCGGGCCCGGGGGCGGCGCGCCGGGGGACGGCAGGGCCGGGGATGGCGCGCCCCGCGACGGCGCGCCCCGCGACGGCGCGTCCGGGGACGTCGGGGGCCGGGGTGCCGCCGGGACCGACGCGTACCGGGGCGGGCCCGGGGGCGGCGCGCCGGGGGACGGCAGGGCCGGGGACGGCGTGCCCCGCGATGGCGCGCCCCGCGATGGCGCGTCCGGGGACGTCGGGGGCCGGGGTGCCGTCGGGACCGACGTGTACCGGGGTGCGCCCGGGGACGGCGCGCCGGGGGACGGCAGGGCCGGGGACGGCGTGCCCCGCGATGGCGCGCCCCGCGATGGCGCGTCCGGGGACGTCGGGGGCCGGGGTGCCGTCGGGACCGACGTGTACCGGGGCGGGCCCGGGGACGGCGCGCCCGGGGACGGTGGGGCCGGGGGCCGGGGGACCCGGAACCCGGGAGCGAACGCGGGGGCCGGCGGGTCCCGGCCGGGCGCCGACGAGCGCGGTGAGCAGCGGTGAGCCGCGCGGCAGCCGCGGCGCGGGCCGGGGCCGCGGCGGATCCCTCCGCTCCGGGGCAGGGCCCGACGTCCGGCGCCGTCGCCCCGGCGGCCTCCTCCGGCGCCGTGTCCCGCGCTTCCCGCAGCCGCGCGGGACGCGGCGGCGCCGGCGCCTGGGCCGAACTGCTCCGCCTCCCCGCCCTGTTCACCGTCCCCGGCGACGCCCTGGCCGGCGCGGCGGCGGCCGGCGCGCGGCCGGGCCCCCGGACCCTGCTCGCCATCGGCTCCTCCCTGTGCCTGTACGAGGCCGGCATGGCCCTGAACGACTGGGCGGACCGCGCCGAGGACGCCGTGGAACGGCCGCACCGCCCCCTGCCGTCCGGCCGCATCCGCCCGGCGGCCGCCCTCGCGGCGGCCGGTGCCCTCACCGGCGCCGGACTGGCGCTGGCCGCCGGTGCCGGACGCCCCGCCCTGGCGGTGGCCGCGCCCCTGGCGGCGACCGTCTGGGTCTACGACCTCGCCCTGAAGCACACACCCGCCGGACCGGCGGCCATGGCCGCCGCCCGCGGGCTGGACCTGCTCCTCGGCGCCGCCGCCACCGGAGGCGGCACCCGTGCCGCCCTGCCCTCCGCCGCGCTGCTCGGCAGCCACACCCTCGCGGTCACGGCCGTGTCCCGGCGGGAGACGACCGGAGGTTCGGTCCTGGCCCCGCTCGCGGCCCTCGCGACGACGGGGGCGCTGACCCGGCTGGTCACCGACGGCCGCATCCGACTCCCGGCAGGCCGGCGGGCAGCAGCCGCCCCCGGCCTGCCGGGCTCCACCCCGGCCGCCCGGCCCTCCCGGGCCACCGGCGCCCTCACCACCGCACTGGCCGCCGCCTACGCCGCCACCGCCGCCCGCCCCTACTTCCACGCCACGCTCAACCCCTCACCCCCACTCACCCAACGCGCCGTCGGCGGCGGCATCCGGGCCACCGTCCCGCTCCAGGCCGCACTGGCCGCCCGCTCCGGCGCGCCCGTCACCTCCGTGCTGGTCGCCGCCCTGGCCCCGGCAGGCCGGATGTTCGCGCGGAGGGCCGGCATGAGGAAGGTGAGCATCACGTGAGCACGCACCCCTCTCCAGGACCGCAGGGGCGGACGGCGCCCGGCCCGCGAACACACCGGGACGAGGCCGGGGACGCCACGCGCTCCCTCCGCTTCGGCTACGGCACCAACGGACTCGCCGACCTCCGTCTCGACGACGCCCTCGCCCTCCTCTCCGACCTCGGCTACGACGGCGTCGGCCTGACCCTCGACCACATGCACCTCGACCCGCTCGCTCCCGACCTGGCCGCCCGCACCCGGCGGGTCGCGCACCGGCTGGCGGAACTCGGACTCGGCGTCACCGTGGAGACCGGCGCCCGCTACGTCCTCGACCCGCGCCGCAAGCACGGCCCCTCGCTCCTCGACCCCGACCCCGGGGACCGAGCGCTCCGCACGGACCTGCTGCTGCGGGCCGTGCGCGTCGCCGCCGACCTCGGTGCGCACGCCGTGCACTGCTTCAGCGGCATCACCCCGCCCGGGACGGACGAGGAGACGGCCTGGAAGCGCCTGGCGGAAGCCCTCACCCCGGTCCTGGTCGCCGCCGAGGCCGCCGGTGTGCCGCTCGCGGTGGAGCCCGAACCGGGGCACCTCCTGGCCGACCTCGACGGCTTCCACAGGCTGCGGCGCACCCTCGGTGACCCCGAGACCCTCGGTCTCACCCTCGACATCGGTCACTGCCAGTGCCTCGAACCCCTCCCTCCCGCCGACTGCGTACGCGCCGCCGCTCCCTGGCTGCGTCACGTCCAGATCGAGGACATGCGCCGCGGCGTCCACGAACACCTCCCCTTCGGTGACGGCGAGATCGACTTCCCGCCCGTCCTCGAGGCCCTCGCCGCCACCGGCTACCAAGGCCTGACCGTCGTCGAACTGCCCCGCCACTCCCACGCGGGCCCCCACTTCGCCGAACGCTCCCTCCCCTTCCTCCGCCGGGCCGCCGCCCCCTCACCCCGCACGAACCGCTCGGGCGAGCCCTCCGCCACCCACCGAAGGGAGCCACACCCATGACGCAGCCACACGCCACCCACGGCACATCACGAACCCGGTCCGCGGACGGCCCCCTCGCCGAGCGAAACCCCCAGGACCCCACCCCCGCCCACACGTCGCCCGCCCACATGCCGCCCGCCGACCTGCGCGCCGCCCTCACCGCCGTGCTCGGCGGAGCCGCCCGCGCCTGGCTGGACCAGGCCCTGGACGAGGCCGCCGCCCACCCCGGCACCCACGGCCCCATCTCGGTGTGGGAGCTGCGCCTGGCCGAGGCCGGCCGCCGCTGCGGCCCCGCCCACGCGGACGCCGCCCGCGTCCTGGTCCTGCACGCCGCCCGCGCCGGCACCGACGCCCTGACCCGGGTCTACTACCAGGGCACCGCCGACGAACGCCGCGCCGTCCTGCACGCCCTGCCGCACCTCGTCCCCGGCCCGGACGCCCTCACGCTCCTCGAGGACGCCCTGCGCACCAACGACACCCGGCTGGTCGCCGCCGCACTCGGTCCGTACGCCGCCCGGCACCTCGACGCCCACCAGTGGCGGCACGCCGTGCTCAAGTGCCTGTTCACCGGCGTCCCCGTCGACCACGTGGCGGACCTCGCCCGACGGGCCGCCGGCGACGCGGAACTCGCCCGCATGCTCGCCGACTACGCCGCCGAACGCACCGCCGCCGGCCGCCCCGTCCCCGAAGACCTCCACCGCGTCCTGGCCCTGACCGAGTCCGAGCCTCCCGCCCCCGGCCCGGTCGACCCCCACGGCAAGGAGTCCTGATGCGCATCTTCGACCCCCACATCCACATGACCTCCCGCACCACCGACGACTACGAGGCCATGCACGCCGCCGGCGTCCGCGCCGTCGTCGAGCCCTCCTTCTGGCTCGGCCAGCCCCGTACCTCCCCCGACTCCTTCCGCGACTACTTCGACGCCCTGCTCGGCTGGGAACCCTTCCGCGCCGCCCAGTACGGCATCGCCCACCACTGCACGATCGCCCTCAACCCCAAGGAGGCGAACGACGCCCGCTGCGCCCCCGTCCTCGACGAACTGCCCCGCTACCTCGTCAAGGACCGGGTCGTGGCCGTCGGTGAGATCGGCTACGACTCCATGACCGCCGCCGAGGACACCGCCCTGGCCGCCCAGCTCCAGCTCGCCGCCGACCACGGCCTGCCCGCCCTCGTGCACACCCCGCACCGCGACAAGCTCGCCGGCCTGCGCCGCACCCTGGACGCGGTGCGCGAGTCCGCGCTGCCCACGGACCGGGTGCTGGTCGACCACCTCAACGAGACCACCGTGAAGGAGGCCAAGGACAGCGGCGCCTGGCTCGGCTTCTCCGTCTATCCGGACACCAAGATGGACGAGGCCCGCATGGTCGCCCTGCTGCGCGAGTACGGCCCGGAACGGGTCCTGGTGAACTCCGCCGCCGACTGGGGCAAGAGCGACCCGCTCAAGACCCGCAAGGTCGGCGACCTGATGCTCGAAGAGGGCTTCACCGAGGACGACGTGGACCGCGTGCTGTGGCGCAACCCCGTCGCCTTCTACGGCCTCAGCGGACGCCTGAGCCTGGACGTCACCTCGCAGGACGCCACGCACGAGGGCAACTCCATCCTGCGCGGCGGTGAGTGAGCCATGCGCTTCCGGCACCCGGACGGCTCCACCGTCCACCTCGCCTACTGCACCAACGTCCACCCCGCCGAGACCCTCGACGGCGTCCTCGCCCAGCTCCGCGACCACTGCGAGCCCGTTCGCCGCCGCCTCGGCCGCGACCGCCTCGGCATCGGGCTGTGGCTCGCCAGAGACGCCGCCCACGCCCTGGTCACCGACCCCTCCGCGCTGCGCGGCCTGCGCTCCGAACTCGACCGGCGCGGCCTGGAGGTCGTCACCCTCAACGGCTTCCCCTATGAGGGCTTCGGCGCCGAGGAGGTCAAGTACCGCGTCTACAAGCCGGACTGGGCCGACCCCGAACGCCTCGAGCACACCACCTCCCTGGCCCGTGTCCTCGCCGGACTGCTGCCCGACGACGTCACGGACGGCTCCATCTCCACCCTGCCGCTCGCCTGGCGCACCGCCTACGACGAGACCCGCGCCGACAAGGCCCGCACCGCCCTGGTCACCCTCGCCGAACGCCTCGACGCCCTCCAGGACCTGACCGGCCGCTCCATCCGCGTCGGCCTGGAACCCGAACCCGGCTGCGTCGTCGAAACCACCCGCGACGCCATCGCCCCGCTGACCGCGATCGCGCACGACCGCATCGGCATCTGCGTCGACACCTGCCACCTCGCCACCTCCTTCGAAGACCCGCACACCGCCCTGGACGCGCTGACCGCGGCCCGCGTCCCCGTCGTCAAGTCCCAGCTCTCCGCCGCCCTCCACGCCGAACACCCCTCCCGACCCGAAGTACGCGACGCCCTCGCCGCCTTCGCCGAACCCCGCTTCCTGCACCAGACCCGCACCGTCACCCCGACGGACTCCGCCGCGGAGGCTGCGGCCACGGCCGGCCTGCGCGGCACCGACGACCTCGACGAGGCCCTGGCCGACAACGGCCCGCTGCCCGACACCGCGCCCTGGCGCGCCCACTTCCACGTCCCCCTGCACGCGGCGCCCGCCGCGCCCCTCACCTCCACCCTCCTCGTGCTCAAGGCCGCCCTGACCCGCCTCGTCGGCGGCCCGCACCCGCTCACCCGCCACCTGGAGGTCGAGACCTACACCTGGCAGGCCCTCCCGCCCGAGCTGCGGCCCCGCGCCCGCGCCCAGCTCACCGACGGCATCGCCGCCGAGCTCACCCTCGCCCGCGACCTGCTGACCGACCTCGGCCTCAAGGAACTGCCATGACCTCCACCACCTCCTCCGGTGTACCGGCACCCTCCGGGCAACCGACCCCCCTCCTCGTCCTCGACGTCGTCGGCCTCACCCCCCGTCTCCTCGACCACATGCCCCACCTCAAGGCGCTCGGCCAGTCCGGCTCCCGGGCCCCGCTCGGCACCGTCCTCCCCGCCGTGACCTGCGCCGCCCAGTCCACCTTCCTCACCGGCACCCACCCGTCCCAGCACGGCATCGTCGGCAACGGCTGGTACTTCCGCGAACTCGGCGACGTCCTGCTGTGGCGCCAGCACAACGGACTCGTCGCCGGCGACAAACTCTGGGACGCCGCCCGCCGCGCCCACCCCGGCTACACCGTCGCCAACATCTGCTGGTGGTACGCCATGGGCGCCGACACCGACATCACCGTCACCCCCCGCCCCGTCTACTACGCCGACGGCCGCAAGGAACCCGACTGCTACACCCGCCCTCCAGCCCTGCACGACGAACTCACGGAAAAACTCGGCACCTTCCCCCTCTTCCACTTCTGGGGACCCGGTGCCGACCTGGTCTCCAGCCAGTGGATCATCGACGCCACCCGCCACATCATGGCGACCCGTCACCCCGACCTGACGCTCTGCTACCTCCCGCACCTCGACTACGACCTGCAGCGCTTCGGCCCCGACGACCCGCGCTCCCTGAAGGCGGCGGCCGACCTGGACGCCGCCCTGGCCCCCCTCCTCGACGACGCCCGCGCCGAGGGACGCACCGTCGTCGCGCTGTCCGAGTACGGCATCACCCCCGTCAGCCGGCCCGTGGACATCAACCGCGCCCTGCGCCGCGCCGGACTGCTCGAGGTGCACACCCAGGACGGCATGGAATACCTCGACCCGATGGCCTCCCGCGCCTTCGCGGTCGCCGACCACCAGATCGCCCACGTGTACGTCCGGCGCCCCGAGGACCTGGACGCCGCCCGGGCCGCCCTCGACGGGCTGCCGGGCATCGAGCAACTCCTCGACGACGAGGGCAAGAAGGCCCACGACCTCGACCACCCCCGCGCCGGCGAACTCGTCGCCGTCGCGGAGCCCGACGCCTGGTTCACGTACTACTACTGGCTCGACGACGACCGCGCGCCCGACTTCGCGCAGCTCGTCGAGATCCACCGCAAACCCGGCTACGACCCGGTCGAGCTGTTCATGGATCCCCTCGACCCCTACGTCAAGGTCAAGGCGGCCACCGCCCTGGCCCGCAAGAAGCTCGGCATGCGCTACCGCATGGCGGTCGTGCCCCTGGACGCCTCACCTATTCGCGGCAGCCACGGCCGCCTCCCAGCGAGCGACGACGACGGTCCGCTCCTCATCTGCTCCACCCCCCGCGCTGTCGGAGACCGCGTCGCGGCCACCGACGTGAAACAACTCCTGCTCCGGCTGGCCGGACTCGGCTGACGCACCACCCGGCAACGTCACCGAGATCCGACTACTGAGAGTGAAACACACGGCACTGACAACGGCCCGCCCCAGCCGCATCGGAGCAGGCCACGACCCAGAAGGCAGGCACCCGTGACCCCGTTCTCAGACCCCGCCCGCACCGGCGCCACCGCGGACCCGTCCCCCGACGGCCCGGACGAGGGCCTGCGCCGCACCCTCGGCGTGGACCGGCGCCGCTTCCTCAGCACCTGCACCGCCGTCGCCGCCGGCGCGGTCGCGGCACCCGTGTTCGGCGCCGCACCGGCTCTGGCCCACGACCGGGACAGAGACCACGACCGGGACCGCGACCACGGACACGGACGCGGACACGCCCTCGTCCCGGCGGACAAGCGCGGCATCATCCTCTACACGGTCCGTGACGCGACCGCCCGCGACCCCCTCGCCACCCACCTGCCCTCCGGCTTCCGCGAGGTGTTCAAGCAGCTCTCCCGCCACGGCTACCGCCAAGTGGAGTTCGCCGGCTACCGCCAGCACGCCAACGCCCCCGGCGGCGCCAACCTGGAGTCCGTCGAGGGCGCCAGGCTGCTGCGCTGCTGGCTCGACGACTACGGGCTGCGCGCCCAGGGCAACCACGGCTTCATCCCGCCCTCCTGGCCGCTCACCACGGCGGACAAGGACACCTTCAAGAAGCACCTGGAGATCGCCAACATCATCGGCATGGACCACATGGGCACCGGTGGCGACCCCACGGGCAGCTCCTACCGCGCCGACTGGGACGTCGCCGCCGACAAGTGGAACGCGCTCGGTGAGATAGCCCGCCGCGAGGGCATCAAGCTCTACACCCACAACCACGACAGCGCCTACGGCTTCCTGCTCGACGGCGGCCCGCTGGACGACCAGGGCCGGCCGACCCGCAGCTCCGGCATCCGGAAGCTCGAGTACTTCCTGAAGGTCACCGACCCCAGGCTGGTCTGGCTGGAGATGGACATCTTCTGGGCGCACGTCGCCCAGTACAAGTTCCACACCTACACCGCCCACGACGGCTCGACCCGGAAGAACGTCTTCGACCCGGCCGGTCTCGTCGACCGCCACAACAGGCGCTACCCGCTGTTCCACGCCAAGGACGGCGTCGTCAGCACGACCAACGGCATGGGCTACGACATGGTGCCCTTCGGGACCGGCGTCATCGACTACACGACGTTCTTCTCGCGGGTCGGGCAGCGGAACTACCACAACCCGATGATCGAGGACGACAACTCCCCGAGCGCCACCGACCCGGCGCAGTCCCTGCGCGAAGCCAAGATCAGCTACGACAACCTGGCGGCCCTGCGCAGGCGTCGCCGCTGACCCGTAGCACGGAGAACACGGACCGGGCGGTCCCTCCCGCAGCACGCGGGAAGGGCCGCCTGGTCCGTTCGCGGGTCAGCCGATGCCCTGCCGGTCCGGGAGCAGGGCGAAGGCCCGATCCGCAGGCGTCGGCACGCTCCGATCGACGGCCTGCCGCAGCAGCTCGCGGTGGCGGCGCAGCGGCTCGCGCCGCTCCGGCGGGGCGAGCAGCAGCAGGTCGTCGAGCCCGGCCAGTATCCGCCGCGTGACCTGCGCGTTCCCCACCCCGCAGGACCGGATCTCGGTGAACCCGAGGTCCACCAACTCTGCCCAGCCCGGCACGGGCTGAACCAGCCGGACGGCACCGCGCCGGTCCCGGTGCACGACGGCGTCCAGCGGCCGACGGGACAGGGAGGCCAGGATCTGGACGATCCGGTCCAGGGCCTGGACGGCGGTGGTGGGATCGTTGACCGCGCTGGACAGGGCCCGCAGCGCGATGTCGGACAGCTGGCGCAGCCCGAATGCCAGGTCCTGGTGGAAGGTGCGCTCCACCCCCACGCTCAGGGCGTACCGCAGCACCCGGCGCGGGGGCGCCTGCCCGCCGTGCACCGCCAGGACGGGGGTGCCGGGCACCAGGAAGTCACCGATGCGCGGGACGAGCCGCAGCACCACCCCGTGTTTGCGTGCCGCCCGCACCAGACGCGTGATGTGCACGTCCCGCAGCACACCGGGGTGCCCGCCGTGCTCGACCCACGCCGTCACCGGCCCGAGAGCGGGCGCCCGCCCGTCCTCCGCCGGCGCGGGCATCAGCGCCGCCACCCGGAAGGACTCCGCCGCGATCCGGGCGATCACATGACTGACCCGCATCAGCCGCAGCGTCGCGTTCACGTACATCACGAAGAGCAGCAGGCTCAGCGCGACCATGACGAGCGTGAGCACCGACTGCACCAGCGGGACAGAGGTGGTGACCCGGGGATCGGGCGTGCTGTCGTAGCTCGTCAGGACGAGCAGCGTCAGCACGAAGGTGGCGAGGAAGATCGCGAACGTCGCCTTCGTGATCCGGCTGCGCACGAAGAGCCGCACCACCCGCGGGGTGAACTGCCCGCTCGCCATCTGCACGGCCACCAGCGAGATGCTGAACACCACACCGATGAACGTCATCATCGCCGAGCCGACCGCGGACACCACCGTCTTCGCGTCGTTCGCGAACCGCAGCAATTCGCCGACCGTCTCGTAGTCACCGTCGTCCTGCAGCGACCGGACGAGAGCGGCGTCCAGTTCCTGGGCCACCAGCCACACCACGAAGACGCCCACCATGGCGGCGGTGGGCGCGAACCAGAACGTGTCCCGCAGATGCTCCCTGAGCGGCGACAACGCGTGCGGCCGACGACGCGGAAGCGGGCTCTGGGTAACCGACCAGTCACTCATGGTGCGACCTTAGGTGCAACGGAGCCGTCGGCCCCGGACCGGCGCTCAGGGGAAGGAAACGCAGGTGAAAGGCACTGCGAAACCTTGGTATGGTTGTCCATGTCGCCGCGAGGGAAAGCCCGCGCAGGCGGCAGACACCTAGTCCGGGTGGCGGAATGGCAGACGCGCTAGCTTGAGGTGCTAGTGCCCTTTATCGGGCGTGGGGGTTCAAGTCCCCCCTCGGACACAGATCACAGATCGACAGATCAGGTCGAGCGAGATGCCGGCCGGGAGACATCCCGGCCGGCATCTCGCGTTTGTGCGCGCGGTACGGCGCCGTGGGGTGCGGACGACGCAACCGGTGCCGCGAAAATGCGCTGCGGCGCCCCGCCCCGCTTCCCTACACTCACCACGACATCGAGACCGAGTGAGGGGAGCCGGGCCGTGCGCATCCGCACCGCTGCCGTCGTTCCCCCGTCCCGGTACGAGGTGATCCTCGTGTCTCGGGCCGTCCGGTGTCCGCAGCGCGGCCGGCACCGGAAGCCCGCGACGAGCATCTGACGAGCGACCACTCCCGCCGCCGTGCGGCGAGCCCCGTCCTCGCTCCGTCCTCCTCCCGGGAATCGCGCCGCCCTGCTCACACACCAGCGAAAGGCCACAGGCCGTGCGCACCAACACCAACCCCCTCGCCACCGTCCGCAACCTGGGCATCCTCGCCCACGTGGACGCCGGCAAGACCACCGTCACCGAGCGGTTCCTCTACACCACCGGCACCACCTACAAGCGCGGCGAGGTCCACGACGGCACCACCGTCACCGACTTCGACCCGCAGGAGCGCGACCGCGGCATCACCATTTTCGCCGCGGCCGTCAGCTGCTCCTGGGACGGCCACCGGATCAACCTGATCGACACCCCCGGCCACGTCGACTTCGCCGACGAGGTCGAACGCTCCCTGCGCGTACTGGACGGGGCGGTCGCCGTGTTCGACGCCGTCGCGGGCGTGGAACCGCAGAGCGAGTCCGTGTGGCGGCAGGCCGACCGGCACGGCGTGCCGAGGATCGCGTTCGTCAACAAGATGGACCGCGCGGGCGCCGACCTCGACACCGCCGTCGCCTCGATCCGCGAGCGGCTGCACCCCGTTCCCCTGGTCGTGCAGCTGCCCATCGGCGCCGAGGACGAGTTCACCGGCGTGGTCGACCTGCTGCACATGCGCGCCCTGGTATGGACGGACGGCGCGGATACGGCAGAGGAGGGGCCGGTGCCCGACGCCCTGCGCGAAGAGGCGGCCCGCAGGCGGCGACTGCTGGAGGAGACGGTGGCGGAACGGCACCCGGCCGCACTGGAGGAGTTCTGCGACCGGGAGACGCTCACCGCGGACACGCTCGCCGGCGCACTGCGCGACCTGACCCGCGAAGGCGACGGCGTGGTGGTGCTGTGCGGCTCGGCCTACCGCAACCGCGGTGTCGAACCGCTGCTGGACGCCGTGATCGCCTACCTGCCGTCCCCGCTGGACGTGCCCCCGGTGCGCGGCACCCACGACGGCACCGAGCAGGAACGGCCCGCCGACCCGGCGGCGCCGATGGCGGCACTGGCGTTCAAGGTGAACGCCACCCCGACGGGACGGCTGACGTACCTGAGGGTGTACTCGGGCACGATCGAGAAGGGAGACACCGTGCGGGACACGGGCACCGGCCGCACCGAGCGCGTCGGCCGCCTCCTGCGGGTACGGGCCGACCGCCACGACCCGCTGGAACGCGCGGTGGCCGGGGACATCGTCGCGGTGATCGGCCTGAAGACCGCCCGCGCCGGTTCGACCCTGTGCGCGCCGGGCGCCCCGCTCGTCCTGGAGCCGCCGGGCGTCGCCGAGCCGGTCGTGCACGTCGCGGTCGAGGCCCGGCGCGCCACCGACACCGACCGGCTGGCCTCGGCGCTGGCGCGGCTGACCGAGGAGGACCCCTCGCTGGCCGTGCGGACCGACCCGGAGACCGGACAGACCGTCCTGTCGGGCATGGGTGAACTGCACCTGGAGGTCGCGGTGGAGCGGGTGCGCCGCGAGCACGGCCTCGAGGTCACCGTCGGACGGCCGGGCGTGGCGTACCGCGAGACGGTCGGCGAGGGCGTGACCGGATTCGTCCACCGGCACGTCAAGCAGGACGGCGGGACCGGACAGTTCGCGCACGTCGTCCTCGACGTGGAGCCCAGGGAGGAGGGCGGATTCGAGTTCCGTTCCACGGTGGTCGGCGGGCGCGTGCCGCAGGAGTTCGTGCGGGCCGTCGAGGCGGGCTGCCGGGACGCCCTGGCCGAGGGGCCCCTCGGCGGGCACCCGGTGACCGGCCTCAGGGTCACGCTCACCGACGGCCAGACCCACGTGAAGGACTCGTCGGACAACGCCTTCCGCACCGCCGGCCGGTTCGGCCTCCGCGACGCCCTGCGCGCCTCGGAGATGGTCCTGCTGGAACCGGTCGTCGAAGTCACGGTCACCGTGCCCGAGGACGCGGTCGGCGGCGTACTGGGCGACCTCGCCGCCCGCCGCGGCCGGGTCACCGGCTCCGACAGGCGGGGCGGCGCGGCGGTCGTCACGGCCACCGTGCCGCTGGCCGAACTGTTCGGCTACGCGACCCGGCTGCGCAGCCGCACCCAGGGCCGCGGCTCCTTCACGGCCCGCCCGACCGGCTACGCACCGGCGCCGGCCACCGTGGCGGCGCGGTAGCGCACGGGGTCGCCCCCGCCCACTCTCGGGCGGGGGCCGGCCCCTCAGCGCCGGGCCAGCGCCAGCACGCTCAGGCCGAACATGAGGACTCCCAAGGGCACATGGACCGACGGCACGTGTGCGATGCCGACCACCACCTGGACGGAGGCGAGCACGAGGAAGCCCGTCGCGTGCCACACGGGCCGGGGCGAGCCCCCGCCCGGCTTCCACGCCAGTACCGCGGCCAGCACGTAGAGCATCGAGGCCCCGTACATCACCCGGGACCCGACATCGTGCAGAGTCGCGCCGTACGACGAGGTCAGCAGCAGCCCGGCGGAGACCGCCTGGAAGAAGATGGTCAGGGTCTGCACGGCGATCGCGGTCCGCAGGAACGAGGAGCCGCGCCGCGCGTCCGCCGTCGCCGTCACCGTCGCGTGAGTGGTCATGACACGTCCTCTTTTCCGCCCTCGGGCAGTGGATCGATAAGGTCTCAACGGTCCGACGACGCGGGCCCGCGGAAGGTAAGGCGAGGGGGCGGCCGGGAGCATGGGAACTGTCGGGACCGGTGCGCAGGGGGTCGCCGACGAGCGACGCCAACTCCTGAACGTCGCCTACCGGTTGCTCGGTTCGGTGTCCGAGGCGGAGGACGCCGTCCAGGACGCCTACGCGCGCTGGTACGCGCTGCCGCCGAGCCGGCGGAACCAGATCCTGTCTCCCGGGGCCTGGCTGACGACGGTGACCAGCAGGGTGTGCCTGGACCTGCTCGGCTCGGCGCGGGCCCGCCGTGAGCGCTATGTCGGCGCGTGGCTGCCCGAGCCGCTGCCCGACCGCACCGAGTGGACCCGCCGGGACGGCGCCGCCCCCACAGCGCCCTCAGCCTCCGCGGTCCCCTCGGACCCCGCCGACCAGATAGTCCTGGACGAGTCGGTGACCATGGCCTTCCTCGTCGTCCTGGAGTCGATGACGCCCGCCGAGCGGGTGGCGTTCGTTCTGCACGACGTCTTCCGGTACCCGTTCGCCGAGATCGCCGACGTCCTCGCCCGCTCCCCGGCGGCCTGCAAGCAACTGGCAGCTTCCGCCCGGCGACGGGTGCGCGCGGCACACGATCCGGGGACGGCGGGGACGGAGACGGTGACCGGGCAGGCCGACGTAGTGCGGCACGTCAGGGAGGCGTGGGAGAGTAAGGACATCGCGGCACTGGTAGGACTCCTCAACCCGGCGGCCGTGATGACGGCCGACGGCGGCGGACTGGCCGGCGCCGCCCTGCACCCGGTCGAGGGCAGCACACATATCGCCCGGTACATGGTGGGCATCGCGGATCGGGCCCCGGGGCTGGAACTCCTGGAACGGTCGGTCAACGGGCTGCCGGGGCTGGTGGCCCGGCGCGCGGGCGCCGTGATGACCGTCGCCGCGTTCGACGTCACCGGCGGGCACGTCAGCCGGATCTGGGTGGTGCGCAACCCGGAGAAGCTGCGCTCGTGGGCGGGCCAGGGCCCCGTGAGCCCATGAGCCCATGAGCCCATGAGCCCGTAGGTCCGTAGGTCCGTAGGTCCGTAGGTCCGTAGGTCCGTAGGACCCACACAGCCCTGGCCTGCCCCGGCACACGCCCGTCACATGCCCGTCAGAAGCGACTCCAGCGCCGCCGACGTCGCCGGGTGACGGCTCGTCAGTGTGGTACCCGACGCGTGCGTGCCGCCCACCGGTGCCGCCCACTCCCCGTCGCAGCCGAGCAGCTCCGCCACCGCGTCGCAGGCCGCCGGATGTGCGACCAGCAGCCCGATTCCCGGCCGCGCCGCCCCCGCCGGGTCCCCGGGGCTCGCCCACTCCTCCGTGCAGCCCAGCAGGTCGGCCACCGCGTCGCAGGTCGCCGGATGCGCCGGGAGCAGTGCCGCGCCCCGGGGACCCTCGGCCCCGGCCGCCGTCCGGCGGGCCGCCGGCGTGACCGGGGGCGTCCGCCACGGCGGCACCCACGCGTCCAGCGCCTCGAGCCGGCCGGGGAAGATCCGCCCGGCCTCGCGGATCAGCAATGGGGCGAGCTCCGCGGCACCGGACCGCAGGGTGGTGATCAGCAGCGGCAGCCACGGCAGCAGCACCCGGTCCGGAAGCCGCCCGAACGCGTTCGACACCGCCTCCACCACCACGTCCGCCAGCCCCGGAACCGGCTCCAGCGCGTGGACGAAGCCGCTGAGGTAGCGCGGATACGAGGGCACCACCAGCGGATTGTCCAGCAACTCGTCGCACCGGGCCCGCAGCTCGGCCCGCGACAGCGTGCCCAGTTGCACCTGCGCCGCCCACAACAGGGCCGTCTTGGACGGGTCCTCCGGATGCGACTGAGCGACCGCCAGCTCCAGTTGGGCGTGGTCGCACCCCAGCGACAGGGCGAGGCTCTCCATGCTGAACAGGAAGCCCAGCATCGCCGCGACCTGCCCGACCGCCGCGTCCTCGTCCCGGAACGCCGTCGGCAGCAGCGTGCAGTAGTGCGCGTACCCCGTCTTGACGAACGACTCGATCCACGTCGGCAGCACCGGTTCGCTGGTCCGGTAGTACGCCAGCAGCGTGCGCACCCGGCGCAGCACCTCCGGCGCGCCGTCGACGCTGCGTTCGGTGGCGAGCACCTTCAGCGCGTGGGTGCCGAGCTCGTCGGCGAGGCGGCGGCTGCCCAGGTACAGGGTCGCGTCCTCGACGGCGGCCAGCACAGTCGCCGTCGTCGCCCGCGGCCCGTAGGCGTCGCGGCGCAGCCGCTGCTCCAGGACCTGCTCGATGCTGACGCCCTCGTAGCCGAGCTCGATGAGCGCCCGCTGGTGGGTGCCGAGCGCCAGGTCCCAGGACTCCTGGATCGACCGCTCGCCGAGCTTGCGCTCGCCCATGATCGGCCGTGCCGTGCCGTGCGGCATCAGGCGCCGCAGCATCCACAGCACGTCGGAACACGCCTCGAGCTCCGGCCGGGACGCCATGTCGAGCAGTGCCCGCTGCACCCCGCGCTGCTGGAGCTTCAGCCCGAGCGGCGCCAGCCGGTCGTGCACGTCACGGGCGAGCGGTGGCAGCGCCTCGTAGCCGACCTGGCCGATCCGATCGCCGCCCATCATGATCTCGACGAGCCGCCGCACGTCCCGCCGCCCGGGTACGACGTCCTTCTCGATGCAGGTGACCGCCGCGTCCTGGAAGTCGTACGGCGTCGGCTTGGCCCGGTCCCGCATGCCGGCGAGCAGGATCGACGTCTCGAAGACGGCGATGGCGTCGGCGGTGGAGGCGAGGTACCCGGCCCGTCGGGCGGCGCGCACGATGTCCACGGACCAGCCGAGCAGCTCCGCCTCGTCCAGCGTGTCGATCACGGGTGGCCTCTGCAGGAAGCCGGACAGCCGGTCCCCGGCGGCGGTGTCCGCGGCCGGGGCGGACGAGGGCTGTGTCCGCCGTGCCGTCGCCGCCTTCTTCGCGGGGCGCTTCTTCGCCCCCGCCTGCCCAGCCAGCCGGTACGCCTGCACACGGGTGCGCTTCAGGCTCTTCGCCCACTCCGTCGCCGCGATCGACACCGAACCCGCGGCGAGACCGAACTGCGCCTCGATCGCCGCGTGACTCGACGGGATCAGCCCGTACTGCCAGGTGGTGCCGGAACGCGGCGAGACGGTGAACGTGTCGCTGCCGCCCACCCCGAACTCCGCCACCCGGCTGGCCGCGTGGAAGGCCCCGCACACGTACAGCGCGTCCGCCGGATCGGTCCCGGTCGCGCCCATGTGCTCGCGCATCCGCGTCCACATGTACCGCTCGCGGTCCTCGTCCACGCGGACCCGGGCCCCGTCGCCGGGGGCGAGCCGCCGGAAGAGGCTGCCGATGAGGAACATGACCTGGCGGTAGGTGTCGTGGTCGGCCGCGCTGTCGCCGAGCGGTACCTCGACGTACTGGTGCCACCACTCCGACCAGTGCCGCACCTTGCCGTGGCGCAGCAGGTGCTCCTCCAGCTCGGCGAAGCGTGGCCGCAGGTCGCCGATCTCCACGCCGACGGCCTCGCCGTGCAGGGCGGCCTCGGGCTCCTCCGGCGCCTGGGGGGTCTCACCGCCCTCGACGGCCTTCTCGCCCCTGCTGTCCCACTGGAAGACGTGGTCCGCCGACCGGTCGACGAGGACCAGCTCCACGCCCGGGGTGTCGAGGGCGTACGCGATCGCCTGGTACTCGGCGGACGCCTCGGTGATCGGCGCGACGACCGACAACGGCGCCCACTCCTGCGGGAAGCCGTCGACGTCACCGGCGAACGCCTGCACCGCCACCGGCAGCCGGCAGTTGCGCAGCTCGGTCAGCAGCGGCGCCATGTCCTCGCACAGCTCCAGGTACACCACCTTGGGCTGCTTCTCCCGCAGCCGGCGGGCCATGGCGGTCGCCGAGGCGGGGGAGTGGTGGCAGACGGGAAATATCTCCAGCGGCTCGCGCACCGCGCGGTCGACGTCGTCGACCAGTCCGAGGAGGATGCCCTCCAGCGCGTCCGGCCCGCCCGCGAAGGCGGCGGCGGCCTCCTGCAACTGCCCGCGCAGCGCCGCGAACGACGTGCTCTCCTGTGGGCTGCTTTCCTGAGGCACTCTCTTCTGGGGCCCGCTCATGACAGCGTGGCGATCGCGTCGCGGCCGCCCTCCAGGAACTCGGGCCAGGAGCC
Source organism: Streptomyces sp. AC602_WCS936 (assembly GCF_019049125.1). NCBI lineage: Bacteria > Bacillati > Actinomycetota > Actinomycetes > Kitasatosporales > Streptomycetaceae > Streptomyces > Streptomyces sp. AC602_WCS936. Next base: position 376,266 of record NZ_JAGMUF010000112.1, on the reverse strand, counting down.
GCCCTCCTCCTTGCTGCGCGGCTCGACGACGCCGTGCAGGTACTTGTTGAGGATGGCCAGGTCCTCGGGCTCGCGCCGGGTGAGGGAGCCGACGAGCGAGGAGGCGAGCGTACGGGCGGTCAGCGCGCGCTCGCCGAAGAAGTTGCTGTGCAGGACGGCGTCCTCCAGCACACCGATCTGCTCGGCCGTCGACAGGGCGGACTCCAGCTTCTCGTCGTCGCTGCCGGCCGCGGCGGCGGAGGCGCGCAGGTCGGCGAAGCTCTGCAGCAGCACGTCCAGCAGGGTCGGCGGCACGTCCAGGTCGATGGAGTGCCGGCGCAGCAACTCCTCCGTGCGGAAGCGGACGATCTCCGCCTCGCTCTTCTTGTTCGTCACGACCGGGATGCGCACGAAGTTGAAACGGCGCTTGAGCGCGGAGGACAGGTCGTTGACGCCCCGGTCCCGGCTGTTGGCCGTGGCGATGATCGAGAAGCCGGGCTTGGCGAAGACGATGTTGTCGTCACCGCCGCCGCTCTCCAGTTCGGGAACGGAGATGTACTTCTCGGAGAGGATCGAGATCAACGCGTCCTGGACGTCGCTGGTCGACCGGGTCAGCTCCTCGAACCGTCCGATGGAACCGGCCTCCATCGCGGTCATGATCGGCGAGGGGATCATCGACGCGCGCGACTGCCCCTTGGCGATGACCATGGAGACGTTCCAGGAGTACTTGATGTGGTCCTCTGTGGTGCCGGCCGTGCCCTGCACCACCAGCGTGGAGTTGCGGGAGATCGCGGCGGACAGCAGCTCGGCCAGCCAGCTCTTGCCGGTGCCGGGGTCGCCGATGAGCAGCAGCCCGCGGTCGGAGGCGAGGGTGACGATTGACCGCTCCACGAAGCTGCGGTCACCGAACCACTTCTGCGAGATCTCCCGGTCCAGGCCGTCGGACCGCTCGGACCCGAGGATGAACAGTCGGACCATCTTCGGCGACAGCCGCCACGAGAACGGCTTGGGGTTGTCGTCGATCGACTCCAGCCAGTCGAGCTCCTCGGCGTACTTGATCTCGGCGGGCGCGCGCAGCAGGTCGGACATGAGGTAAGGGCCTTTCCGTACGGTGATCGATACGAGACGAAGGAGACGAAGAGATGAAGGAGATGAAGGAGACGAAGGAGATGAAGGAGATGTACTCGGTGATCAGGTGAGAAACGTCTTGAGTTCGTGCACGAGCTTCTTGATGTGGCCGGAGATCACCGGCGCACCGAGGTCCTTGAACCGCTCCCGGAACCACGGGTTGACGCTGCCGCGCCCGGAGCTGGTCACCGACCCGACCGGTATGAACTTCGCCCCCGAGCGATGAACGGCGGCCATGCTGTCGAACAGCTCCTGGTGCCGCCACTCGTAGAAGTCGGAGATCCACACCACCACGGTGTTGCGCGGCTCGGCGATCTTCGGCTGGGCGAGCGCCATGGCGACCGTTCCGTCGGTGCCGCCGCCGAGCTTGGTGCGCAGCAGCGTCTCGAACGGGTCGTGCGCCCAGGGAGTGAGGTCCAGCGCCTGCGTGTCGTACGCGATCAGGTGGACGTCCACCTTCGGCAGCCCGGCGAAGATCGACGCCAGGATGGTGCAGTTGACCATCGAGTCGACCATCGACCCCGACTGGTCCACGACGACGATCAGCCGCTGGGGCGTGGTCTTGCGGCTGGTGTGCCGGTAGTAGAGCCGGTCGACGTAGAGCCGCTCCTCCTCCGGGCTCCAGTTGGTCAGGTTCTTCCAGATGGTGCGGTCGATGTCGAGGTTGCGGAAGACCCGCTTCGGCGGCACGGACCGGTCGAGCTCGCCGACCGTGGACTTCTCCACCTGGGTGCGCAGCACCTCGGTGACCTCGTCGACGTAACGCCGGATCAACGCCTTGGCGTTGCTGAGCGCCACCCCGGACAGATTGTCCTTGTCCCGCAGCAACTGCTCGATCAGCGACATGCTCGGCGTCAGCCGCGCCGCCAGCGCTGGATCGGCCAGCACCTCACGCAGGTGCATGCGCTTGACGAGACCTGCCTCGATGGAGCCGAGTTCCGGGCCGATCGCGGGGATCAGGCGGCTCAGGTCGGGCGTGGGCCCGCCGACACCGGTGCCCGTCGGACTGACACCGCCACCGCCCCCGGCACCCGCCCGTCCCGCGCCGCCCCGCCCGCCCCGGAGCTCCCCGGGCCGGCAGCCGAGGGCCCGCTCCAGCCACTCGGCGTCGGACTGCCAGCGGGCCAGCTGCTCGGCGGTGACCGTACCGGGACTGGAGGCGAAGACATTCAGCAGCACCTTGGACGCCAGCGCCGCGCGCCGCACCTCGGCGGCCCGGTCACGCCCACCGTCCTCCTCCGGCTCGGGCGTCATCAACCCGTCGAACTCGGCGGCGAGCTCCGGATGCCGCTGCACGACGGAGCCGACGGACGCCCCCGGGTCGAGCAGGGCGGACGGCAGACCGATGTCCTCGACGACGGCGAGACTCGCCGACTCCAGGGCGGGCTGTTCCTCGTGGTCGAAGAGCCGGGCGAGTAGACGCCAGTAGAGCACCTGCCGACGGTTGTCGTTCGGGTCGGGGACGCCGGCCGCGGCGTCCGCGCCCGCTCCGTGTTCGCCAGTCTGGTGGGTCATTTCCGCAGCAGCTTCCCCGCGCGTTCGCGCAGCACCTTGACGGCGTCGGTGGCGGCCTTCTCGGCCCGGACCCCCGCCTTGTCGGTCGTGCCCCCGGCCCAAGCCCCGGCGTGCACGGCGACGGCCTTCTTCCGCACGGTCCGCTCGACGGCGAGCGGCTGGATCCGGAACGCCCCGGCGTCCCAGCGCAGCAGCCCGAGACAGGCCCCGGACGAGGCCACCACCTCCGGCGTCAGCGGCCCGGCGGCCGGCACCCGGCCGGCATCGACCCCGACACGGCACCCGGCGACCTGGAACACGAGCCCGCCGTCCCCCTCGGCTTCCTCCACGCCGTACCCCTCCAGCAGGACGGGCACCGCGATCCGGGCCGGATGCCGGTCGAGCGGCGAGACGGCGAACGCGGCGGCGGCCGGCAAAGCCACCCGGGCGGTGACGAACGCGTCGGCGGGCTCGCCTGCCCGGGCGCGGGCGTCGTCCCATATGAGGTCACCTTCGGCGGTGACCGGCATCGCGTCGAGCTCCATGGAGCGTCCTTCGCTCACGGCCCCCAGCAGGGACATGTGCGGCCGCAGCAACTGCCACAGACCGGCGCCGACGACCGTGTCGGGCTTGGGCGCGGACACCGAGGCCCGCACCAGCCGCGACGCACCCCCGTCCGCCGGCTCGAACACCGCGTGCACCTGCGCCTGAACGGCGGTGGCGTGCTCCTGGACGTCGACGCCGAGCGGCAGCAGACGCCCGCTCACCTCGCCCACCGCGGGCGCGGAGCCCGCCCCGGGCAGCGTCAGCAACAGGGCCCGCGACCACAGATCCGCCCAGCGACGCACCGGCACCCGCTCCAGGGACGCCCCGGGGCAGGACGCGGCCAGCTCGGCGGCGAACCCGTCGAGGAGCGTCGCGAGCCGACGCAGCGCCGGGTCGGGCAGCATCGCGGAGACCACGGACGCGGCCCCGCCGACGAGTTCGTGATCGATGCCCTGCCAGCCGGCCCGCGCCAGATCACACAGCCAACTGCGGGCGGCGGCACGCAGGTTGCCCGCATGCTCCTCACCGGCGACCGAGCCGCCACCCGCGTCAGCCACGGCCCCCGACCACCCGGTGGCCTCCTCCACCCGGGCGACGAGCGCGTCGTGCACGGACCCGAACAGCGCCGTACGAGCCGCGGCGAGCGCGACGAAGTGCCCCTCGTCACCGGTCCCGGCAGCCGTCTTGTCGGCGGCCTCGGCCACCCGCGACGCGAGCGGCGTCCCTGCGACGGCGTCCGCGAGTCCGGCCAGCCCCCCGGCCTGCCCGGGCTGCGGACGCAACAGCCCACCCACGAGGACGGCGTCGAAACCGTCCACCGCGGCAAGCGCCTCGTCGAGCCCGTCCACGACATCGGCAAGCAGATCAGCACGCATCAGGCCGCCACCGCCCCGCCGGTCGGGAACCACTGCATTCCCGGCAACGGGTCGGTACTAGCCGGTAGTTCGAGGTAGGCGAGGTGCCGCAGGAACCGGCTGAACACCTGCGCCGCAGCCGAGTCGTCATCCGCCCCCGGCCGCGTGGCCGTCATGGCGGACGTGAGGACATGCGCGTCGGCAGCCTCTTCGGCGTCGACCTTCAGATACCGGCCCACACGCTCGGCCCCGTACTGCAACACGGCCTCACCGACGAGCGCCCGGATGTGGTTGCAGAACGTGCCGCGCGCCCCGCCGCAGGGACGGTTGTTGTTGGTACTGCACGCGTACGCGTACGACCCCGCCGCGACCGACGACACGTACACGCGCCCGATGTCCGACCCACTGGACACCACACCCTGCAACCGCCCGTCCGCCAACTCGACGAACGGCACCTTGGCGAGCTTCCGCGGCCGTGCGGACGGCACCACCCGCGCCGTGCTCGACTTCTCCCAGACCGACAACGCACCATCTCCCATGCAGGCGAAGGGGGTGTTCACGCCACCTCGGCGGAACGAGATCGAATCTATCGGCGACCACTGACAACGAGGTCCCCGACGGACGCCGGGAGGCCGGCCTCGTCGCCTGACGACCATGGCCGACCTCTACGAACTCCAGCTCACGCTCAACCTGCCCGACTCCCTCCCGAGCGAGGAAGTGGACTTGCTCCACTGGCACCTGGGCCAGGAGAACGGCCCGTACGACGGGGACGCGTACGACGACCCGCTCTTGAACGCCCGAGGACCGGCGCATCGCATCGAAGGCGCCCTGGTGGGAGAGCTGTGCCCGAACGAGAGGGGCTGGTCTCTGACCGTGCGACAGGAAGTGCACCCGGACGAGTTCGACGACCTCCGAAGGCTGGTGGAGTGGCTGGGCGCGCGCACGACGAGCAGGGGAGCGATCGGCTACCTGCGCTTCTACGAGTCCACTGTGCCCGACGTACTGATCGCTCAGGAGGAAGCGGCGAGGGGAGCGGTGAGCTGCGCCGTCCTACGGGGGGACAAGGTCGTCGGCACGTTCGCCGAGGCGGTCGCCGGGCTCTGACGGAGAAGGTCGCGGCCTTGACGGTGCGCTCGAACGGGCCACTACTTGTGCAGTGAGCGTCGCCCCACCCCAGGTCATCGAGCGCATCCATCAGGTCCGTCCCCGCGAGCCCATCCCTCCCAGGCGGTGCAGGTGCAGATGAAGAAGAGACTGTGCGGCGCGGCTGCCGTCCTCGGCGTCCTTGTCACGGCGGGCGCACTGCCGTCCCAGGCGTCCTCCCTGGCCGCTCAGCCGACTCGGCACGCGCTCCCCTTGGGCCCCGCCGACTTGACCGAGACCCGCACCACCACAACCCTCCAACCCGGCGTCACCCTCACCCGTATCGTGAGAGGCGGCGGCGAGACCACCGATTCCGCCCTGCACTGGACGGTCGAGGTCTCCATCCCCGGCGGCGAGACCTCACCGGACCCTGACGCTCCGCCCACCACTCTCAAGGACCGGGCCAGCGCCGACGAACTGGCCACCGAGCTGAGGGCCAAGGGCTTCGAGGCCCGCGCGGAGCAGGTCAGTACACCGCGCACGGCCGACTACGTGGGCGGCCCCCTCGGCTGGCGTGTCCGCGTCGGCACGTTCGACTCCCAGTCCGCCGCGACCGCCGAGCGAACACGCCTGAGGTCGGCAGGCCACACGGGATCCGCCGTCTACACCGGCTGGGACGGCGACACCGACGCCCGCGGCCCGTGGCACATCGACGTGCTCACCATCGACCCGCACAAGTTCCGCGGCCGCCTGGACGCGTCGTACGGCCCCGACCTGGAGAACCGCGAGACAACCAGCGACCTGTCCACGGCGGCCGGCGCCACCGCGGCGGTCAACGCGGGCTTCTTCGTGCTCGACCCCAAGGCGGGCGCCCCCGGCGACCCGGCGGGCGTGGGCGTCTACGACGGCCGCCTCCTGAGCGAACCCGTCGCCGGACGCCCCGGCCTCGTGCTCCACGACAATGGCAGACGCACGCAGGTCACCCGCCTCACCTGGCGAGGCCGAGTCAGCGCAGGCGCCTCCTCCCTGCCCCTGAACGGCGTCAACCGAGTCCCCGGCCTGATCAGAAACTGCGGCGGCACCCCTGGCGACATTCCGACATCCCTGCCCCTCCACGACGCGACCTGCACCAATCCCGACGAACTGATCACCTTCACTCCCGAGTACGGCGACACCACACCACCCGGCCACGGAGTGGAAGCGGTACTCGACGCCCGCGACCGGGTGGTCGAACTGCGGTCACCCCGAGGCGGCACCCTTCCGCCCGGCGGCAGCTCCGTCCAGGCGACCGGCCGACGCGTGGCCGACCTGACGGCCCTCGCACACACCGGCGATCGTCTCCGCATCACCACGACCCTCCTGGATGAACGAGGCCACCGAGTCCAGCCCACACCCAAGACGGACATCCTGAACGCGGGCCCGGAACTGGTCCGCGACGGACGCCTGCACGTCACCCCCGCCACCGACGGCATGGTCCACCCGGACGACCCGAGCTGGTACTACGGCTGGGTACACAAGCGCAACCCGCGCACGCTGGCCGGCGTGGACGCGGCAGGCCGGACCGTCCTCGTCACGGCCGACGGCCGCAGCACCGAGTCCCTCGGCCTGAGCATCGGCGAGAGCGCCGAGGTCGCGAAGTCCCTGGGCCTGCGCGACGCAGCCAACCTGGACGGCGGCGGCTCCACGACGATGGTGACAGGCGGCACGGTGATCAACGACCCGTCCGACGCAGCCGGCGAACGCCCGGTCGGCGACGCGCTACTGATCCTGCCCCGAAGGCAGCACCACTGACGCCGACCGACCCCCGCCCCGCACGCGAGACCCGCAACCCACCCAGGGAGCCGCCGTGTTCGCGAACGTGCCCACCGCCCTGACACTACGAATAGCCCTACGAACCCGAGTCCTACTCGTCCTGTCCGTACTGCTCGCCACCCTGAGCCCCACCGCTCCGGCCCTGGCGGCAGCCCACTCCTCCGGCCCCTCCCACGGCGCGGAGGCCGTAGCCGTCACCCAGGTCGCGGACCGCCAGGTCGACCTCTCGGTCCGCTCGACGGCCCTCGGCGGCCGCACCGTCAAGGTCCGCCTCCTGACCCCCGACGGCTGGAACCCCCACGACCGACGCCGACAGCACTGGCCGACCCTGTGGCTCCTGCACGGCTGCTGCGGCGACTACACGTCGTGGACCGCGATGACGGACGTCGCGGAGACCGACGCCCTCCGCGACGTCCTCGTCGTCATGCCGGAGGCCGGCTGGAACGGCTGGTACAGCGACTGGTGGAACCACGGCCGGGGCGGCGACCCCGCCTGGGAGACCTTCCACACCAAGGAACTGCGCCACCTCCTGGAACGCGACTGGGGCGCCGGCCGCGACCGCGTCGTCGCCGGCCTCTCGATGGGCGGCCAGGGCGCCCTCCTGTACGCCGCCCGCCACCCCGGCATGTTCAAGGCCGCCGCCTCCTACTCCGGCTCGGCCCACCCCCTCCTCAACGAGGAGTCGGTCAACCGCATCCTGGGCTTCTTCGCCGGACAGAACAACGACCCCCTGCGCGTGTGGGGACACCCGGTCGCCCAACGCCGCATCTGGGAGGCCCACGACCCATTCCACCTCGCCAAGCGACTCCGTTCCATCCCGGTGTACCTGTCCTGCGGGGACGGGACGACGGGGCCGTTGGACGCGCCGGGGAGCGTGAGCGCGCTGGAGGCGGACTTCGAGCGGCAGAATCTGGCGCTGGCGGAGGAGTTGCGGCGGGTGGGGGCACGGCACCTGACAACCAACTTTTACGGACCCGGCACCCACGGCTGGGCGTATTGGGAGCGGGAGCTGCATGCTTCGTTGCCGATGTTGCTGGGGGCGCTGGGCAGTCGCCACGGAATCCGTCACTGAATTCGTCACCGTCTGTGTTAGCGCGGTCAACAAGGTAATCGTTGAAGCTCGGGTAGGCGCTGTGTACGGTTGCGTACTATGGCAGACACTCCCGCGACCCCGGCCGGACCCATGGTCACCGGCTCCGAGATCGCCCGGCTGGCGGGCGTCACGCGCGCCGCCGTCTCCAACTGGAGACGGCGCTATGACGACTTCCCCGTGCCGGTCGGTGGCAGTGTCAACAGCCCTCTTTTCGCCCTCGCCGACGTGCAGACGTGGCTGAACAAGCAGCGGAAGGGGCAGGACGTCTCGCAAGAAGTACAGCTCTGGCAGGCGTTGCGGGCTCAGTACGGCGACGACATGATCCGGGGCGTAGCAACGGTCGCACACATGCTCGCCGCCGCCGACGACGCGCGGGCTGCTCGATCGTTGCCGGACGAGATCGCCCGGTTGGCGCGTGCTCTCGCCGGTAGTGGCTCGAAAGGCGAGGTGGTGGAGGCACTCGCGGAACGGTTCACGGACTCCGTACGCAGGGCCGGATCGGACCAGGTCACCTCGCCTCGTATCGTCCGTGCGCTTCGGTACTTCGCGGGCCCGGTGGCACCCGACGCCACGGTCTTCGACCCGGCGTGCGGGATCGGCACGCTGCTGCTCGCGGTCGGTCCGGAACGCGGGCCGAGGCGGTACGGTCAGGAGTCGGACGCGGACAGCGCCCGGCTCGCCCAAGTGCGCGCGCAGCTGACGGGGCGCACCGGGGTGGAGGTCGTAGCCGGGGACTCGCTGCGGGACGACAAGTGGCCGGACGTCCGGGCTGACCTCGTCGTCTGCGACCCCCCTGTCGGGGACGCGGACTGGGGGCGCGAGGAACTGCTCCTCGACTCCCGCTGGGAGCTGGGTACGCCCTCACGTGCCGAAGGTGAGCTCGCCTGGCTGCAGCACGCCTACGCGCACACCGCTCCCGGCGGTCGGGTGGTCATGGTCATGCCTGCCTCGGTCGCCTACCGCAAGGCCGGTCGGCGTATCCGCGCCGAACTGGTACGGCGTGGTGTCCTCACCCAGGTCACCGCTCTTCCGGCAGGCAGTGCCGCCTCGCACGCACTTCCCGTGCATCTCTGGCACCTGCGCCGCCCGCCTTCCGCGGGCGATGCCGCGACGAGCGTCCGCATGATCGACCTGACGGCGAACGATCCGGACGCCGACCTGGAGCCGGCCACCGAGCAGATCGCCGACGTCTCCCTGATCGACCTCCTCGACGACACGGTCGACCTGACGCCCGGACGCCACGTGGAGGAGTCGCACCGCGACTACGCGACCGAGTACCTGGCCGTCCGCGCGGAGTTGGCCGAGCAGGTGGCCAAGCTGGCCGAGCTGCTGCCGGAATTGGTCGCGAGCGAGGGCTCCGGCGTCCTGGACGGCTCGTCGGTGAGCGTCGCCGACCTCGCGCGTGCCGGACTGCTCGAGTACGGGGACGTGGATCCCGTCTCCACCAGTGAACAGCTCGACACCGACTTCCTGCGGGGCTTCCTGCGCAGCGCGTCCAACACCCGACGCTCCACGAGCGCCAGCGGCACCTTCCGGCTCGACAGCAAGGGAGCCCGCATTCCGCAGATGGACATCACCGAGCAGCGCCGCTACGGCGCCGCCTTCCGCAGGCTGCGTGAGTTCGAGGAGCGGTCACGGCGGATCACCGAGCTGAGCCGGCAGGCGGCCGAGCTGGCCCGCGACGGCATCGGCAACGGGGCTCTGCAACCACGGAAGTGATGCTTCCGTCACGAGGCATCCGGCACGAACGGACTGCCCACCCCGCTCCACGAGACGGCCAGGGCCTCACGTGCCCTGGTGCAGGCCACGAACAAGAGGCAGCGTTCCCGGAGCAGGTCGGATTCGTGCTGCAAGGCGTCCACGGCGTCCGGCGTCACCTCGCGGGCGAACGGCACCGCCCCCGCGGTCACACCGAGGACGGCGACGCAACGGAACTCCAGCCCTTTCATGGCGTGCATCGTGGCCAGACGCACCCCGTCCGCGTCGGACCCCGGACCGTCCTTGACCCGGACCACCGGCACCCCGGCTGCGGCCAGCCTGTCGTACGCCTTGTCCAGCAAGACGTTGAACCGGGCACACACGCCGATCTCGGACGGATCGATCCCCCGCGCGATCCAGTCCTGAACCCGCTCCACCAGCGCCGCGACCTCCGCGTGCTCCGATCCGTGCCCCTCCACCTGCGGCCTGCGCCCGTGGAGCAGCGAACGGTACCCGGCGAGAGTGTCGCTGCCCTCGCCACCCAGATCGTCGACGGACACCGGGCTCAGGATCTCCGTCGACCAGGCGAGGATCTCCTCCGTGCTGCGGTAGTTGATGCGCAGCCGGTGAGTGCGACCGGCCACCGCGATGCCGAGCGAACCGAGCGACACCTTCGAGTCGTAGATCCGCTGGTGCGGGTCGCCCGTGAGGAACAGGTCGTCGCTGCCGGGCGCCGCCGCGCCCCGCAGCACACGCCACTGGGCCGGATGCAGGTCCTGCGCCTCGTCGACCACCACGTGGTCGTGCGTCGGCGCCGACGTCGCCAGCAGCTCGGCGGCCCGGGCGCACACCTTCAGATGCGTCGTCTGATTGCGGTCGCGCAGCATCGACTCGAACAGCTCGACGGCGGGCCACAGCTGTTCGCGCCGGGCCGGTGACAGCGCACTGCCGCGGCCGCGCCGGGAAGCGGCGCGGTAGGCCTCCAGGGTGCGCAGGTCCTGGGCCAGTACGACATGCCGGTACTCCTGCGCGAGGAACTGCTCCGTCCATGGCAACCCGAGCTTCCTGACGACCCGTTGCCACACCTGGCGCTCCTCCCGGTCACCGATGAGGGAGGGGACCTTGCCGTCGAGGCGGGTCACGACACCGTGCGCGTACGCGTTGACGGTGGTCACCTCGACCCGTTCGACCATGGACGCGTCCCCGTCCAGGAGGAGACGGAGGTTCTCGCGGAGCGAGGCGGCCAGTGCGTTGGTGTAGGTGGTGAGCAGGACCCGGGTGTCCGGCGAACGGTTCAGCAGGTGCTTGACCCGATGCAGGGCCGCGACCGTCTTGCCGGTGCCGGGGCCACCGGTGACCTGCACCGGACCGCCGTACGACACCCGGTAGGCGACACGGCGCTGTGACGGGTGCAGGAACACCCGCCAGGCCGCGAACGGCTTCTCGAGGATGTCGGCGAGTTCGTCCGGGCCGCTGACGAGGGTGATCCGACTGCGAGTGTTGGCGATGACGGCCGCGAGCGTCTCGTCCGGGTCCGGCCCGGCATCGACGGGACGGCGTACGGCGACCACGTCCCGGTACACCTCCTCGGGAGGGAATCCCTCGGCGAGGTACTGCAACACCTCGAACTGGTCCTCCGGCAGCAGCGTCCCGAAGGCCTCCAGCTGAGCCTTGTCGATGATCGTGCGCACCGCCCGCAGTACTTGGTCGTCGATGCCCAGCTCGCGCAGCACGGTGTCCGAGTACTTGGAGAACAGCAGCGATTCGGCTGCCGCGGCTGCCTTCTCCAGCTGTGGGGTCAGCTGCTCGATAGCCCGTACGTTGCGGACCTCCAGCGCGCGCGTCGCCGAGTTGGTGGTGTACAGGCGCTTGGCGGCCCAGGTGTAGGCGTCGTCATGAGCCACCACATTCACCAGGAGGAAGACGTCACTGCCATCGTCCGGGGCGAGTACGACGCCCCGCCAGAAGTCGTTGATGCGGATGGTCCGCATACGGCGGTCGGCGGCCTTCTCGACCGACTCGAGATGCAGGCCCTTGTCCTGCTGCAGCTCCGGCACGGAGAGTTGCTGGAATTTCTGCATCGCCTTGCGAACGCCGTTCCGGACCGGCTTCTCGAGAGCGTCGTAGCTCTCCCAGAAGCTGTTGGCAAACGCAAGCTGCGGCACGACGCGCACTCCCCACCCCGGACTGACACTGCGTGGTCGATCATACGGGCGCGGTGCCGGCGCCGCCCCGGCGCGGTCGCGTCAGCCGGCCCTCATCCGACTCGCGACCTGAGCGATGTCGGCGAGCAGCCTCGCCGGCTCCTGGTCCAGGTCGAGCGCGTGCTGATGGATCACGATACCGGCGTGCCGTACCCGATGGGCGGCGTGCGAGGCGTTGCCTTTCGCGTACACCAGGTGTCCGTCCTCCAGGCCGAGGGCGGTGCAGTAGGCAAGCATCTGGTACAGGTCCGCATCCGGGTAGCCGCCCCGTCTCTCCGCCTTGTACTTGGCGTCCGCCACCGCGCACGGGACGCCGTCCGGTCCGTAGAGCACGAAATCGGGCCGCATGCGGATGGCCGACGCCTCGTCGAGATGGTGGCTGTCCTGAAGCCTGGCGACGCTTCCCGAGCCGCGCAGCGCCTCGCGCAGGGCGACGGTCACGAAGTCCTCGAAGAGCTGGTTCATGTCGAACAGGAACCCGTCGATCCGCAACCCGCCGGGAGCGTGCTCGGCCGAGGCGCCGTCGAGGATCGCCTGGGCGAGACGCAGGGCGCCGCGGTAGCGGGCGTTGAGCCGCGTCGGCCGCCAACGGGGCGTCGGCTGTCCACGTACGACGGGCGTCACGTCGGCCAGACGGACACGCTGGTGCAGCAGCCCGCGCCGCACGTCGCGTGGGACGCCCGGCAGCCGCAGCATTCGTTCGACCGCCGTGCGCAGGATGCGGTTCTCGGCGATGTCGGTGGTGAACTCGTCGTACGTCACCTCCACCGGCAGCATGGCACCGAACCGCCGGCGGACCTGATCGGCCTCCCGGATGCGACCACGGACAACCAGCGAGCTTTCCTCCGTGGTCCGGTAGCCCTGCAGGAGCCCCTGGCGCAGTGCGCGGTCGGTCTGCCGCTCCAGGGCGTGGGCGAGCGCGGGGACCAGGTCCCGGTACTCGGCCACATCCACCTCCCCGTCGCGCCAGGCCCCCTTGGCGTCGAGGCTGTAGCCGAGCAGGAAGAAGAGCCGCGCGATCGGCACCTTGGGGGCCACCCGTACGGTGAACGGCTCCCGCACACCCGGCACGGTGACGTTCACCGCCCCGACCTTGCTGCCGGCCCGCAACGACCACCGGCCGGGTGTGTACGGGTCGGGCGCCGCATCGACGATGTCACCGGCGGCCAGGGCGCGGCCCACGCCGTCGGGCAGGGCCAGGCCGACGGCAGTCGCGTACTCGACCAGTTCGACACCCGTAGGGAGCTCCACCGTGGCCGGACCCTGGCGGGAGCCCACTCCGGTAGCCGTCATGACAGTGACTCTCGCAGCGCGGTCAGTCCGTACCGGGCCACGATGTCCAGATTCTCGCCGTAGTGGTGCTCCTCGAGCAGCGGCAGGATCTTCGTCCGCCAAGTCCGCTCCAGACCGCCCTCCCGGTAGACGCCCTTCTTCATCAGGTACGAGGGCCCGACGTGGAAGTCCGGATCGTCGATCCGCGAGTTGAGCGCGTCGAGCAGATCCGCCGGCTCAGGGTCCTTGCCCTCCCGCCGCAGCCAGCGACGCAGCAGCCCACTCGTCGGCTCGGTACGCGGCGACAGCTCCATGAACGCGAACCGCCGCCGCATCGCGGAGTCGACGAGGGCGATCGACCGGTCGGCGGTGTTCATCGTTCCGATGACGAACAGGTTGGGCGGCAGCGCGAAGTCGTCACCGGAGTAGGTGAGGCGTACCGACTTGTTGCGGTACTCCAGCAGGAAGTACAGCTCGCCGAAGACCTTGGCCAGATTGGCGCGGTTGATCTCGTCGATGATCAGGAAGTGCGGGATGTGCCGATTGCCCTCCCGGGAAGCGAGGTCCGCGAGCTCGCGCAGTGGGCCCGCGGTGAGCCGGAAGGCGACCTGCCGCGTCTCGACGTCCTCCTGCGGACGGAAGCCTTCGAAGAAGTCCTCGTAGGCGTACGAGGGATGGAACTGCACCAGTTTGACCTGCTCGGGACCGCCGCCCAGAAACTCGGCGAGCTTCAGCGCGAGATACGTCTTGCCGGTACCGGGCGGACCGTAGAAGACCAGTTGCCGCTCATCGACGAGCAGCTCACGCACCTCGTGCAGCCACGCCGTGTCGTGCACCAGCAGGGCGGCGGCGAGTTCGGCCGTCGGCAGGGGCAGCTCGGGGTCACGGCGCGCGACGATCGCCGGCACCTCGGTGGTCGGATCGCGGTCAGCCGCCTCGGCCTCCTCGGCCAGCTCCTCGTCGCTTCGTCCCAGCCCGTCGATCAGCGGAAGAACAGCGGTGAGATCGATAACGTCGTGCTGCACGGACAGCTTCTGCTGCAACGCCTCCGGCAACTCGTCGTAGGGAACGCCCTCGCGCCTCCAGGCGGCTGACCGGCGCAGGCTGGTGAGGCCGCCCTCGGAGTCGACCCGTTGCGCACCGCCGTCGACGAGACCGACGTAGAGGAGACCGCCGGAAATGGTGCAGACGGTGTCGCCGGGCCGCATCTGGGTCAGGAAGTAGTGCAGCTCGTCGACCATCGCCTGCTTCTGGCTGTAGGAGGCAGCGGCGTCATAGCCTTCCTGGACATACCTGCGCAGCGCACTCTTGGTGGGGTCGTCCTCGTCGATCGACGGCAGATGCGTCGCCGGAAGGGTGACCAGACCGTCGGACAGCCACAGGCGCTTGACGAGATCGCGTCCCGCCACGTTGGAGCCACGGACCAGCCATGCCTTGCGGGGCGGGCGCCAGGAGTGACCGAGGTAGTCGACGAGCGGGAAGTCCTCCTCCGTACGCCACTCGGACAGGGCGTCCGAGCCGCGCCCGGCCACGATCGAGGCGGCGGCCGAGGGGGAGTTGCACTCGATGTCCCGGACGGTCTCCAGACAGCCGGGCCAGCGCTCCGACTCCCGGATGGCACCCTCCTCGATCAGCGCCTCCCGCTGCGCCGTCGCATAGGACCCGGTACCCGGCAACGTCTCCCGCCGCACCGGCGAACCGGCCAGTACCAGGAACTTCGGACTGCCGTTCATCCCTTTCGACGGCAGCACGCGTCCGCGCGCGTAGGGTCCACCGTTCGGCAGCCGCAGCCGGAACTCCGGGTATCGCGCCTGCTCCTCGCTCTTCGTCATCGCTCCCCCAACAGAGAATTCCGAGCGAAACACTACGTGGGTCCGGTTCGGCTGAGCCGGCCTCGTGGGGAGAGCAGCGTGTACGCCACTCCTCGTCGTCCGCCAGGTCGTTGATGAGCGGAACGAGAAGAGGATGGACCGCGAAGCCGGAAGCACGGCCGGGGCCGTTGTCGTACTCGGCGGCGAGGACCTGCACGGCGGATTCCTGGACGACCCCTTGTTCCTGCAGATTGCCGCTGATCCGCGTGACGGGTTTCGTGAAGCCCCTCAGGCTGCGGTCGGCATCGTAGTCGCAGATCTTATAGACCACCGCCGCCTCCACATGGCCGCCGGCCTCGGCCTCGATGCGCTCCACCCGCTCGATGTCCTCCACCGAGCCCGCCCGGAGGCTGAGACGCAGGACGGGGGCCGCGATTTCCAGGAACTGCTTCGGCGACAGGAGAAACAGCCGTCCCCCGCCCCGCGCGCGCAACTCCGCGGTCAGTTCCGGGCGGGGCCCGCGGTTGAAGCCGCGTTCCTTGCGCCACCAGTCCTCTTTCGCGTCCGCTGTGACGAAGAGGACGTCGCAACCACGTGTGGACGCCTTGCGCAGCAACTGTTCCCACACGAAGAAGTCGCCGAGCGAGCCGTCACCGTCCTTCTTGGCATCCATGTATCCCGGTGGAACTCGGTCCTTGACCCGCTTCTTGCCGGTCTCGACGAGGGCGGCGACTTCCTGCGAGCTGAAGGGCGCGCCCACCCGGCCGGTCAGCGCGTGTTCCAGCACGGCGATCACCGGATCGGCGTTCGTGTCATGGGTGATGCTCTGCCATTCGCCCTCACCGACCTCGGTGATCCGGAAGCGAATGTCCTCGAATCCCTCCTCGCTGAGCGACACGCGGTTCGCCCAGGTCCGGAGTGTCTGCACCGCCGACCGAGCGTGCGTTGTGGATGGCTGTCTCACGGTTGGCCCAGAATTCCGTGAGCACCTGGTGCGGGACCCAGAGACGGTTCCCGAGAGCACCCAACGCACCGAGCAGGTCGGTGCGGGCCTGCTCGGTGTACCGGTAGAGGTTGAGCAGCACGTTGGTGTCCGGAGACACGAGGCCACCCGTGAGAACGGCCGTGAAGTCCGCCGTCGTCGGCGTTCGAAAGGCGCCGAAGTCGTGGTAGAGACCCCGTTCCTCTCCGTCCTTCGTGCTGTCGCTCGACACCGCCACCCCCGTTGTGCGCCCGGCGCCGGCGCCACGGAGGGCGAATGAGCGAGTCGACTGACAATTAATTAATCTGATTAGCCGCTACCGCGTTGACGGTATCAACAGGTCGCTCATACGCTGGCGTGTGAGCGTCGTGCCCGAAGAGGCACATTCGGCGGAGGTGTCATGGGTGGGGATACGCATGGAACGGTGGCCGTCGACGAGCGTGGAGGGCCAGCCGGAGCAGGTTCGGAGAGCATGACCGAGGTGCTGAGTCCGTATGGCGAGCATGCCCTGCTCACGCCCGCCATGGCCAGGGGACGTGACGTCGCGTCGGCCCAGGAACAAGAACGGCTGCTGCGGTACTTGGAAGCGGTCGTCGCGGCGCGCCCGGCACCGGTACACGTCGCTGTCGCCTTCAATGCCGTCTACTTCGGCTACGACCTCCAGGGTGACGGCTACGGGGGCAGCCCGCTGCGCCTCGACGACTTCCCTGTGATCACCTTCGGCGAGTGCGCGCCCGCACTCCCGGTCGGCGCCATGGTGAGCGTGACCACAGGATCGGATCCGCTCTATGCCGAGATCATCTACAAGGAAGGCGCCCACCCGGACGTCGGCTCCCTCGGTGACGTACCGGCCTGGGTGTCCGGGGCGCCGGCGGGTGCCGAGGGGCCGGGCGAGCCCGGGGCGGAGACATCTCCGCAGCGCCGCGAACTTCTGGTCCCGGATCCGCAGGCCTTCGGGCCGGCCCTGAGCCTTTCGCCCACTCAGCTGCACCGTTTGCGCACCCGCCGTCGCTGGATCGACGCGGACGGCCATGTCGTCGTTGACGCCCACTACCCGTCGCGGGAAGCAGCCCGACACGACGATCTGACCGCCTACGTCGACTATCTGCTGACGACCGCACGGGCACAGCTCCTCAGTCCGTACGTACCCGTCTCCCTCGCGGACTTGGTGGGCAGCACGCAGGACGACGTGCTGCGCGCCGGTTTGCTGCACCTTCTCGAGACCGTGCGGCGTGTCCTCGCCCGCAGCGAGGTGCTGCGCATGTGGCGGTCGTACGCCATGACCCGTACCTCCCTCGCGGCTTGGCTGCGGGACCCCGGACCGCTGGGAGGCGACGACCTGAGGACGCTCGCGGCGGCCGTGGAACGCGCCGCCTCTCCTGCGAGGCGTCGGCACGGCCTGACCGCTCCGGTCACCGCCTACACGGCGGTCGGGCCCCGCTTGCGCGCGTTCCCCGGGGCCGGGGATGCGCTTCGAGGAGTGGGGTACGCCAGGGCGGTGTGCCGGGCGAATGTTGCTCTCGCCGACTTCGTGCAACGGGACAGCGACCAGGGTCTGTTTCCCAACGGGACCCGGGTCACACTCGACGACGCCTTCGAGGGAGGGGGTGTCTGGCGCTCTTGTCGTCGCGGTGACGCGGACGATTCCGGCGACCCCCTGGTCCCGGCCGGACGAGGGTGGACGTCCACGACGACCCGGGCAGCCGCACCGGTGCGGTCCACGGAGCCGGAGACCGCACCGGAGCCGCTCGACTCGCCGCTCGAAGACGACGCCGCTCTTGGACCAGGGGCGCTGCTGCGGAGCGACGAGAAGGAGATCGTCTGGCAACTGCCGCTGCGCCTGGCACACCTCATCGGCTGCTGTCTGCCGCTGCGCCCGTGCGTTGTGGCGGAGATCCTGGGCAGCCGCGGTCCGCGCCCCGTCATTCGACTCGAACTGGACCACGACGGTGAAAACCCGGAGGGGAACCGGGCGGTTCAGGAGACCGTCGCCGAGCTCACCGCCGACACCCCACGCCTCACCGGAGTGAGGTGGCCTCTCGACTTCTTCCCCGGACTGATCCTCCGGCTCCACTGGTCCCGCGGTGGGCAGGTGATCCGCGTGGTCACGATGCGGCTCGAACAGCCGGTTCAGGTTGGCGAGCGGGTGATCGAGCACCGCTACGACCCTTGTGTACTCACCCGTGAGGACGCTCCCGGCAGCGATCGAGAGGGTGACACGGCAGCGGGCCTCGCTCCCCAGCAACTGGTGATGCGCACGGTGCGCCGCTGTGGACTGCTCACCCCGGACGGCCACGCTCTGCTGGACCGTGCACACCTGCCCATTGCCGTGTACGGCCGCGGACCAGCGCGGTCACAAGCCGTCGCCTTGGAAACGGCCGTCGTGGAACTGCTTGCCGAACGGCTTCTCGAACCAGACCTCGGCAGTCGTGACATCTTCGGCCAACCGCACTTTCCCTCACGCAGCGGGGAGCCGGCCATACCGCTCATCGGTTACCGTCCCGTCCCCCAGCGCGTGAAACGCCCCTGGGGCGGCACTGAGCTGGCCACCGAAGGGCTGCGCACCATCCAGTTCGTCCCCGGCCATCTACGCCGTCTGCTGCCGGGCCGCTCACCGAGCGAAACCCAGCGGGCCGCCTTCCGGGAACACTGCCGAAGGCTCGGCAAGGCGGACGGCTGGGACCTGCCCGACGGCTACACGTTCGTCACCCAGCACACGCGTGGTCACTGATCCCGCTGCCCGCCCGCGCCCTCAGGCACCAACGTTCCTTTCCGCTGCCAGAGCTCCTCGACGCCGAGTGAGCCCCATCCGCAGAACCAGCCACAGAACGGAGCATCATTCATGCAGGACCGGTACCACGTCGTCGCGGGGCCGCCGTTGTCCCCGCAGGGCGTGTCGGCCGAGCGCCTCGGCGCTCTGGCCGCAGCGCTCAACGCCCTCGAACACCCGGCCGCCGGCGCCTTGGAGGACATCACGGCCGGCATGGTGGAACTGGCCTTCAACTCGCTCCCGCCGAAGCACAGGCAGGATCTGCTGCGCCGACTGGGAATCCGGATGGCGGCCCCGCGACGGGCGGGCAGCGCGCTATGTCGGGACATTCTGGCCAGGCTGCGACGCGAATCCCGGCAGAACTCCTGTGTCTGCGGCGTCAAGGAACTCACGCACACCGTGATGAACGACGTGGGCAGGTCGGTCTTCGCACAGGACGACGAGACCGTCCCCGACCCGGTCTCCCGGTGGGGTGGAACCCTCGTCCGCGGTGCCGTATTCGCGTGGTGCAACGCTTCCGTCGCCGATGCCCGCATCCTCGTCTGGATGTCGGATCATGACTGGTTCGGCATGTCGGTGGATGAGGAGGATGCCACCCGACTCGCCGCTGTCCGTGCCACGGCGCAGACCCTGGTAGAGGCCTACCCGGGCTTCGCCCCCGGCGACCCGGACGACGGCCTGGGACCACTACCCGAGACAGCGGGGGAGCGGGCTCCCGAAGCCGGCCGGACGGACGCGGGCGCCACTGCTGCCGACGCCGTTGCGCCAAACCCCGCCACCGCAGAGGACGTGCCCAAGCCGACGACTGGTGAGACCCGGGCCGAGAACCCGACGGAACCGGAGGAGGCCTGCCGACTGCTGGAGGACGCCCTGGCGCGAGCGCGGCAAGCCGCCCGCAGGGTGGCTGAAGCGGTCGAGGACGGACGCCTGCCGCACGAGGGAGATCTACTGCAATTGACCGGGCTGGGAGCGATCTTCGACGGCGCCGATGCCGCGTTCCGCAGCGTTGGCATCGCTTCGGTCACCCTTCGCTTTGAGGACCTGGTGCGGGCAGCGCAGGAGCACCGGGCGGCACGCGAGCGCGACCTGCGGTCACGGGAGGCACTGAGGGAACTGTTGACCGTCGGATGCCCGCCCGACAGCCCAGCGGCCTCCGCCGCGGAGGCGGCACGCATGGCAGCCCGCCGCCTGCTGGACTCCCCGGCATGGGCGGAGACGGAACGGCAGGAGGCCGATGGCCTCACCGCTCTCGTCGAGCTCGTCCGCCTGGGACGGCGGACGGACTCCGCGGCGGAGATCCTTGCCCTGCAGAAACGGGTCGTGCAAGTGCCCGCGTGTGCCATGGCCGCGGTCATGGCACACGAACTGACGTTGACGCAGCCGGTGGAAGCCGGTTCCACGCCCGAGCCGGCCACGTCCGACGCGGCCGGGACGGAGGGTGGGACCGACGACGCCACCGCGCCCGCCGACAGTGTGGCGAACGGCGATCGCCCGGCCGAGAAGCCGGACGGCAACAGCGCACGGACCACAAGGGCTGAGGAGACCGGCGAGCAGCCCGACGGGAGCGCCGTCGGGCCTCGACCCGGCCGGGCTCGGGGAACCGACGACGTGGAGCCGGACGCGGCCGGGGCCGCGCCCAAGGCCACCCGTTCCCTGATCACGGAGTCCGCCGGTGACGGCCCACAGGGATCCGCCCCGGCGCCCTCACCGGTATCCCCTTCCGACCCTTCCGACGTGCCGCATGATGAGAAGGCACCTGCGACACACCCTCACGCGGACCAGGACGCCGACGAGGCCTCGGTCGAGCAGACGCTGGCGCGCCTCGTCGTGGAGCGGCGTTTCGGCCTGGCCCACCACGTGGCACGCGCGTCGGGCCGACCGGAGCCGCAGGTCACGGCGCTCCGGATGGCCGGCGCGGCGGCACAGCTCACCTCCGGCAACAGCCACGGCGCACGACTGGTCGCGGACCTGCTCCAGCAGCACGGCGGTTCCGCCGGTCGCGAAGTGGACGGCAGCGAGCTGATCCTGCTTCCCGCCCTGTTGCGTACGGCCTTGGTGACCGGCGACCACCTGGCGGGGGCCCAGCTCAAGGCCTTGGTGCCCCGGCTTCCGGGATCGCTCGGTGAGGTCGCGACTGCTGTCGCGGACCGTGCCCTCAGCGGTGCGCTGATGATCGCCTCTCCGCTGCTCGTCATTGCCGACGCCTCCGAGGCCGAGGCCCGGCTGCGAGAGCTGCGTGAGCAGGGCCGAGCTCTCCTCGCGCCTCAGCGGCGACGGTTCGCACGGGCGACGGAGATCGCCAAGCGCTGGCTGGCTCCGGACGGCGGGCTGCTGGGCTCGCTGCTGACGGCCGTGACCGAGGACGACCGTGACGCCCTGCCGGACGTCCGTGACCAGGCCGAACGCCTGTCGAAGCTGTCCGAGGTCAACAGCGAGATCGACCGCATGGACCGTAAGTACCGTTCCTCCAGCGGCAAACCGCTCCAGGGATCGGGACGACAGGACCTGGTTCACCTGGTCGGGCGGGTCGCCGATTTGGCCAAGGACTGGTGCCTGGTCGTGGAGGGGACCCGTCGGGGTGACCGAACCGACGGGGAGCGGGCGGTCAAGGAGATCTCCTCCCTGCGCCGCTCGATGCTCGACCGGCGGGAGAGCGTGCTGACGGACCTGGAGCAGCTGGCACGGTGCTCGGGCCCCGTGGCCGCCGCTGCCGCGTGGGCTGCCCGTACCTCCATGGAGGAGCTCTTCGCCCTGCTGGCCGGAGCAACCGGGACCACCCGTCCCGGCGGCGGGGCGGACCCCGGACTCGTCCTGGACGTGGAATTGCTGAAGGTGTGTGACACGCTCGGTGAGCGTCCGCCACTGGAACGGCTCCTGGCAGCGGTTCATCGCGGCTGGGCCGACGCTCTCGCGGAACGGCTGGCACATGACGCGTTCACGGCGGCACGGACGATCGTGGACCTGGCCGCCCGCGGGCAGCTGCCCGGCCCGCAGGACGCGGTCTTCGCACCGCCTCCTGCCGTAGAGATCGAGCTGCGGGAGGCCACGAGGCGGACGGAGCTGAAGGCGGCACACCACGAACTCCTCGGAGAGCTGCACCGCGCCCAGGCCGACGGAGCGGTCACTGACGACCAGGACTTGCGACTGCAGGAACTGCTGGCCGACGCCCGCGCGTGTCTCGACGACACGGGCACCCACGACCTGCTCGGCGTACGGCGGGCGCTGGACGAGGTGCGGGAGGACCTGCCTGCCTTCCGGCAGCAGGCCACCGACCGGATCCGGGCCCGGCTCGACGCCCTGGAACTCAGGGCGGACGAGCGGGACCAGGTGCTGCGCCACCTGGACACCGGCGGCCTGGCCACGGCGGCCGACCTCGTCTACTTCCTGGAGATCGGTGAGCCCGTCCCGGAGATCGAGGCGGGCGAGAGCCATCTGACGGAGTTCTTTCCCGGAGTGCCCGACGGACTGCCCAAGGGCATCGGCCCCGACCTCGTCGAACTCGTCCGCTCCGGCGGGAAGCACCCGGCCATTCCTGTGCTGGACTACGGGAACCTCTCCAGCGACGAGGCCACACTGGCGGCGGACGCCCTCAACGAGTGGCGTGAGCTGGGTGCCACGGAACCGAAGGACCGGCTGGACATCTCCGCCCGGCGGCAACTGCTGCCGGCCCTCAAACTCCTGGGATACGACGCCAAGAGCGCCAAGCCGCTGGACGAGCGGTCGCCGCACCGGCGCGAGTACCGCTTCTTCGAGGTGACCGAGGTCGAGATCAACGGCCGGGCGAAGGCACCCGACTTCGGCTCGCAGATCAAGGAGCAGGGCGGCAGCCTCAGCGTCCTGATGGTCTGGGGCCGTCCACCCGCCAAGGTCGTCATGAGCCTGGCCTCCCGTGACACCAGCGCGAGCAGCCTCCTCGTCGTCTACTTCGGCACCCTCGGCCGTGAGGCCCGCATCGAGCTCGCCGCCCGTTCCGCCGGGCTGCGGCCGATGCTGGTCGTGGACGACGCGGCCCTCGCCTATCTCGCCGCCAGTGGATACCGTCAGGTCAGCACGGCCACGCAGACACTGCTGCCGTTCTCCGGGGTCAACCCGTACATCCGGGAGAAGCGCGGCCGGATCGGCGGCGAGATGTTCTACGGCCGGGACGCCGAACGCAAGAGCATCCTCGACCCCAGGGGCACCCAGGTCATCTTCGGTGGCCGGGGCCTCGGAAAGTCGGCGCTGCTCAGCGACGCCGGGGAACACTTCGTGAAGCAGGGCCGCGGACACCACCAGGCGGTGTACATCAACCTCGACCAGGAGAACATCGGCAAGGGCAGCTCCCTGGGACCCGAGGCCCTGTGGAGCGTCCTGGACCGTGAGCTGACCGGTGCCGGAGTGCTGGGCCGGCCGCATGGCCGGAAAGCCCAGAAGGACATCTCAGAGCGTGTGCGTGCGGCGATCCGCGCCTGGCTCGACGGGGACTCCCGGCGCCGCCTGCTGATTCTGCTCGACGAGTGCGACCAGTTCTTCGAGGCGGACGCCCCCCGGTTCGACCAGACCAAGAAGCTCAAGGGACTCGGATCCGACACCAAGGACCGGGCCAAGGTCGTCTTCGCCGGTCTCCACTCCGTCCAGCGGTTCTCCAAGCTCGCGAGCAACGGCCCGTTCGGACACCTCGCGCAGACGCCGAAGGTGATCGGCCCGCTCGCCCCGCAGTTCGCCGCCGACCTCCTGGTGGAGCCGATGCGGGCGCTCGGCTTCGAGTTCGCCGACGTCGACCTGGTCAACCGGGTGCTGGGCTACTGCTCGTACCAGCCGTTCCTGCTCCAGATGTTCGGGCACAGGCTGGTCGAGGTGATGCACCGCAAACGCGCACGGCGTGGAGCCGAGGCCCCTCCGTACACGGTGGGAGCCGCCGACATCGAGGCCGTGGAGTCGGACACCGACCTCCGGGACGGCATCTCGGCGGCCTTCAAGGACACGCTGAGCCTGGACCACCGCTACGACGTCATCGCCAACGTGCTGGCCCACCACGCCCGGCACCACGGCCTTGAGATGCGACTGAGCGACGCCGAACTGCGCGAGGAGTGCGAGACCTTCTGGCGCAACGGCTTCGAGCAGCTCGATACCGAGGGCTTCCGGGCCTACCTCTCGGAGATGGTGGGCCTGGGAATCCTGGCACCCAACAACGACGGCCAGGGCTGGCACCTGCGTGGACCGAACGCGCTGCGCATGATCGGCACGTCGCACGAGGTGGAGGCCCGGCTGCTGAGGGCCGAACGGGACTGCATACTGCAGGAGAGCATCGTGCAGGAGGGCCGGCCGGACCTTCCGGACGGCAGGCCCGCGCCGCTTACCATCACCCAGCTCGACGACCTCCTCGGCGAGCGCGCCAACCAGACGCGGATCGTCCTGGGCACACCGGCCACCGGCGTCACCGACGTGGGAGACACACTGCGCACGGTCGCCGGCCGGATCGCCGACTGGAAGCTGCCGCCCGTCGGCAGGCCCAGCGTCTACAAGCAGGAGCTCACCGGCGGACGTCCGCGGGAACGGCGGGTGGTCATCAGCGACTTCGCCAGCTACGAGGCGAAACCCGAGACGTGCCGCGAGGCCGTCGACCTGGCCGAGACCCTGCTGCCGCACACACCGGGAGTCACCCGCGCGGTGGTCATCGTGACCGATCCCGGACAGATGGACCTGTGGCGCACGCTGCTGACGGGCGCGGAACCGACATCGGCCGCCCCCGTCGCACTGCGCCGCCACGACCACCGCGGCCTGCGCGGCTGGGCCCAACGGGTCGAGATGTTCCACACGGACGACCGTCTGGAACGGCTCCACGCCCTGACCGGTGGCTGGCCCTTGCTGGTCGACCGGGCGCACCGGCTGCACGAAGAACTCGGCGACCCGGACCAGGCACTGCACCATCTGGCCGGACTGCTCACCGACCGCTCGGCCGCCCGCGCCTTCGCCAAGGCGACCGGCGTCTACACGAACGCGCTGCTCGCGACCGGCTACCGCACCCTGGCCAAGGAGTTCGGTGCGGGCACGTTCGACGTGGAGAGCGCCGTGACCGCCGTCGCTTGCCAGATCGACGACGAGGAGGAGGCCCGCTGGGTCTTCACCTGCCTGGACACCTTCCAGGTGTTCGACCGCGAGGACACACAGTTGCGCCTGGAACCGCTGCTCCGGCAGTGCGTGGCGCTCGACGCGTGAGGTCCGCGTCCGGTCCGCCGCTTCCGCCCCCTCGGGGGTCGGCGGCGGACCGGGTGGTCCCCGTGCCTGCGGGTGTCCTCGAAGGGGATGTACGTCAGTGGACGTGATCAGCTACTCGGCCGTAACACTCGGGGGCCACGGTGGCGGAGGTGGGCCGCCAGGGCCGTGGCTCGTACGCTGCGTCACCGTACGGACGCCGGCGTGGGACGTGCGCGAGACGGGCGGTCACGTGGGGTGGGGAGCGAAGGTGACGTGCCTCCCCAGAACGGTCATACGCTCCCCTCGTCGGAGTGGGGACGAACGTGGCCCCCGGTGCGTGGGACCCCGTCCGTCCGCCCGCGACCGAGGCGACTCGGGACAGTCCGCCGCCCTCTCGAGCAGTCGGTACGGGCACCGTGGCCGGTGCACCCGTTCCGTGCGGTGGGTACGGCACGCCTCGGGCCGTCGAGCCGCTTGCGGCCGCGGAGACGTGCGACGGCCCATGGGCTACCGGCGGCACGTACCGGGCGGCAGGTGTCGGCGGTGCGCGCCCAGCGCTCGGAGCCGGAACGGCAGACCGGCGACGCGGCTTCCCTCGCAGGAACCGCGGGCGGCGTGCCGCCGAGCGGCAGAAGCGCATGCAACCCGGCGAGCAGGGCCAGAATGTTGAGCAGTGGGGTGGGCATCAGGGGCGCCAGCTGGTCCGCCAACGGCACATAGGCGCACAGCAACGTGGCGGACCATCGAGCCGTAAGTACCATCCAACGCCTGGCACGTCCCTGCCCGACCTGCACGGAATTCCTCTTTCCGTTCTTTCCCACGATCCTCTCCTTTCTGGGAACCGGGTTGTCTTTCATCAGGAGATCAGCCGACCGTGAACCCTCGGCAGGGCTCATGGGGGGGCTCATGAATCGCGGCTGACGCTCACGTCAACTGAACGCCTCTATAGTGGTGTTCACGCGTAGTCGGCCCTCGGAGGAGGTGGGCGCACGTGACTGACGTGGCCGCGGAGAAGCAATCCCGACCGCAGCGAAACGTCCGGCTGGAGAGCTTGATCGAGGAATCCGGTATCAGTCACAAAAGACTTGCCCACCGCCTCAATCAGATCTGCGTGTCGCACGGAACCACCAGTGAATACACGCACACTTCCGTGGCCAACTGGTGTCGGCGTGGCGTACGCCCGCGCTGGCCCGTGCCGCAGCACATCTGTGCGGTGTTGTCCGAAGGGCTGGGCAGGCCGGTCGGCCTGGGAGAGATCGGAATGGAGCGGCCGGGTCATCTGGACCGCGACGCCGGTCTGGAGTTTCCCAGGGGCCAACGCGACGCGATCACCGAAGCATCGTCGTATTGGAGCACAGTGAATCGGCGGACCTTCCTCGCCAGCTCGCCCTTCGTGGTCTCGGTCTTCTCCGAACCGGTGACCCGGTGGCTCGTCAACCCGACCGAGCCCCTGTCACCCCCCTCCGGTCGGATCACCGTTGACCAGTCACACATCCAGGAACTGCGGGAGGCGGCCGACTCCGCCCGGCTGTGGGACTCCCGGTTCGGAGGTGCGACCTGGAAGTCCCGCTCACTCACCGCCTATCTGTACGAACGGGTCACTCCACTACTGGACGGCCGGTACACCGAGCGCGACGGACGCAACCTGTTCTCGGTGACCGCCGAGATGGCCAGACTGGCCGGCTGGACCGCCTTCGACGCCGGCCAGCACCAGGTCGCCCAGCGCCACTTCATCCAGGCACTACGGCTGGCCAAGGCGGGCAGCGACGTGCATCTCGGGTCCTACGTGCTCAGCACCATGGCCATGCAGGCGCTGATGCGGGGCTTCACCTCCCAGGCCATCGACATGGCGCAAGGCGCCTACGAGCGGGTCCCCACCGCCGACCCGCGCGTGCTGGGATTCGCCAAGCTCATCGAGGCACGTGCCCACGCCCGGCAGCGGGACGCCCGGGCAGCCGCCTCCTGTCTCGCGACCGCCGAGCGGCTCCAGGAACGTGGTGCGGCGGAGGGCGTCGGGGAGCGCCCCTGGATCGAGTTCTTCTCGCGGCAGCGGATCGTCACCGACGCCACGGAGATCTTCCGCGACCTCGGGCATCCCCGGTCCACCTTCTCCTGGCACGCCCTGGGCTCGATGCCCGGGGACGCTTACGCGCGTTCGCGCGGCATCCGGCTGTCCGTCCTGGCGACTGCCCACGCCCAGTCGGGCGAGCTGGAGCACTCGCTGCGGCTGGGAGGTGAGTCCCTGCGGCTGTTCGCCCGGCTCCAGAGCATCCGCGGACTCGACTACCTGAAGATCTACACCGAGTCGCTCGCACCCTGGCGCCGCGAGCCGGCCGTGGTCGCCTACCTGAAAGACGTACGGGATCTGGCCGGGCAGCTCGCGACGGCAGCCTGAGCCGACAGCCGACAGCCGACAGCCGACCGACGGGAAGAGTCCCATGAACCGTCTGAACCGTCGAATACTGCTCTCCGCGACGGGCGGCGCCACCCTGGCCGCCGCCCTGCCCAACCACGGCCGCCCCCCCGGGGCAACCGTCCGGACCAACGGACCGCCACCAGGTCCGCCGGGAGGAGATCGCGGCCCTGCACCGCGCCGTCGCGGCCGTCCGGCACGGCGACTCCAGGTACGGCGGCGGCAGCGCCCAGGCCCAGGCCGCGAGCCATCTGCTCGACCAGTGGGCTCTCCCCCTCTTCGGCCGGCCCCTGTCGCCCACCCGCGAGCACGAGCTCTGCTCGATCTGCGCCGAACTGGCCCGCCTGGCCGGCTGGGCCGCGCTCGACACGGGGCGACACGCTGTCGCCCGCCGTCACTTCGACCGTGCCCTGTACTGGGCGCGCGCGGCGGACGATCCCGACGCGACCACCTATGTCCTGGCCACCATGGCCCTGCACACCGCCCTCTACAGCCGTCCTGCCACAGCGCTCGACATGATCCACGGCGCGCTCGGCCCGGCCACGCACCACGCAAGTACCCGTGTCCTGGCGTTCGCCCGACTCATCGAGGCCCGCGCTCACGCCCGCGCGAGCGACGGCCGATCGGCCGGCACCGCCCTCGCGGCCGCCGAGCATCTCCTCGACGTCGCACGCCCCGATGGCGCACCGGAGTGGCTCGACTTCTTCACCCACCCCCGTCTCGCCGCCGACGCCGCCGAGATTCACCGCGACCTCGACAACCCCCGGGCGTGTTTCGCCTGGCACGAGCAGGCGGAGGCGATGGCGCCGAACGCCTTCACCCGATCGGTGGGCATGCGGCTCGTGGTCGTCGCCACCGCCCACCTCAAGGCAGGAGACCTGGAACAGAGCCTGGCCCTCGGACACCGCTCGGTGGACATCCTCCGGCGGGTCGACTCCTGCCGTGCCCGCGACTACGTTCTCCGGCTGGTCTCCGGCCTCACCCCGCACCGGGACCTGCGCCGGGTCGGCGCCTTCCTCACCCGGGTCCGGCAGGAACTGAACGCCCCTGCGCCGTAGTCGAACACCGAGCGAACGTCGGCCTCTCCTCCTCTACCCTCCTCCCATGAGCCGACCCCCCAGCCTCGCCCTCCCCCCACGGACACGCGCAGGACTCCTGAAGACCGACCGAGGGTCCTTTGCCGCCCTCGACTGCGCCCCACCCGCCGACATCCCACACGTCGGCACCGTGCTGCTCGTGCCCGG
This sequence comes from Streptomyces sp. AC602_WCS936, assembly GCF_019049125.1. Taxonomy (NCBI): domain Bacteria; kingdom Bacillati; phylum Actinomycetota; class Actinomycetes; order Kitasatosporales; family Streptomycetaceae; genus Streptomyces; species Streptomyces sp. AC602_WCS936. The sequence goes on along the minus strand of NZ_JAGMUF010000112.1, from coordinate 347,706 downwards.
CTTCATCGGCAGCAAGGAGGACTTCCTGCCCCTGCTGCAGCCGCTGAGCGAGGCGGGCTACCGCGCGGTGGCGGTCGATGGCCGAGGCCAGCACGAAACTCCCGGCCCGGCGGACGAGAAGGCGTACGCGCAGCACGAACTGGCCGCCGACGTACACGCTCAGACAACGGCACTGGGCGAGGAACCGGGCACCCCGGTGCACCTACTCGGGCACTCCATGGGTGCCCTGACCGCCCGCCGGGCCGTCCTCGCCGCCGCGGTTCCCTGTCCCTGGGCCTCCCTGACCCTGGTGGGATCGGGCCCGGCCGCCGTTCAGCCCGAGCAGCAGAAGCGTGTACAGCTGCTCGTCGAGTGGCTGCCGACGCTGGGCAAGGATGTCCTGTGGCAGGAGATGCAGAAGTCACCGCGATCGGAGCAGGCAGCGGCCGAAATCCCCGCCGACGTCGCGGAGTTCCTCCACCGTCGCTGGCTCAACACCGTTTCCGAGCAGCTCACCACGACGGGTCGCCAACTCCTCACGGAACCGGACCGGATCGCCGAACTGGCCGCCGTACCGATCCCCAAACTGGTCCTCTCCGGCAGCAGCGACTACGCCTGGCCAGTCCCGTGGCAGGACAGCATGGCCACCCACCTCGCCGCCGACCGGACGATCATCGAAGGCGCCGACCACTCTCCCAACGTGGAGCGCCCTACCGAGACGGCCCGCGCCCTGATCGCCTTCTGGCAGGGGATCAGCGCGGGGAAGGGTACGACAGGAACCCGTTCCAGGCTTCCTGTGGGAGGGTGAAACGGGGCTGAAGGATGGGCAGTCTTCCACTGCCCCCGCGGAACGTGACGCCCATGCCAGGGCAGCAGCAACTCGTTCACTCCCGCGAGTAGCGGGAGACGATGTCGTGCACGTCGTTCAGCCACTGCCGGATCCCGATACCTGACGGGGGCGACACATCCATACCGAGGACCGAGGTGGCCTGCTTCAGCTCCCTGTCCGTGGTGGCCAGTGACAGCAGGTCCGAGATGTCCCTGACGAGTTGCTCCCGGTCGCCCTCGGAGGCCCCTGACAAGTAGTCGCCGACGGCCTCACTGTAGGAGGCGTACTCCTCGAAGAAGTCCTGATGGAAGTAGCCCCCGAGGAACTGGTTCAGTTCGGGGAAGCGTGCTTGGTACTCCCACTTGCCGGTGGGCACGGACTGGACCGCCGGTACCGGATTCTCGATCTGGCGGACCAGGTGCCCGCGGATGATGCGGAGACAGTCCTCGACACTTCTGCCCGACGGCGGCACGATCTCCGGAAGCAGTTCCACGTCGTCCGCGATCTCGGACGACCCAAGACCAGCGCGAAGAAGCTCGTCGAGCTGCTGCACGGCGGTTGCCGCCCGTCGGGGATCCTCGGACACGATCCTGAGGTAGGCGGACAGGGCCGGGCCGGGCGCCTCGGGGGAGTCGGAGAAGGTGTAGTCGTGTGCCGCGTACGCCGCCAGCAGATCCTGAACCTCGTAGAAGCGGAATCCGGGGCCGGGGAACGATGACATGTGACTGCTCCGTGAGGTGGTTCGTCAGGCGGTGGGGAACGACGACAGCCCGGACTGGTTCGCATAGAGGCGGGTGTACGCGAACTCGATCAGACCCGTCGCGACACCGCACCCGTACACGCCCACGGCGAACGCGATCAGCACGGTCGACAGCCGCAGCAGCCATCACCACAACCATGCCCCGCCCCCGCCTCTTCTCGACGACATGCTCTGTGTTCGTGAAGGCGAACGACAAGGTATTTGTTCAACACCGCGTAGAGCAATGAGGATTGACTCGTTGGCTTGATCAAGGAGTTGCGATCGTCAAGAGGGCTGTGCCTTCGCAACGAGGCGGCTCGACGGGTGAAGGTCGTCGCACTCGGCCCAGACGGTCTTGCCGCCCGGCGGATACGACTCGTTGCCCCAGCGGTCGGCGAGGGCGGCGACGATGAGCAGCCCTCGGCCCGACTCATCGTCCGGCGACGTGACGCAGTCCGTCAAGGGAGGGAAGTCCGTCGGGGGAGGGGGGAGTCGGTCCCCGCGAGCGTCGGTGACCGCGATGCGCAGGACGCCGGCTGCCGGGTCGTGGCTGAGGAAGAGTCGGAAGTCGTGGCCTTGCACCCGGCCGTGCAGTGCCGCGTTGGAGGCCAGCTCCGCGACGATCTGTTCCGCGCGGTCGGTGACACCGGGCGGCGTCTGCCAGGTCCGCAGCTGCTCGCAGGTGAGCAGACGGGCGAGGCGGGCACCGCGCCGGGTGGATGACAGCTGCTGCGTGAACGTCCGTGTGGCGGCGTGGCGCTGGGGGATGGTTGTGCTCATGGGACCACGGTGGCGGGCGCGGAGGGCGTCTGCCAGAGGCGCGTCGCGTACGCACGGTTGCCGTACGGTCGCCCTTTGTGTGGTGTACGCGGGTCTGACACTCCTGCGAGTGCGGCCGGCGACCGCGCCCGGTACCGAATCGGCCATCCACGCCCGAGACTCGAAGGACGTGACGCGTCCCCGTTTCGCCTTCGGGCGTGAGGAGTGGGCGCGGTGCGCGGGGTTCGTGGCGGGGGAATGAGATGTCCTTCGTCCAGGCGGTCGTGCGGTCAGCGACCGCGTACGCCGCCGGGACGTCCGCTTGCCGGGGCCCCGGCCCGCCGGGTCAGCCTGCGGCCTGCTCGACGAGCTTCTTGGCCGCGTCGCGCAGACTTCCGATCTCTTTCAGCGCCGCCTCGCGTGTGGCGCCGATCTGCCCGCCCGGACGGGTGAGATCACCCAGTGCGTGTTCCACGTCGGCGATCCACTCGCGCAGGTGCTCTTCGCCGGCGTCGACCAGGCTGTCCCGCTGCTGGAGCGCCACGTTGGCGAAGTGGTCCCGGAGTTCCTTTCGGCGTTTGTCCACCGCCATCCGTTCGCTCTGGTCCTGGATGATGCTCACCGCTTCCAGGGTGGGGCCCATGGCCGTCGCCGCCCAATGTGCCTTTCCGGCCCAGCTGCAGACCTTGTTGGTCGCGTTGACCTTGCCCCACGGCTTGAACTTCTTCACGCCGTTGGTGACCTTCCCGCCGGAGTCGAGCAGCTTCTGGCCCACCTTGTTCTTGTTGAGCCAGTCCACTACGGCCGCTGCCTGCTCCTTGTCGTTCGCGATCTTCCTGAGCCACTCCGACAGCTTCCCGGCGCCCTGCTTCGCGGCCTTCTCCGCCGCCTTCTTGACGGCTTCTTCGAGAGGTGACTTCGTGGGCGTGGTGGGATTCGCGTCGGGCGGATTGACGTCGTTCACCCACTCCTCGGGCTCCGGTACGACATCTCCGTACTCGGCGGTCAGTGCGTCGTACGCCGCCCTCGTCGAGGAGGAGAAGTTGATGTCGAAGTCGGTGTGGGAATCGACCAGCTTTCCGGCGACGTCGGTCGCGATGCCGGTCGGGACGGTGGCGTTCTTCTCCGAGACGCTGTCGGCGATCCGGCCCCCTTCCGTTCTGATCCTGGCGGCGAGGACCTCGCTCTCCCTCTCCAGGGCCTTCAGTACGCCCTCCCTCGCGCGGGAGAGTGACGCCTCGACCTTCTCCGCGGTCCGTACGGCGTCGAGGTCCTCGCCGTGGAGGTGCCACATCTCTTCGGCGTCCGCCAGAACCCGGAGGAGTTCGTACGCCTGCGCCTTGGGCCGGACACCGCTGACGCCGGGAGCGACGATTCTCCGCAACTCGGCGGTGAGAGCGTCGATGCCGCTCCCGGAAGACAGCAACTCACGTTCTTCGTCCGCGAGATCGGGATCGTTGATCGCGTCAACGAAGTCGCGGGCATCGGTCGGGACGATCGGGACGCGGTCGGCGAAGGGGCCGAGCCGTTTGCGTATCTCGTCGAGGATGACCTCGCGGTCGCTGTTCTCGGCGTTCATCTTGTTGACGACGACCACACTTCGGTCGGCGAAACCGTCGGCGTCGAGGGCCCGGACAATGGCCTCCGTCTCCGCCTCGCCCGGCAGTTCGCTCGTCGTCACGATCATCAGCGCGTCTGCGCCGCGCACACCGCGTTCGGCTGAGGCAAGGTGCGAGTCGTCACCCGACAGTGTTCCGGGCAGGTCGACCAGGGTCACGCCGTTCCACGGGTACGGCGTCTCCTTCAGCGTCTTGGGCGCCGCGTCGACGAGTTTCTCGACCTCCGCAGCCGGGAGTCGGAGGAGTGCGGCGACGAGTGTCGACTTCCCGGCGCTGTACGGGCCCAGGAGCGCGATCCGTAGCGGGCCCGTGTCCGTGCGGGGCAGGGAGGCTGTCAGGTCCCGGGTGCGCGAGTGGGCGTTCAGCACCTCCTCGGCCCGTGCGCTCAGGGCGAGCACGGGGGCGCTCGGCCTCCCGTCAGCCGTCGTCCGCAGTCCCATCGCCTTCTCCGCTTCTTGAATCCGGGCAGACCTCGATCCGCTCGGTGAGGACATCCACAAGGTGCTTGTGCAGGTGTGCCCGCACGTCCGCGACGCGGGACGTATCGGCCCAGACGCGGAGTTCGACCCCCGGCGTCCGGCGTGCTCGGCGGACGGCCGCCGGGTCCCCGCCGGCGAGGGCCAGCAGTCGGCGTGCCAGCGTGAGGTCGATCGTGTCGAGGGCGGACCGCACGGACGACCGCAGCCGGTCGAGCCGTTCGAACCGCTCGCGGGTGCTGGCGATGCCCGCGGTCTCTGCCGCGAACTGGGCCTCGACCTGGGCCGTCGCGTCCTCGAGGACGCTCGCCAGCCGGGCGTCGACCCAGTTGAACACATCGTCGAGGCAGGTCTCGGCCACTTCCGTGGCCGTTCTGGCCCACTCCTCCTTCGCCTGCCGTGCGCGGTCGATCTCGCTGCTGACCGCTTTCATCGCACCGAGCAGGGCATCCGTCGCGTAGAGCGCCGCGGTAGCGGGAACGGAGGCAGCGGTGGTGGCGGCGGAGGTGGCCAGTTTCTTGGAGAACACCTTGGTGAGTCCCTTGGAGAGACCCTCGGTGGAGAGCGATTCCAGGAGGGTGGTGGCCGCCCCCTTGACGGCGACTGAAGCGATCTTCGGGGCGGGCTGCGGTTCCACGCGCGGGTGTTCGTCGTCCTGCCGCTCCTGAGTGCTCGCGGGTGCACGCAGGGTCCGTCCCCGTTCCCGCGCTCGCTGCGCGAGTTCGTCCTCAAGAGCGAGGATGAGGCCGTCCCACTCCAGTTCGGTGAGGAAGTCGCTCCACCGCTGGGCGTGGTCCTCGCCGCCCAGGTTCCGGACCGTCTCCGGCAACCGCTCCCGGGCCCGGTGACGTTCGGCTTTGAGACGTTCGCGCGCCTCGCGGCCTGCGGCCCGGAACGCTTCGAGCAGCGCGGCCCGCTCACCCGGTGTCGAGCGTTCGAGTGCGTCGAGTGCGAGACCGATCCGCGGGAGTTCTTCGGCCGTCCCGTCGTGGAAGGCGGCGAGCGGCCGTCGCACGTCCTCGGCCAGCCGTACGGCACGAAGCGGAATCGATCGCTCTGCCAGGAGCTGGGAGAGGGCCAACTCCAGTTCGAGAAGTCTGCTCGCCTCCAGGGCCTTGTCGCCCAGCTCGCGATCCTCCACGGACAGCGACTCGTGCGCGGCACCGGAGTGGACCGTGAGGACGACGGGCGGGGCGGTCCCGGCCGCGCGAGCAACCTGCTCGATCCGAGCGGCGTGCCCCGACGCTGTGTTGAACTCCCTGTCCGGGGAGTCGGCGAAGACCGCGAGGCGCGCGGTTTCGTTGACCCTCCCCTTCACATTGACGACGGCCAGCAGCGGTTTCCCCGAGAGGAGAAGTCGCTGGAACTCCGCGGCCTCCTCGTCGTGCATCGTGTCGGCGTAGTTCCAGATGACCGCGTCGGCGCTGTCGCAGGCCGCCCGCGCGTGCTGCGCGTCGAAGTCGTCGTCCTTCGCGGCGAAGCCGGGCGTGTCCAGGTAGGTTACGGGTCCGACATCGAACGCGGAGGTCCTCCGTGTGGTGCGGTGGGCCCCTCGCCCGATCCCGGACCGGTCCGCGTCGCGGGTCAGGGCCTTGCGGAGCGTGGTCTTCCCGGACTTGGTTCTTCCAGCGATGGCCACGAGCAGCTTGCCTCGGACGGCAGGCAGGGGTCGTATGGCATCGCGAAGTTCACGCTCGACCGTTCCGACGCGGCCGATGACCCTGACGAGTCCCTCGCTCTCCACGGCGTGCTCGGAGTGCCCCGTTCGCCCCGTTCGCCGCAGGAGGTCTTCGACCTCGGCCCGGAGAACGGCCTGGACGGTGCGGTAGTCCGAGCGGCTCGTGTCCACCGCTCCGGGCGGCAGGGCGAGTTCGCCGACCAGGGGGTCGAGAGCCTCGCGGAGCCGGGGATCGCTCTCCCGCAGGTCCATGGCCGCCGCCACCCGGTCGAACAGCGCGATGTTCTTCGCGTACCAGGACTCGAGAGCGCGCAGCCGGCCGGCGTCGTGCCGGGAGCCGACCGCGAGGAGCCCCGAGGCGAGCCGTGCGGCCGAACTCGTGGCCGGCGGCGGTGCGGGCTGGGACGTGGCGGAGGTGGGAGGAACAGCCACTGTCAGTGCCGGCGTCGGCCGCGGCGCGTGTGCGAGCACGGTCCGGCAGTCGTCCGTTGCGAGCAGTTCCAGAGCGCTCCCCGACAGGGCGCCGGTGTCGCGGGCCGTGAGCGCCCACACCAGGGCTTCACGCCGGTCCGACCTGAACCCGGAGTGCGCGTCGGGCCCGAGCCAGCGCCACCATCCCGGCTGTGCGGAGAGGAACGTGTCGTACGTCTTCCGCGCCGCGACGCAGTCCCGCACTTTCTCCAGCCGCGCCGCCAGCTCCCGGTTGTGCAGATCCTGGGCCGCCGAAACGCTGTACTGGAGCACGAGTTCCCGCGCTGCCACCGCCCGACGGGTGGCGCGGGGACGGTTCAGGTCGGCCAGAGCGCCGTCGACGTCGATGTCGCCGATCGAACGCCAGATCTCCTCGGGCCAGTCGTGATCCGCACGACAGTACGGTTCAAGGGCCTTGGGTATCAGTCGTTCCGCGGTCGTCACCGCCGCGCGGTCCGTCCGCAGCGCCTCCACCGGGACACCCTCAAGGGCCCGAAGGTGCGACCGCGCTCCTTCGACCCGCGCCAACTCCCGCAGAGCCCTGGCCTCGTCGGGGTCTGCCGCCGTACCGGCCAGCTCGTGTTCCTCGACGCACACAGACACGGCGTCCGAGACCCACGAAAGCGTGCTCCCGTACGCGGGCAGACCGGCACACCCGTACTCCTGCGCCACCGCGTCCACGTTCTCGGCGAGCCGCCGGAGGGCGGCCTGTCCGGCCATGGCGTCGACCCCCAGCGGCTCGAGCAGGAGGGCCAGGATTTCGGTACGGGGACTCGTGCCTCCGGGCACCTCGGTCACTGTTGCTCCTTGTGGGGACGGTGGTGACGGACCACGCCCTTCGCGTGGGCGGCGGCGAGGCCGACGGCGACATGGTCGCCGGTACGGTGGTTCGGGATCGTCCTCACGGGGCTGCGAGGCCGGGCGAGTTCTCGGAAACGTGCAGGACGTCGGCCCGGTGTGCCTTTCGCGCGCTGCCCCTGCTGGTGGCGCGCCCGATGCGGAGTCCACCACCGACGGGTTCCTGGACCACTGCCGCCCCCTCCGCCGCGCGCGCTCGCGCGGTTCTCGCGGTTCTCGCGGTTCCGAAACGGAACGCGCCCCCCTGACCTGATGCCCCACGGCCCGCCGTGTCAGAACAGATGGTGAGGCGACCTTGACTGTACACGGTTCCGCATATGTGTGGCGGGTGATTGTGTGTTGACAGCGTCAATACGTGCTTCGGGCCCCCTGGACCCTGGCCTTCCGGATTGGGAAGGGTGCGCTGAAAATGCTCGCGGCCCGGCTCGTACGCTGAGTCATCGTACGGACACGTTCGGTGGACGGTACGAGTTCGGGTCGGTCATTCTGGGAGTCCTCGGCCAGGTAACTGGCGCGTGTGCACCTGGAGGTGGGCCTCGAATGACGACCGACCACGTAGAGCCGGCGGTGCCGGGCGGGGAGTGTGAGCGGGAGCCGGGACCGTCGGACAGCCTGCGGACGTTCGGAGCCGTCGTCCAGGCGTTGCGTGAGCATGCGGGCCTGAGTCGGGTGCAGTTCGGGGAGATGGTTCGGTTCTCCAAGCACACGGTTGAGTCGGTGGAGTTGGGGCGTCGGATGCCGGATGCGTCCTTCGTGGAGCGGGCGGAGGAGGCGTTGGGGAACACGGGGGCGTTACGGCACTCGGCGAGGTTTCTGACGCGGGGAGAGGCGGGGTTGGCGGTGTGGTTCCGGCAGTGGGCGCGGCTGGAGCGTACGGCGGTGAATCTGTGCACGTATGAGTGTCGGCTGATTCCTGGGCTGTTGCAGTCGGAGGGGTACGTACGGGCTCTTTGCGAGAACGAGATCCCACCCCTGCCGGATGAGACTTTGGAAACTACCGTGCAGGTACGCATGGAGCGTCAGCAACTGCTCCGGGAACGGCCCAGCACAGCGTTCGACTTCGTCATCGAGGAAGCCGTCCTGATGCGCCGCTTGGGAGGCAAGCAGGTTGTCGCAGAGCAGCTCGACCTCCTCATCGAGCTCAGCTTGCTGCGCAACGTCATCGTTCAGGTCATGCCGGCAAGCAGTGAACAACATGCCTGTCTCTCGGGACCTGTACGACTGCTGGAGATGCCGGACGGCCGCTGGCGAGCGTACTCCGAGGGGCAGGAGAACGGCCGCTTGATCACTGACCCGAAAGAGGTGAGCCGCATCCACATGCGCTATGCAAGACTGCGCTCGCAGGCACTTTCCCCCAAGGACTCCATGGGCCTGCTGGTGCGGAGCAGAGGAGCGCTATGAAGACGTCCGGACTCGGTTGGTTCAAGTCCAGCTACAGCAGCGCACAGGGCGACGACTGCGTGGAGATCGCCGCCGCCGAGCAGGCCATCTACGTACGGGACTCCAAGGACGTACGGCGCTCGCCCTTCTCGGTGGGGCGAGAGGGATGGTCGCGCTTCGTGGGGTTTGTCGCGGAAATGTGAGCTCTGTCCCGGTGGCCGCGAACGCCGCCGGGACCCGGTGGGACAGCTCAGTTGGCCAGGGCGAGGCGTTCGACGTGGGCGACCTTCACGGACGCTATGTCGGACAGCTTGCGCTTGTCCGCGAACTCGCTGTACTCGCTGAACTCACCCTTGTCGGCGTCGGTCTTGCCGGCCGCGAGGTGGGTCGAGCTGATGAAGGTCTGGCCGACGAAGTCACCGTCCTCGTCGAAGGCGTTGACGACCACGGCGTAGTTGGCGGGCCCGTCTCCCTCGTTGCTGATCTTGTAGACGAACTCGTAGGTCTCGTCGGTGCCTGTCTCGCAGTCGTTGTACGAGTAGATGTCGGTGTCGTCGCAGTACTCGTTGTCGCTGTCCTCGACGACGAGCTTGCCACCCGAGACTTCGACGTGGTCCATCGCGTCGTCGCCGTTGCCCAGGGCCCACCAGGTGACGCCGCCACCGGCGAGCAGCACCGCGACGGCGGCGGCGACTATCAGGGTGCGCTTGCCCGGACGGCGTCCTGCGGTGGCGGGGGCGGGCGGTGCTGTGGGGAGCGGTGGCGGGACGGGTGCGGTGGCTGGTCTCTCGGGCGGGTTGTCGGTCATGGAGTACTCCGTTCGAGGATGGTGCGCGTTGAGGGCGGCACAGGTGTGTGGGCGGTCAGGATGACGTGGTGGTGTCTTTGCCGATGCGCAGGCCGGTTCCTGCCAGCAAGCACAGCGCGGCGAGGACGGACACAACGCAGGCGGCTCTGAAGACGTCCGAGTGCTCGTCCGCGAACATGCCTGCGGCGGTGAGGCCGAGGAACACTCCGGAGGTCTGCCATCCGGTTCCTGACGGCATGGGGGCCGCAGTACGCCAGCGGACGCGTGGGATCCACAGGCGCAGGAGTTCCGCGGTGGCGGCGAAGGCCACGACACGGGATGTGATCATGAGGGGAAGGGAAGCGCTGTTGCCTCCGAGCTCGCCCACGCCGACGACGGTTGTCAGGGTGAAGTAGAGGATGGGCACCAACCATGCGGGGTGCGCCCGGGTGCCGGGAGTGGGGTGGGGTTTTCTGGCCCGGTCGGTGAGCTTGGTGAGGCTGACGGGAGCCGTCGCGTCCTCCGGAACGCGGGGGGACGGGACGCCGGAGAGTGGCGGTGCCTGGGGGATTGGTCGGAGCGCACGGCTCTGCGCGCGGCGGATGCGGCGGCCGACATCGCCGTACGTGTCCATGTGGGCCGACAGTTGCTCCTGGAGGCCGAGCAGCTTCTCGGCCATGGTGTCGAATTCCGTCCTGCGCACGGCAGCGAGCCGAGCGGCCTCTTCTTCTGCGGCGGTGAGTCGGCCGAGGGTTTCGGTGTGCAGTTGGGTGGCTTCCTGGCGTGCCTTGTCAGCCGCTTGAGAGGCCTCCGACAGCTCCTTCCGCACGCGGACGCGTTCCGCGTCGATGATCTCGGCGATGCGGTGGCGTTCGTCCGGCGGCAACTGGCGGGGGGCGCGGGCCTCCGCGCGGGTGAGGACGGACTGACGCCACTCCAGAAGCGGGCGGCCACGGTGCTGCCCGATGCCGTTGATGTGGACCTTGGCGCCCTTGGTGCGGTGGATGTAGAGGACGTCACCGCCCTTGCCGTTGGGCGCCTTGCCCCAGCTGACGCGCTCGAAGTCGGCGGCTGTGCGGATGCCGTGGGCTGCGAGGTCGCGGATGAGTCCCTTGCCGATGCCGTTCACCTCGCTCGAGGTGAGGTACGTGCGGCCCAGCGTGCGCTCGATGGACTCACGGCGCAGGACGGCGAGGGCGCGCTGCTCCTGGCTCTCGCGCTTGCCGTCCAGTCCGTTCAGCTGCCGGTTGATCGAGGCTTCCTGGTGTGTCTGTCGCTCGTGGATGCGCTGAAGAGCCTTGCCGTGTGTTGCCTCGGCGCGGTTGCGGTTCTGTGCCTCGCGGTTCAGGCGTCGTTGGTCGGAGAGCTCGAAGGCGGGGCGCTTGTCGAGGAGGCGGCGGAGAGCGCGGATGGACTCGATGAGTTGGCGGCGCTCTGCGCGGATCGCGGAGGGGGAGGGGGCGATGGCCGGCGGGACGGGGGCGGACCCGTCCCGCTGCGTGGGCGTGCTGTCGATCAAGGGAGTGCTCTCAGCGGGCGGGGTGTCGAGGGCCGTGGCCCGGGGGCGGAGTGAGGGTGGAGGTGTAGTTCTCGCCGTCCACCAACGGGTTCTCCAGGCTGACGCCGGCTGCTGCCATGCGGTCGTATTCGGCGAGGATCAGGTCTTTGGTGCGGTAGGTTCCGTATTTGGAGATATCCTTTTGCTTCACAATGGGGAATGCCTCCATGGTGTATTTCACATCATCCCGATGGACTCCGTAAAGGTGGAAGAACAATGCGTCCAACTCTGCCCGGATGATTGCATGACGCTCGCAATTCCATTGGAATGGCCCACCTGCGTCGCCTAGGTCCTTGGCGAAAGAGCACATGTCATAAGCGGTATAGATGAGTTCAAGAGTGCGCGTGGTGATAAAATCCCTATGGTGGGCGAGCTGGGCGGGATGCAGTGCGGGAAGCTGCATGATGTAGCCGTATGTGAGATGCGTTCCACCAATCTTCTGGCGGGCCACATAGTCGAAGACGAAAGAAGACAGCTGTGAGTTGAGTAGGGCGCTATGCTGAGGGGTGTCCGCGAACATGAGCGGATAGGTGTGTCCTACGGCAGCCAGGGGTGTCACCGTGCTGATCGCAGTTCGCTCATCGGTGACTCGGCATATATCACGCCACCCAAGAAGCCAGCTGTGTTTCCATCCTTTTTGAGCCAGTTTAGCCACCACCTCCGAGGTCGGAACCCAGTAACGGGATAGCACTGCAAACTGTGGATCCTGCTTGGCCTCGGGAGTGGTCCGCGGTAGCACCGCATCCATACGGTCGGCGGAACGTTCGCGGTAGTCGCCGAACCGGTGATCGTAATGGTGCAACATTTTCGCTTCGTATAGCGGGACCATCTGTGTGTCATCCCTTGTGAAGATGTTTCCTCTCAGTTGCCAGCCCTCGCCTTCCAATTCCTCGCGGGTCCGAAAAAGATGGGAGTCGTTGGCCATGTGGAACATGCTCATGAACGACAGGCCCCATGGATTGCTGCCGCCCTGCCCGCTGGCGTCGGGCTCTTTGACGAGGACGGGCACGCGCCTATAGATGCCGAGCGTTATATCGGCGTCTCGGCTCGTTTTGAAGACTGGGCAGCTTCCTGTGTTGGGGTTAACCAGGGCGATATCCTCTGGCGAGAGATGGAAAGTGCGACCGGCTTCGTCTAGTTCGCTAGGCAACCCTAGGTCGAAGGCGAACTTTGCTGACTTGCTTTCGCCGGTGCGGCCGCTGGCAATTATCAGGCAGAATCTGACGTCTCCGTGACCTACATTCTTGAAGAGTCCACGATTGTTGCGGAAGCCGAAGACGGCCACAAGCTGCTTCGCGCGAATGACGTCCCGAATGAACGGAGCCGTCGTTGCGTCACTCACAATGCCCGTTGGGACGATCAGGCCGAAGCGCCCCGTCGTGTCGAGCAGTGAGCGGCCACTTTCGGTGAAGACGGTATATGTGTTGATGTCTCCCCGTCCCGTGAACGGGTAGCGGCCGCCGTTGCGCATGAAGTGACTTTCGCCCTCAGCTTTGCGCCTGGCCGCTCTGAATTCAGCGTACAACTCCCGGCCGTTCGGGTCCTCCTCCAGCCGGGCGATCAGCTTCTTGCGTGCGGCGGCGTTCCTCGCGGTTGCGATTGCTACATCACGTTGCGCGAAGAACTCTTGCTCCTGAATCTTGATGCGCTCCCACGGAGGGTTGCCCAGCACGCAAGAGAACCCGCCAGCCCATCCCACGGATGGATCAACGTTGCCGTCTGCAGCCTCTGGGACGATGAAGACCTCCGGAAACTCCAGGTGCCAGTGAAAGAACCTGTACTGCTGCGCGAGCCGGATGATCTCCTCATTTGTGCTCACCGGAATGCCCGCGCCCGCGCTCTGCAGATCCCGAAAGACGCCCTCGGTGATAGGGGTCGGCGCACCCTGAGCCTTGGGCCAGACGAAGGCGGCGCACCAGGCATCGCCGATGTGCAGGGCGCGGAGGTACTCCGCCGACTGCTCCAGTTCGCGGAAGCGGCTCGACTGGAGGCGGACGTCGTGCAACGTGTTGGCTGACGCGGCGGTGATGTCGCGCAGGCTCGCCGCGAAGGCCGCGTTGGAGACCCAGATGCGCTCCTCCGTGTGGAAGCTCAGCTGGCCGCCGCGTTCCGCAGCGTTCCGCTTCTTGATGGCCGACGCGACCTTCTTGTCGTCGCCCTCGATCGGCTTGAAGGCGTCGTCGGGGATGCCCTTGGCCAGCAGCGCCGGCGTAGCTCCGATCAGGGCGTTGCCGTGCTTGATGTGGGCGTCCAGGAAGCCGAGCGGCTTGCCCGGTTCCAGGGCCTCCAGCCACAGGGACACCTTGGCCAGCTCAACCGCCATCGGGTTGAGGTCGACTCCGTAGATGCACCGCGCCACGACCTCGTGCAGGGCGTGCCGTACCGCGTCGATCGTCGGCTCCGGGTTCTGCTCCCGTACCGCAGCCAGCCGCTTTGCGATGCGCCGTGCCGCGGCCACCAGGAAGTGGCCGGAGCCGCAGGCCGGGTCGCAGACCGTCAGCGAAAGCAGTTCGCTCTCGATCGCATCGCGGGCGTCCGGCTCGCCCGAGCGGGTCGCCCGGATCTCTCCGCGCTTCACCGCATCGTCGATCACCGGATCCAGCGCCGAGTCCAGCAGGCACTCGATCAGCGAGGACGGGGTGTAGTACGAACCTGTCGTCTTCCTCGCGTTGCCCGCCAGCTCGACCAGTTCGAAGGTGCGCTCGGTCGCGTTGTGCTGCGGGACCAGCTCAAGCAAGGACTCGTAGATGGAGCCCAGTTCCTCCGCGTCCAAGTGGCGGTAGTCGACCACCCGGTTGCGCTTGCTGTTGGTGTCCCGCACGATCGACAGCGCCCGCACCGCCTCCAGCAGGGGCTCGTTCGACAGGGACAGGTTGTGCAGGACCTTGTCCGCCTCCGTGTCGTCGAAGATGCCGCCGAGGCCGGGCAGGCCCAGCTCCGGCAGGCCGTCGTCGTTGCCCAGGCCCGCCAACACGAAGCGCAGCGCGCGGTACAGGTCACCGTGTGCCGTGCCCCGGCGGCGCTGGGCGTGCCGGCGCAGGCGGGCCGACGAGAAGTACGTCGCGTAGCGCTCCCTCGCCGTTTCCTCCGCCGACGGGGACAGCAGTACCTCCCGGTCCTCCGCGACGAACAGGAACAGCAGGCGGTAGACCATGCGCAGGAGGCCGTAGTGGAAGGTCTTGACGTCCACGGTCTCGCGCAGCTCGCGGTTGGCCGGGTGCTTCAGGAAGCCCGTGCCGAGCGTCGTGATCGCCCGCTGGACGCCCTTCCTGAGCTGGTCCAGGGCGCGCGTGCCCTGTGCGATCGCCTCCGTGCGCCACTTCTCCAGCCAGCACGTCGACGGTGCCGCGTCCTCCGCGACCTCGAAGCGGGAGACGTGCAGCAGCCGGTACAGCAGGACGAACTCGCTGAACAGCTCGCCGTCGAAGATCGCCTCCAGGTCGAACTCGACGTACGACGCGGTCGCCAGCGCGCTGGAGTCGCGCAGCAGGCGCACCTGGCGGCCGTTCGTCAGCAGACCCCACAGGTGGGCCTCGGTCCGGTTCAGGCACTCCTGGAGCATCGACTGCGGCGGCACCGTTCCCGCGCCGCCGGGACGCTTGTCCAGGTTGGCGTCCCACGGGGACTGGTGGATGAGCGCGTGCTGCCAGCGGTGGGAGACGTGGAAGTGCTTCTCCGTGTCCGAGTCGGCTGTGACGCCCTCCGCGCCGATCGGCGTCAGGCGGCCGAAGCCCAGCTCCCGCCAGAGTGGGGCCAGCCAGTCGGCGACCGCGCGGCCCGTGGGGTCGGTGGCGGGCAGGCCCGTCACCCGGTCCTCGGGGAGGTGCTTGCGCAGGTCGCGCCAGAGTGGCTTCAGGTACTCCCAGCTGCGTTCCGCCTCGTCGCGGACCGAGCGGGACGACGGCAGGCCGTAGTCCGCGGGCCTCGATCCCGGGACGTCCTTGCCCTCGGAGATGCGCAGCAGCATGTCGGAGGGGAGCAGACCTCCGACCGTGTGGACGGCGGTGAACACCTGGTGGCAGGTCGTGGCGGACATCAGGCGGACGCTCCAGACGCAGCAGCGGGGTTGGCGGGGAGGTAGAGGTAAGCGCCCAGGACGTCGGCCGGCTTCTGGGCCGTCACCGACAGGCCGCGGACGATCTCGCCGGAGGCCGCGCGCACCCGGCGGTGCGAGGCGTCCAGCTCGGCGGCCAGTTCGTCGCCGTACGACTCCAGATGGCCGGTCGTCTCGGGGAGTTGGCTGAGGACGCGCTTCATCATGCGTTCGCCGAAGTGCGGATCCGTGTTCCCGGATGCCGTCGCGGCCAGCAGCGCCGCCGCTCGCTCCTGCGGCAGCCATACCGCGTTCTTCGGGGAGCCCTCGAAGGCGAGCAGGCGCGCGTCCTCCGCCACGAGCTGCTTCTCGCCGCTCCGCGACGGCAGGGTGAGGTGGAAGCGGTAGCGGACCAGCAGTAGCGTCGTGCTGGTCGACACCGCGTCCGTCGTCACCACACCGCAGCGCCGTGCCGGACGCGCACCGTCCGCCTCGGTGTCCAGGGCCGAGTTCAGGACGTGGGACGCCAACGCGCCCACCACCGGGTCCGTACGTACCAGCGCGACCTCGCCCCGCGTCACGGCCGGATCGTTCCGGAACGGGATGGGACGGTCCCGTTCGATCACCTCCGCGCCCACGGCCGTGGCGAGTGCGTCCCGCAGGCCCGCCGGTGTGCCGCCCACCTGTGCGGTGAAGCCCGGCGTCTCACCGGCACCCCGCAGCACCGCGCCCAGGGAGTTCAGGGACTCGCGTACGAACGTCTCCACCTCTCCCGTGCCGCCCAGCGCCTCCCGGACGGCCGCGACCTCGCGGGCCACCTCCTCCGGGTGGATCGAGCGCTGCGCGAACCGCGAACGGGAGGCCGTCTCGCGCTCCGCCGCCGAGTTCCAGTCGCTGTCCAGCTTCGCCGTGCTCACCTTGAAGGCGTCCGCGCCGAACAGCGCGCCGTCGTCCTCACGGCCGCGCATGAGCAGCCACTCGACGATCGCGTCCGTCACACCCGTCGACAGCTCGTCGGGGACGGACACCGAGATGCCCAGGTCCTTCTTGATCTGGCGGTGCTTCTTGATCAGCACCTCCAGGACCTTGCCGTCGATGCCGTTGTCGTCGCCGTACAGGGTGATGACGCGGACCTCGTCACGGCGCTGGCCGTAGCGGTCGACGCGACCCTCGCGCTGGTCGTGGCGGGTCGGGTTCCACGCCAGGTCGTAGTGGATCACCGCGTCGAAGTGGTGCTGGAGGTTCACGCCCTCCGACAGGCAGTCCGTGGCGATCAGCACCCGGCGTGCGGCGGCGTCCTCACCGGCCTCCGTCGCCAGCGCCTCGATGTTGTCGATGCGCTGCTGGGGCGAGAGTTCGCCCGTGACCGCTTTGACGACCGTCTTCGCACCGAGCGGGCCGCGCTTCTTCGAATCCGGGTCGTTCGCGAGCTGCTCGGCCAGGTACTTGGCCGTGGGGATGTAGCGGCAGAAGACGATGGGGTGGTAGCCGTCGGCCAGTAGCGACTTGAGGTGTTTGATCAGGGCCTTCAGCTTGAGGTCCTGCGCCGGGCCCTCAAGCTCCGCCGCCCGGTCGGCGAGTTCCGCCAGCCGCGAGCGCGGGTCGTCCTCCGCGGTCTCCGCACCAGGCGCTACGTCCATGCCCTCCATCGAGTCGCTGTCCGCCGCGTCGCTGTTGAGCGGGGCGCCCAGCTTGTCGGCCTCCTCCGCCGACGCCGCGACCGCCGCAGCCGACCGCGTCCGCAGGGTCTGCGACGCCGCCCTCGGCGACGACACCAGCGAGCGCAGCAGTGCGATCGCCGACCACCAGGCGATCCGGGCCTCGCGGCGGCCCCGGCCGTCCGCCTCTTCCACGCGCTCACTCGCGTACGCGATCGCGTCGTCCAGCAGAGCCCGGTACTCCGGGGACAGCTTGTACGTCTCGTCCTTGAAGTAGCGGTCCGAGGGGAACGCGGTGCGCTCGGCGAGCGAGTCGTCGGCCAGACCGTCCTCCTTGGTGAGGTACTGGCGTACGTCCGCGCGCTTGCGGGCCACGAAGTGCTGGGCCAGCAGCTTCCTGCCCGCCTCTGACTCCAGGTCCACGGAGGCCAGTTCGGGCCTGACCAGGCCCAGCAGGTTGCGGAACGCGGACTCCTTGCCGCTGTGCGGGGTCGCCGTCACCAGGAGCAGGTGCCGGTCCGGGTCCTCGGCCACCCGGCGCAGCAGCTCGTAGCGCAGCTGGTTCTGTGTGCCGGCCCTGGTGTCGTCGGCGGCAACGCAGGTGTGCGCCTCGTCGACGATCACGAGGTCGGGACAGTGCCGTACGAAGTCGTCGCGGTGACGGGTGGACTTGATGAAGTCCGTGGACACGATGACGTGCGGGTAGCGGTCGAAGAGGGACTGGCCCAGGTCGAGGCCCCGCTCGAGACGGGTGACCGTCGAGGACAGGACCAGTTCCGCGTCGATGCCGAACTTGCTGCGCAACTCCTGCTGCCACTGCTCCGCCAGCGCGGGGGAGCACAGGACCGCCAGGCCCGTCGCCTCGCCCTGCGCGAGCAGTTCGCTCGCGATCAGGCCCGACTCGACGGTCTTGCCGATGCCGACGTCGTCGGAGATCAGCATGCGGACCGTCTTCTGACGCAGCGCCATGAGCAGCGGGACCAGCTGGTACGCGCGGGGTTCCACCGCGATGCCGGCCAGCGAGCGGAACGGTCCCGCGCCCGAGCGGAAGCCGACCCGCAGGGCGGTGCGCAGCAGGCCGGCGGCCCGCTGGTCACCGAGGTCGGTCGGTTCGGGGGCGGCGAAACGGGCTTCCTCGACCGTCTCGAACACTGGGAAGACGGCGGCCACGTCGTCGTCCGAGCCGCCCAGGGGGCGCAGCACCAGCAGGTCGGGCTTGCTTTCGGGGAGTACCACCCATTCGCGGCCGCGGGCCTTCACCAGGGAACCGGCGGAATACGTGAGTGCCATGTGTGTCGTCAAGTCCTTCGGTGAAGGTGATCAGTTGGCGGCAGAGGCGCCGAAGTAGCGGGCGTTCGCGGCGGCGATCGCGTCCCAGTCGGCGTCGTGGGCGAAGCGGACGACGTCCCAACTGGCGTTGAAGAGCCGGTCCTCGGCGTCCTCGTCGCGCAGGGTGTCCTGCTCCTGGCCGGGGGTGTCCACGAAGACGGCCACGTTTCCGCCGGGCAGCCGATACACGAAGTCGGGCCGCGCGTTCGCCTCGGTGAGGAACGGTGCCGCCTCGTCCGGCAGGTGCAGTCCCCTTGCCTTCGCCCAGCCCAGGAAGTCGCCCTGAGCGGCGAGGTCGGCGGCGGTCGACGTCTCCACCGGGGTCGGTGCCGTCGGGGTCCGGTCGAGCAGCCGGTGGAACTGCTCCGACCGCGACTCGCCGCGGGCCTCGCGCTTCGCCGTCGCCGACGCGAACCGCACCAACAGGTGCCGGGCGGCGTGGCGGTTGATCTGGGCGTGGTCGAGCTGGTTGCCGTACGTCAGCAGGCACTCGTAGCAGCCGAGTGCGCACGGCCGGTCCGGGTGCGGGCCGCCCAGGTCGGTGCCGTCGTCGTCGAAGTGGCAGATCGACAGCGCGTACTGGGCTGCCTTGGCCAGCGCGTCCGGCTCCGCCTGGAGACGGCGGAGTACGCCCGCGCCGCCCTCGGCGGCCTCCATGAACAGGAACCGGCCCCGCGGTCCGCCGTCCGGCGGCAGCAGTTCGCTGGACAGTTCGGCGTCCTCCAGCTCGAACGCGGCCTCGATGCCCCGCTCCAGCGCGTACATGAGAGACAGTGCCTCCGGCTCGGGCAAGGCCTCGTCGAGGGTGAGGACGAGAATGTTGCGGCGGTCCTCCACGTACGGGATGACGCGCTTCTTGCGGCGCCGCTCCTTGCCGTCCTCCTCGACCATCGGCAGCTCGCTGGAGTCACCGGAGGCCTCGGCGGCGTCCTTGTCGTTCATCCAGCGGCCGTCGGCGAGGTCGAGCCAGTAGCCGGCCGGCTCGTCCTTCTTGGCGCGCACCCGGCCGAGATTGGTGATTCGGACGGTCGCCGAGTCGCCGTACGCCAGGTCGGCCAGCGGGACGTCCCCGCTGTCGGTGACGGCCGCGTTGAGGCGGCCCTTGCGGGCGCCGTGGTCCTGGAAGCGGTACGACGTCTCCATGCGGTAGCCGGCCCGACGGCGCTCCTCCTCGTCGGAGGAGATCCGCTCCCGGCGTGTGGTGTACACGGTGTGCAGCTGGAGCAGACCGTGGGTCGCCGCGCCGAGGGGCTCGTCGCACATGTGGCAGCGGTCCTGGCGTTCGGCCGGGTCGTGGTGGTAACCGCAGTGTGCGCAGCGGCGGGCCTCGCTGGTCGCCAGGTCACCGGAGGAGTCAGGCGGCAGCTGGATGCGGGTCACCTGGTAGCGGGCGCCCTCGTGGTAGATGAGCGCACCGGGACCGAACTCGCGGATGGCCAGGAACCGGGGGCGCTGGAGGTAGTCGCCCTCACCGCGGCGGCGGCCGACGGTCGGGATGTACGCGGCCAGCGGCAGGCGGGGGAAGCTGTAACCGGGCAGGAAGCCCTCGGAGGCGAGGTAGCGGTAGGGGTTGAAGTCCGACAACACCGACTTGCTGTCGACGCTCTCGTTCATCAGCAGGTTGAGCTGCGTCTCCGCCTCGCGGCGTCGGGCGTTGGCACGGTTGCGGTCGAGCTCCGTGAGGCTGTAGTCCAGGCGTCGCCTGTTCTGGATGTACTGGTCGTCGAGCGCGGCGCGGAAGAGCTGTCGCCACCGGTCGAAGGCCTGGTCGAACCGTTGAGGCACCGTGCGGACCCGGTCCTGGATCCAGTCGTCGTGCCACCACGTCGTGTCGGCGAATCCCGGCAGCAGCGGGCCGAGCACGCGCAGCGCCGCGTCCACCGTGCGGTCCTGCGCGCTCTCGTCCAGGGAGGCCTCGAGGATGTCGGGCAGCAGCCCCAGTGCGGGGTTCGGGCGGTCGCCGGTGTCCGGGTACGACACGTCCAGGATCTCGGGTATCGCGCGGCCCAGCTTCAGGCCGGCTTCCGCGATCCATATGCCCTGCAGGTGCGAGAGGACCAGGTCTTCGTTGGCGAGGTCCAGACGGGGCGGGGCCACGGCGCCCGCCACCATCCGCTCCGAGCGGCGGAAGTAGTACTGGTCGTGGCTGTTGCCCGTCGCGCAGTACGTCGTCACCAACGCCGGCTGGCCGCTGCGGCCCGCACGGCCGGAACGCTGGGCGTAGTTGGCGGGAGTGGGCGGGACGTTGCGCATCATCACCGCGTTGAGGGACGAGATGTCGACGCCCAGCTCCATGGTGGGGGAGCAGTACAGCAGCTTCAGCTCCGCCTTGCGGAACGCCTCTTCGCGCCGCTCGCGCTCCTCCGGTGCCACCTGCGCCGTGTGTTCGCGCGCGAACATGCCGGACAGTGCGCTCGCCGCCTCCTTGTACAGCTCGCGGAAGAACGTGTTCACCCGCGGGCCGTCACCGCTGGGGTAGGTCCGCGTCAACGGGTCGTGCGCGCCCGTCTGGCCCTTGCCGGCCCGCCAGATCAGCGACTGGGCCGCCACCCGGTATCCGGTCCGCACCTCCGCGGTGGGCCGGCGGTAACGGCCCGCTCGCTGCGGGGCCTCCGACACCTCCTTCACCAGGCCGTCGGCGGCCAGCACCTTCAACACTTCCGCGATGACGAGTTGCAGGTCATCGGGGGAGAGGTTCTTGAACGAGGGGTCGGCGCGCTTGAGGTACTTACCGAACTTGCCGCGGGCGGAGAGGAACAGGCCGGAGCGGTCCAGTCCCCGGCCCGTCGACGGGTGTGGGTAGGCGGTGCCCACGCTCGGCCGGTCGGAGGCCGAGAGCACCCACGGGTCCACCAGCCGTTCCTCGCTGGCCCGCTGCAACGCGTCGAAGTCGTCGCGGAAGTAGGCCACGTCGATGGCGAGGGAGCGGCGCATCTCGTTCAGCAGCGCCTTCGCGATCTCCGCACGCAGAGCCGGGTCGGCGTTCCGCAGTGCCGCGTGGGTGTGCGCCCAGCGGTCCTGCTTCTCCGCGACCCAGTTCAAGTCCGCGTAGTCGATCTCCAGCAGGCCCGTTTGCTCCAGGTTCGGCATCGTGATGCGCCAGCCGCGTTCCAGGTCGAGGTACAGCCGGAACGCGACGACGTCGCGCAGCGTCTTGGCCGCGGCGCGGGCGAGCGACGGGGGCTGGTCGGCGTCGCCGGTGTAGTCGAGAGGACCGATCGCGAGCGCGTTCGTCACCGCCGAGGCCAGCTCCTCGTGGGTGAGGCCGTCCTCCCCCGCGTCCAGAGCCGCCCGGAAGAGGGCGCCGCGCAACTGGGTGATCTGCACGAAGTCGTTGAAGTGACCGGCCTGGAGGGAAGCGTCCTGACGGTTGTCCACGAAGGTCAGGAGCTTGCGCGCCTCCTTGTCCAGGGCCGCCTCAGGCACCGACTTCAGTGACCGCACCACGGAGGCCGAGATCAGAGAGGTCGCCGAGGAACGGCCCTCCTGGTCCAGCGTCGCGAGCTTGGCGAAGTCCCGGCCGCGTGTCTGCTCGTAGGCCACACCGCAGTGCAGGCAGAACAGGAACGGCGACGGAATGAACGCGGCCTGCAGCTCACCCCGGCCCTCGTAGCCGAGCGGGTCCACGGTGACGGCGCGCGGCACCCGGTCGCGGTACGTCTTCTTGAGGACCTCCTGGCCCCTGTCGTCCAGTTCCAGCCAGGACTCCGGCAGGCGGCGGTCGTCGACGGCGTACTGGACGCTGGACGGCCAGGCCCGCTCCGGGTCGATGAAGAGGTAACCGTCACCCTGTCGTCCACCGGTCGCAGAGGTGTCCCGGCGGGCCTCGTAGCGGACCTCGCCGTCCTTCTCGTCGCGCCACACGGTCAGGTACTCCTGACCGCACTCCCGGCAAAAGGCAAGCGGCATCAGCAGCTTGCCGCCGCTGCCCGGCTGCTCCAGCTGGTAGGAACGGGTCAGGTGACGGGAGAGCTTGTCCTCCAGGGTGACGTAGACGGTGTCCCCCTTGGAGAGGAACTGGTGCAGCCGGAAGGCGAACAGCGGGCGGTCGGTGACCGGGTGCCGGGCCTGCGAGCCGGCCTCCAGAGTTGCCTCGACGGCCCTCGCGCAGTCCCCCTTGGAGACCCCGGACTGCTTCGCCAGCTCGGCGGCCGCCGCGTCCAGGGTGGTCGGCCGCCGACGCACCAGGCGGCCCGTCACCTCGTCCGTGGCCAGACCGAAGCGGGTTTCGATCCAGCGGGCCAACGGGTCTCGTACGAGGTCGGCGTACGCACGCGGAGCTGCCGGTGAGGTCAGGCGCTCGGCGGGAACGCTGTAGGGCGCCTCGTCGGTGGCACGGACCAGGGTCTCGCCGATGACGTGTTCCGGACTGACCGTCGTGCCGAACAGCCTGCTCGCCATACCGGCGACGACCCTCTTCTGGTCCTCGACGGTGCCCTCGGTCGACATGGTGGCCGAAGTGCCTATGCACTGCACGGCGGGTGCCTGGCAGGCCTCGCGGACACGCCGGATGAGCAGGGCCACGTCGGCGCCCTGGCGGCCCCGGTAGGTGTGCAGCTCGTCGAAGACCAGGAACTCCAGGCCCTTGGCCATCTTGATGAGGCTGGCCCGGTCGGCGGGCCGGGTCAGCATCAGCTCCAGCATCACGTAGTTGGTGAGCAGGATGTCGGGCGGGTTGTCCCGGATCTCCCGGCGCTTCTCGTCGTCCTCCTGGCCCGTGTAGCGGGCGAAGGTGACCGGCTCGTGGCCCTCGCCGTAGCCGTCGCGCAGGTACTTCTCCAACTCCTTGAGCTGACTGTTCGCCAGCGCGTTCATCGGGTACACGATGACGGCGCGCACCCTCTTGACGGCCTTCGGGCCTTCGGCGTCCCGCTCGTGCAGCACCCGGTTCACGATCGGGACGATGTACGACAGCGACTTGCCGGATCCCGTGCCGGTTGTCAGCACGTACGAAGCGCCGCCCGCGGCGGCGTCGATGGCCTCGCGCTGATGGCGGTGGAGCGTGAGCGGTCGGCCGTCCGACACCGTGCCGCCCGCTGTCTTGCCGGCCTGGAAGATACGGGCGCACTCCGGGTGGATGACTTGGTCCCCGACCAGTTCGGCAACCGTGCCGCCGCTCTGGAAGAACGGGTTGAGGGACAGCCACGGGTCCGGCCACTGGGACTTGTCGTCGAGGTCCTTCTCGACGAAGGCCGCGACGCGGTCGTCCCGGATGACGGTGCCGCCCTCGGTGAAGTCGCGGTAGTCCTTGATGAGGGAGCGGTGCACGCCGAAGACGTCCATCGCCGTGCCGGAGGCGGTGACCGGAGCGGGCCGCGGGGCGGGCGTGGACGGGGCGACGGCGACACGGGCGGCGGTGGCCGCCAGCGGCCGTGTGGGGTCGAGAGCGCTCCAGTGGGGAAGCTGCGGAGTGTCCCCGTCCCGCAGGGCCAGTGGGTGCAGGGCGTCGCGGACTTCGGCCGCGGTCGCGGGCCGGTCGGCCGGGTCCTTCGCCAGGAGCCGGCCGACGAGGCGGATCAACGCGGAGGGTATCTCCGTACGGATGACGCCGAGAGGAGTCGGCTCGGCCTCGAGATGCTTGCGGGCCAGCTCGAACCGGGATTCGCTGACGAAGGGCGGTACGCCGACGAGCATTTCGTACAGCACACAGCCGAGCGCGTACAGGTCGGCGGCCTGGGTGACCTGGCGGGTCTCGAACTGCTCCGGTGCCATGTAGCGGGCGGTGCCGACGCTGATGCCGGTGCTGGTCAGCCGCGCCTCGTCCGGGTCGTCGACGATGCGGCCCATGCCGAAGTCGAGGACCTTGACGGTTCCGCCACGAGTCAGCATCACGTTCGCCGGCTTCAGGTCGCGGTGCACCACGTCGGCGGCGTGGGCGGCGCACAGACCGTCGGCGATCTGCGCGCCGACCGCTGCGACCCACGACAGGGGAAGCTGGCGTTCCTCCTCGATCAGGTCGCGCAGCGTCTCCCCGTCCAGGAACTCCATCACCAGGTACGGCAGTCCGCCGTCTCCGGCGACCCCGCCTGCGATGAGCCGGGTGAGGTTCGGGTGCTCGAGCCGGCGCATGATGCGGACCTCGCGCGCGAAGCGCTCCACAGCCTTCGTGTCCGATGCGGTGTCGATCAGGGCACCCGTGCGGCGGCGAAGGATCGTTTTCACGGCGACCGAGCGCCCGGGTTCGCCCTCCGGTGCCTGGAGGTCCTCGGCCCGGTGAACCTCCCCCATGTTGCCCTTGCCGATGACCTGGCCGGTGCGGAATCTGCCGTCGATCAGCTCGTGGCCCATGGTCGCCCCCCTCTTCCTGGCCTCGCGGTTCGTTCGGAACAGGCGGGCCCCTCGACACTCGCGCTTCGCTGACGCTGCATCAGACCGCGCCGAATGAACTGTACACAAGGTTTGGGCCCGTTGATGTTGTCAACGCGTTGAAGCTAGACTCGCCCGTATTCAGGGAGTTGGCGGTGGAGATCGTGAGGCGCCACATGGCCAGGGAGTCCGGTACGCCCGTGTCGGCAGCCGCGCTGGGCGAGCTGCTCAAGCGGCTGAGAGTTGCCGCTGTCGACGGTGTGGTGCCTGAGCGTGAGTTCACTCAGGGGGTGAACGTGCTCGGCCTTGACGACGTCGAACAGGCTCGGTTGCGTACCGAGCTGGCCAGGATGGGCCTCCTGGTACGGGAGTTGCATGCGCACGTGGAGGTCGACTCGCATAGTGGTGAAAAGGTTGTATGCGAGCGTGGAGAAAGTGTGACGCCGCGTGTTCGGCTCGCGCGAGCGCTGCTCTCCCGGTACCAGGACGACGCTGAGTGTGTGTCGTCCCGGGCCGTCGAGGGCGTGGTGCGACTGGCCGGACTCGATGCCCGCGAGGCCGCGGTGGTGCGGGCAGGGGCCAGTGTGCGACCTGCCGCGGACACTGACGCGACGGGGGATGGCGGGGTGCTCGAAGAACCCCACGGAACTCCGGCGGTGCCTACGGGAGCAGAGGCTGCCGTCGTGCCGGAAGATGACCTCGCAGGCGCGCTGGCGGCGGCCCGGGAGGTGTTGGAAGCCGACCGGTTCGAACGCGGCTCGCACAAGCGACTGTTGAGCGCCCAGGCCGAGGTGGGGCTGACCGTACTCGTACGGGGCGGGGTGGACAGGATCGCGCAGGAACCCGGAGAGGACGAACTCAAGGCGCTGCCGCGAGACGACATTCGAGTCCGGGCCCGCGACTGTCTGGTCCTTCACAATCTGCGGCTCGTGCACTCCCTGGCGCGTCCGCAACTGCACCAGGGCCTCGACTACGACGACCTGGTACAGCACGGCGTACTCGGGTTGATACGGGCCACGCGGAAGTTCGACCCGACCATGGGTAACAAGTTCTCCACCTACGCCACCTGGTGGATCCGGCAGTCCATTACCCGGGCTGTCGCGGACGAGGGCGCGTTGATCCGGATCCCCGTGCACATGCACGAACAGATGCGGAGGGTGGCCAAGGCCGAACGCGCCCTGGCCGCAGAGGGACGGTACGCCAGCGCCGCGGACGTCGCGGTGCGGTGCGACATGACCGTGCAGAAGGTGGAGGAGATCCGCCGCCTCACCCGACGTACCGACTCCCTCGACCGGGTCATCGGCGACGGTGCGACGCTTGGCGACTTCGTGGCCCGGACGCGTCTCCTGCCGCCGGTCGACCAGCAGGTGATCGATGCTCTGTTCGCTGATGAGGTCCTGGGCGTGGTGGACACGTTCACCGAGCGGGAGGCACGGATTCTCGTGCGGCGGCTCGGGCTGGATGGGGACGAACCATCGACGCTGGACGATCTCGGACGTGAATTCGGCGTCACGCGGGAGCGGATCCGACAGATCGAGGGCAAGATGCGGCCCGTGCTGCGGGAGCGGGTGCGCGCCGCGGGCCTCGTCGGTCTGGACGCGGTGTGCGAGGAGGCCGAGCGCGCGGCGGAGCGGGTGGCGGAGGCCAAGAGGACGTTGCGGTACGTCCGCGCAACCCACCAGGCACGAGCCGCCCGAGCGCGGGGCGTTGAGGAGCCGGTGCGGGCCGGCGTGGCGGAGCGGTCGGCGAAGCACGACGGCGCGCGGATCGAGGAGGCTGAGCCGGAGACCACGGTGGTGGCGGTCGAGGAGGACGCCCCGGCTCAGGAGATGGCCGCCGTCGCCATGGGTGCGGTTGCCGCCGAGCTGACCGCTGACAGGGAAGTGCCCAGTGTCACGGAATCGCCTGCTGACACCGAGGCACCCGACGTGATCGCTGCCGACTGGGAAGGAGCCTGTCGCCTGGCGCAGGATCCCGTCGATCAAGCCGGGTGGCTCGCGGAGTACGCGCGGACAGCCGTCGGGGATGCGGGGCTCGTCTCTGTGCTGGGACAGTCGGCCGCCGACATGGTGGTGCGGAACGTCCGGGACGGCGAACCCGTCTCCCGACCGGTGCTGACGGCCCTGGAACTGCTGCGCCGCGTCTTCGACGCCGTCGCGGCGGCCGGGCGGACGCCGGAGGACTTCTTCGGGCGCCCTGCCCCATCGCTGCGAGGGGTGACACCTCGTGCCTACCTCGAGTGCAGTCCCTTGGTGAACGGCGAGGCGCGACTGGCCGTGCGTGACTCGCTGCGCGAGTTTCTCGCCGCGGTGCCCCCCACCGAGGAGCCGGAGGCCGCGCGAGAGGTTTCCGAGCGGGCGGCCAGGGAGCCGGCAGGGGAGCAGAGCCCGGAAGTGCCGCCGGAGCGGGCAGCGGAAGCGCGGGAGACAGAACAGCCGCAGCCGCAGCCCGCGGCGAAGGTCGAGCCGGAGTCGGAGCCGGAACCGGCGATGACGAGGACGAGGACGAGGACGCGGGACGCGGAGCGTCCGGTCCGCGCGCCCCAGACCACCGCCGATTGGGAGAAGGCCCGCACCCTGACGCAGCCGCCCCTGGGCGGGGGAGTGGCCTGGCTCGCCGAGTACGCGTTGCTCGCCCTCGGGCATCCGCAACTGTCGGTCCTGCTGGGCCCGTCCGCCACCGACGGCGTGGTACGGGCCGCCCGGCAGCGCGGGACGCTCGACCGCCCCGTCGTGGAGGCCCTCGAAGTGCTCAAGGAGATCTGCGACGCCGTCAAACACCGTGCTCTGCGGCCGGAGCGCTTCCTCGAACGGTCCGCCGACGCGTTGGCCGGGGCAACACCCCGGACATATCTGGCCGCCAAGCCCTTGGTGCGAGCCGAGTCTCGCCTCGCCGTCCGCGAGGCCCTGCGCGAGTTCGTCGTAGCCCGGCCGGTGCACACTGAACCCACACCGTCGGCCGACGGCGCCGAAACCGGCACGTCCGGGAGCCCGGCCGCCGGCCAGAAGGACCCGCACCCGGCATCGGCCGACGCGGTCGTCACATCGGCCGAACAGACGCCCGCCGACGTGGAGGAACTCCTCGCCGAGGCCCGCGCCCGGCACCAGGCCGACGCCGCCCGGCTCGCCCGCGAGCACGAGCACCGGCTGGACCAGGAGCGTCGCGATGCCGACCGGCGCGTCGCCGCCGTCAGGGCGGAGGCCGAACGGCGGCTCGACGCGCTGGAAGAGGAGCTGCTGCTCCGTGCGGACCGGTCGCGCGACCGGCACGCGCAGCATGTGCGGCGCCAGACGGAGGAACGCCTCGCGCACCTGAAGGCACAGCACCGGGAGGCGTACGAGGCCGTACTGCGCAGGGCCGAGCTGGCCGAGGAAGCCGCCCGACAGGCGGCCGGCACCGACCGGCGGGCGGGCGAGCTGGAGCAGCGGATGCGGGAGTACCGCGAGGGCGCCGAGGCCCGGATCGCCGATCTGGAAGCGCGGCTGAGGCAGACGCGGGAGGCTGCTGCCGGACTGGAGGCGAGGCTGCGCAGGGCCGAGGAGAGCGCCATCGAACGGGAGCGGGCCGCCGCGTCGGCCCGGGACGAGTACCGCCAGGGTGCTCAGGTGCGGATCGCGGAAGTCGAGGCGCGGCTGCGCGAGGCGGAGGCGGCCCTCGCGCAGCGGGAGCTGTTCGTCGAGGCGGCCCGCCGTAGCGCCGAAGAGACCGAGCAGCGGGCGGCGCAGCGCATCGCGCAGAGCGAGCACGACGCCTGGCTGCGCATCACCGACCTGCAGGCGCAGCTGAGCGACGTTCAGGCGGAACTGGCCGCGGCCCAGGCTGAGGAAGCGGCCCGCAACCGCTCCTCACTGCGGGATCGCTGGCGCCGGTCCTGAGTGGAGCACACCACCGCAGCACGGCCAATGCGGCCGCCCAGTCCGAGCACCTCACCGTCCGACCACAGGAACGCCATGGACCCCCGACAAGAACTCATCACCTACCTACGGCGGCAACTCGTCGGCCCGACCGGTGGCGAACACGAGACGCTCGACGCCCCGCCTGATCGCCAGTACCTCATGGGCACCCTCTACCCGCAGGAGGCCGACCTCCAGCGTCAGCTGGACGTGGCCGCCGAGGAGCTGGAGGGCTCCGGCACCGAAGGGCGGGCAGAGGACACGGCGCCCGCCGCCGACCCGGTGCCCGAGTCCAACTCCTGGCTGCCGTCCTCCCTCGGCTTCAGCTTCTACACCGACGCGGACACGGTGGAGATCGAGTGCTCCGCCGCCCGCTACGAGACCCGTGCGCGCACCGGCGAGCGTGGTCGGCACTGGCCGCGGATCCCGCTGTCCGCCGAGACCCACCGGCTGGTCCCGGAGCAAGAGAAGGTCACCGTCCTGGACGGCCGTGGCGAACTCCGCATCCGGCGGCGGTCCTTCGGCGCCGGTCGGCTGGTCACCGTCGCCCTCGTCAACACCGCCGTCCACGAGCCGGGTCTGGGGAAGGCCGCGCACTGGGACCGGATGCTGTTCCAGGTGGAGCTGCGCGTCCGTCCCGTGGGCGGCACGATCCTCCAGTATCCCAGCGTCCGTCTGGCCAGCCGCGATCCGGAGGAGCAGGAACTCCGCCTCCAGTACCGGCATGTCCGGACGCATGCCGTCGGCCACGGATGCGCGGTCGCCGAACGGTACGACGAGGCCGGTGAGCGGGTGACCGAACTCAGTGCCGCCGTCATGCCGGAGGCCGAGGTCACCGGCGTACGGGCGGCGGGGCTCAGCGGCTCACCGGTACTCAGCCTCCGGCACCTCTCCGATCCTGTCGTCCCCGTGGACCAACTGCGCGAGGAGCTGGCCGAGTTCGCCGCCGACTACCGGGCGTGGTATGTCGGCCAGCTGAACGAGGACGTTCCGGAGTGGGGGCGGCAAGCGGCGAATCGTGTACTCGACCGCATCGGCGCAGCCGTCGCACGCATCGAGTCCGGCGTCCGCGCCCTCTGCGACCCGCGCCGCCCCGAACTGCTGCACGCCTTCCGCGCCGCCAACCACGCGATGGCCCTGCAGATGCGTCACTCCGCACCCGATCTCGCCGGCACGCGGCGCTCTCGCCGGGAAGCCGTGCCACCGGACCCGGAGCCGTATGCCGACGCCACGTGGCGCCCCTTCCAGCTGGCCTTCTTCCTGCTCGCCGTGGAGGGAACGGCCGATCCGCGGCACGCGGACCGGGCGGTGACGGACCTCATCTGGTTCCCGACCGGCGGTGGCAAGACCGAGGCCTATCTGCTGCTGGCCGCGTTCACGATGGTGCTGCGCCGCCGCCAACCGGACGGCGGGGGTACGGCGGTGCTGAGCCGGTACACCCTCAGCCTGCTGACCACGCAGCAGTTCCAACGGGCCGCCACCACCGTCTGTGCCCTGGAGACGCTGCGCCGCGCGGAACCGGAGGTGTACGGCGCGGAGCCGTTCTCCATCGGCCTGTGGGTGGGTGAGACCACCACTCCCAACACGTACGACAAGGCCCGCACGGCCTTCGAGAACGCCCGCCAGGCCGCGCAGCCCGAGGACGTCTTCATCCTCGACCGCTGCCCCTGGTGCGGCACCCGCATCCTGCCGGCGCGCAAGTCGCCCGACACCGGGGACTACGGAGTGCGTGCCACGCCCGACTCCTTCGCGTTCTTCTGCCCTAGGCAGGAGTGCGTGTTCCACGACGAACTGCCCGTCGCCGTCGTGGACGAGCAGCTCTACGACCGGCCGCCGACGTTCGTCCTCGGCACCGTCGACAAGTTCGCCAGGCTCGCCTGGGAACCACGTGCCGGACGGCTCTTCGGCGCGCCGAGCGTGGACGGAACCGGCAGCCTGCCGCCCTCGCTCGTCATCCAGGACGAGTTGCACCTGCTCACCGGCCCCCTCGGCACCACCGTCGGGCTCTACGAGGCGGCGATTCTCGGGCTGTGCGTCGAACCCGACGGCACCGGTCCCAAGATCGTGGCGTCCACGGCGACCATCCGCCGCTCGGGCGAGCAGGTCCGGGCCCTGTACGGCGGGGACGTCCAGCTCTTCCCGCCGGCCGGGCTCGACGCCCGCCACTCCTACTTCGCGGAACCCGACACGTCCAGGCCCGGCCGTCGCTACCTCGGTGTCATGGCCCAGGGGCACACCGCCGGCCGCGCGGCCGTGGCGACGGCCGCCGCCCTGCTCCAAGGTGCGTGGGAGCTGCCCGAGGAGCACCGGGACGCCTACTGGACCCTGGTCGCCTACCACCACAGCCTGCGCGAGCTCGGCCGCACGGTCACCGCCGCGGCCGACGACATCCCCGCCCAGCTCGCCGGACTCGACACGGGCAGCGGCGTACGGCTACTGACCGACCATCAGGTGCAGGAGCTGACCAGCAACCTGCCGCGTGCCGAGCAGCCCGTGCTGCTGGACCGGTTGGAGAAGGGCTGGGACGATCCGCAGTCGGTCTCCTTCCTGCCCTGCACGAACATGCTGTCCGTCGGCGTCGACGTCAAACGGCTCGCTCTGATGCTGATGCAGGGGCAGCCCAAGACAACCGCCGAGTACATCCAGGCCACCAGCCGGGTCGGGCGGCACACCGTTCCAGGCCTCGTCGTGACGTTCTTCAACGCCACCCGCCCCAGGGACCGTTCGCACTACGAGACCTTCGACGTCTACCACCGGTCCCTGTACCGGCACGTCGAGCCGACCAGCGTCACCCCCTGGTCGGTGCCCTCCAGGAGACGAGCCCTTCACGCCGCGCTCGTCGTGCTCGTACGGCACCGCCTCGGGCTCGCCGCCGAGAACCAGGCCGGGCGGGTCCTGGACCGCCTCCCCGAGGTGGAGGCCGTCGCCGAGACACTGGCCCGACGTGCCGAAGCGGTCGAACCCGCCGCCGGCGACGAGGTCCGCAAGGAACTCGCCGGCCTGATCGCGGACTGGGAGGACGCGGCGCGGGAGGCCCGCAAGGACGGTCGAGACCTGTACTACCGAGGCCAGGGCAAGGGCCAGTCCAACCTGATCAAGAGCTTCGAGCAGACCTACGGCCTGTGGGAGACACCCAACTCCATGCGCAATGTGGACCGGGAATGCCAGGTGACGGTGAAGGGAGCCGACCTGTGAGCCGCACACTGCGGGTACGCCAGTCGCAAACGGTGGTGCCATTCGGCGTCGGCGCCGTATTCGACATCCAGGGCGAGTCCTTCGTCGCCACCGGCATCGGGGACTGGCCCGCTCGGGGCAGGCAGAAGCTCGAATCACCACGCCTCGCCTCCCGGCTCGGCGTCACCGGCTTCTACGCCGCACCGGCGACCGCCAACGACCGGTTCGACGTCCCCGACGCCCCGGGGGCGCCGTACATCCGCTTCCCGTCCTGGCTCTTCTGCGGCTCGTGCCGCCGGATGAAGCGCTGGCGGATCGCCGACGAGAAGCCCGGACAGCCGCCGCGCTGTCCGTCCTGCTCCCCGGTGCGGACGCTGGCGCCCATGCGGTTCGTGCAGATCTGCCAGGCCGGGCACCTCAGCGACGTCGACTGGTGGTTCTGGGCCCACTCGCGGCGGGACTCGGGCGAACGGCGGCAGTGCGAGGAGCGGGAACGGCTCCGGTTCCTGGTGTCCGAGCGCGCCTCAGGCCTCGAGGCACTCTCCGTCACGTGCACCGCGAAGGGGTGCGGGGCCTCCCGTGACCTGCTCGACATCCTCGGCACGCACGGCATGCGCTGCTCGGGACGCAATCCGTGGCAGCGGGCCGGCGAGCGCGTGGAATGCCCACGGCCCGTGCAGGTCGTGCAGCGTACCGCCGGCAACCTGTACTACCCGATCGTGCACTCGGCCCTCGACATCCCCGAGACCGACCTACCGGCCGGCCACGGCGACGAGGCCCTCGCGGCCCAGGTGCGGGCGCACGATCTGTGGGTGTCGCTGTGCCGCGTGGCCGGCACACCGCGCGCCGGGGTCTTCCGGACGATGATCCAGGAGGACACCGGCGCGGACGACACCCTCCTGGACGCGCTCGTCGCCGAGGAGACGGGGCAGCCTCCGTCCTCCCCGGACGCCCCGTCGGCCGACACGCAGACCGGGCCCTTGCGCCCCGACTTGAGCCGTGAGGAGTGGGTCGCCTTCACCGCGCCCGCACCGCCCGCCACCCGGGACTTCGCGTTGCGCGAGACAACCCTGGGCCTCGCCGGGGAGGACGGTGATCCGTGGGCCGCCCTCAGCCGCCGCTTCGGCAGGGTCGTGCTCGCCGACCGCCTCCGCGAGGTGCGCGCGCTGTCCGGGTTCACCCGGGTCTCACCGGACGCCACCGTCGTGCCGGCCGACACGTCCCGCCGGCTCAAGTGGCTGCCTGCCGTGGAGGTCTTCGGCGAGGGAATCCTCCTCACCCTCGACCCGGCCGAGCTGACCGCATGGGAGGCCGACCGGGACGTACGGCAGCGTGTGGCCGGCATGCGTGGTGACCTGGAACGGTCCTTCCAACGGGACCGTCTGGAGGCCCTGACCGGTCCGGACCTCTCCCCGCGCTTCGTCCTCCTCCACACCCTCGCGCACCTGCTGATCCGCCAACTGTCGTTCGAGTCCGGCTACACCACGGCGAGCCTGCGCGAGCGCGTCTACGCCCGTCCCGAGCAAGACCAGTACGGCATCCTCGTCTACACGGCGGCGGGGGACGCGGAGGGAACCCTCGGCGGGCTCGTCCGTCAAGGAGAGCCCCCTCGCCTGGCGGAGACGCTCGTGCGCATGACGGAAGCCGCCGCCTGGTGTTCGGCCGACCCGCTCTGCGCCGAACACACCGGCCAGGGATTCGGCAACCTCAACCGAGCCGCCTGCCACGCCTGCGCCCTGCTGCCCGAGACTAGTTGCGAAACCGGCAACACCCTGCTGGACCGGGCCCTCGTGGTCGGCGGTGAGAGCGTGCCCGGCTACCTGGAGTCCATCGTCACCGCCGCACGGGCGGCCGCCGCCGACGCACTGGAGCAGGCATGACCCTCACCTACCTGGACCTCACCGCCGACCAGCGAGCCGCCCTCGACGACCTCCCCTTCGACGGCAACCACCTGGTGAGCGGTCCGCCGGGCAGTGGCAAGAGCCTGCTGGCGGCACAACGGGCGATCATGCTCGCTCTGACCGGAGCCCAGGTCGCCCTGCTCACCCGCTCCAACCTGCTGAGCCAGTCACTGGCCGCGACGGTCCACGCCCTGGGCCCGTCGGACCGCAGCGTGCGCGTCGCCACCGCGCACGCCTGGCTCGCCGACTGGTACGGCGACAAGGCACCGCGCAGCCCGGACGGCTGGTACGACTGGCACGCGCTGTTCGACCGGGCGGCCGACACGGGCCCGGTACCGGGGCTCACCCTGGTCGTCGACGAGGGCCAGGACCTGCCGCCCGAGTTCTACCTGCTGTGCCGCATGCTCGGAGCCCGCACCACCGTCTACGCGGACGAGTGCCAGCGCCTCACCGACACCAACTCCACCCTGGCCGAGATCGCCCGGAACGTCGGCCGTTGCAGCCGCCACGAACTGGACGGCAACCACCGGAACACCGAACAGATCGCGTCCTTCGCCGCCCACTTCCACACGGGCGCCGGCACCCCCGTACTGCCGGAGGGGCAGGGACCGCTGCCCAGGCTCCACCGATTCCACGAGCGCGGCGCGGCGGACCTGCTCGCGCTGCTGGCCGAGCGGCACCCGAGGGACACGATCGGCGTGATCGTGGGCTCCAAGCACACGCAGTTCTCGCTGCTGGGCAGTCTGTCCCGCCGGGCGCCACGGCTGAAGCCCCAGCTGTACACGTCCGAGGCGAAAGGCGGCCAGTATCGCAACCTCGACCTCGGGCGCCCCGGCATCGTCATCGTCCACCGGGCCAGCGCCAAGGGGCTCGGCTTCGACACGGTCGTCATACCCGACACCCACGCGGACGCGGCCGGTGACCTCTCCGCCGCGGCTGTGCGTATGACCTACTACGTGCTGGCGACCAGGGCCCGGCGTGAGCTTCACCTCGGTTACGAAGGCGAGTCGGAGCCGCCGATCCTGGCCCAGGTGGACAGAAGCACCTTGATGCGAGGTTGAGGGGTGCCGGTGCCGGACGTGGATGGGCACCCGGGCCGTGATCAGTGGGTCCCTTAATGCGTACCATGTGCAAGTGCGCGACAGTGACTACAGCATCAGGACAGCGACCCTCACCGACCTGGCCCCCGCCCGAGCCGTCATGCTCGACACGGTCTACCGCGACTTCGGCACCGGCTACGTCCCCCGCTGGCACGCCGACATCATCGACCCGGCCGGGGCCTACCTGACTCCCGCCCGGCACACCCTCCTCGTCGCCGTCGACGCGGAGGGCGAGGTCGTCGCCACCGCTGCCCTCGACTCCCGTGGTCCCGCGCACCCCCCGAACCCCGCGCACGTCGCCGAGCGCTACCCCTCCGGCGTGACCGCGCAGCTGCGGCGCGTGTACGTCCGGCCCGAGCACCGACGGCGCGGCCTCGCCCGGCGGCTCGTGGACGAGCTGCTCGCCTTCGCCGCCGCCGACGGCGGGTACCGGGCCGTGTACCTGCACACCGACCCCGCCGTCACCGGCGCCGAGCCGTTCTGGCGGTCGCTCGCCAAGGTCGTGCACGACGAGCGGGAGGACGCCGGAGGCGGGCAGGGCATCGTGCACTTCGACGTGCCCATGGGGTGAGTTCCCACGTTTTCATGGGCTGAGTTCGTTGTGAAAATCGTTCTCATGTAGTCTCCCGTTCGCTGCCCCTGCCCCTGCTCCGGCCTGCCCCACGCCCCACCCCGACCGATCCGAGGACCATGCGCTCCCACCGCCGCTCCCGGCTGCTCGCCCCCCTCATGCTCGCCCCGCTCATAGCCGGCTGCTTCGCCTCCGGAGGCGGTGACGACTCCGGGGACGGTGGCGGCGGGGACGGAGCCCGTCTCCGCGTCGCCCTCGCCTTCCCGCCCGCCGAGAACCTCTCCCCGTACGGCGCCGACGCCACCCTCCTCAGCCGCCTCGGTGTCACCGAAGGCCTCACCGCCCTCGACGCCAACGGCTCCGCCGCCCCCGCACTCGCCGAGTCCTGGCGCAGGGACGGCGAGAAGACCTGGGAGTTCACCCTCCGCGACGCCACCTTCCAGGACGGCAGCGAAGTCACCCCCGCCGCGGTCGCCGACTCCCTCACCCACGCCACCGACGCCGAGCCCGCGCCCGCCGCCCTCGCCGGTGTCACCCTCAGTGCCAAGGCCCGGGGAGAGCGGGTGGTCCGGATCACCACCGCCGAGCCCGACCCCGTACTGCCGCTGCGGCTCTCCAGCCCCAGCCTCGCCATCCTCTCCGCGAAGGCCTATGAGAAGAGCGGACGCGTAGACCCCGTCGGCCACGCCACCGGCCCCTTCGAGCTGACCGAGGTCAACGGCGCCACCTCCGCCTCCCTCGACCGGTTCGACGACTACTGGGGTGGCCGCGCCCAGGCCTCCGGCATCGACGCCCGTTTCATCGCCGACGGCACCGCCCGCGCCAACGCCCTGCGTACCGGGGAGCTCGACATCGCCGAGGCCGTTCCTGTTTCGCAGGCGGCGACGCTCGACGAGAAGACGCGGCGCGACACCGCCACCACCCGGACCACCAGCCTGCTCCTCAACGCCTCCTCCGGGCCGTTCAAGGACGCCGGGCAGCGGGCCGCCGCGCGTGCCGCCGTCGACACCTCCGTGTTCGCCAAGGACGTGTACGAGGGGTACGCCGATCCCGCCGCCGGGATCTACGGGCCCGCCGTGACCTGGGCCGAGGGGAAGCGGACCGCGCCCGTCGGGCGGGCGGAGGCGGCCGAGCTCAGCGGGGGCACCATCCATCTCGCCACCTACGACAACCGGCCCGAGCTGCCCGAGGTCGCCCAGGTGGTGAAGCAGCAGCTGGAGAAGGCCGGGTTCAAGGTCAAGCTCACCGTGCGGGAGTACTCGCGGCTGGAGCAGGACGCCCTCGACGGTAAGTTCGACGCCTTCGTGCTCGCCCGCAACACCCTCCTCGACACCGGTGACCCCGTCGCCGTCCTCGCCAGCGACTACACCTGCGACGGCGGGTTCAACATCGCCCAGCTCTGCGACAAGGGCGTCGACCGCGCCGTCGCCGACGCCGAGAAGATCGCCGACACCGCGAAGCGACAGGACGCCGCCATGGCCGCCGAGGCCCGCATCCTCGGCAGTGACGCCGTCGTGCCGCTCGTGCACCAGCGGATCATCACCGGCGTCGCCGACTCCGTACAGGGCGTGATCCTCGACCCGTACGAGCGCACTCTCGTCGGCACCGGCACCCGGCGCTGAGCCGTGCGGCAGCGGGTGGCCACCGTGGTGTGGCGGGTCGTGCTGGCGGCTGGACTGGTGTGCGGGGTCGGGCTGCTGCCGTGGCTGACGCGGACCGACCCCGCCCACACCGTGCTCAAGGCGCGGTCCGCCGAGCGCGAGCCCACGCCCGAGGTGCTCGCCGACATCCGCGAGCAGCTCGGGCTCGACGGCGGGCCGCTGCACGTGCTCGGGCGGTGGCTCGGCGGGCTGCTGCGCGGGGACGCCGGGCAGTCGTGGATCTCCGGGAGCGACGTCCTTCCCGACGTGCTGCAAGCGCTCGGCGCATCGCTGCTGCTCATGTCCGTTGCGCTCCTCGTCGCCGCCCTCACCGCCGGGCTCGTCTGCGCCCGCACACTGCGGCTGGGCGCCCGGCGGCGGCTCGGCGGGCGGCGTCGCGGGGGGAGCGGCTCCGCCGTGATCGCCTCGCTGCCCGAGTTCCTCGTCGCCTCCGTGCTCGCCACCGTCGTCGGGGTGCAGTTGGGGTGGCTGCCCGCGCTGGGGTGGTACGGGCCCCAGTGGACCGTGCTGCCCGCGCTCGCGCTCGGGCTGCCCGCCGGGGCGGTGATCGGGCGGCTGCTGGACGATCTGCTGCCGGGTGCCTTCGGTGAGCCGTGGGCGCTGGCCGCCGCCGCCCGCGGGCTGACGGGCCGGCGCATCGCGCGGCAGGCGCTGCGGCGGTGCGTGCCCGCGCTGCTGCCCAACCTCGGGTTGTTCGTCGTGGGGCTCACGGGTGGCGCCGTCGCCGTCGAGCAGGTCTTCGACATCCCGGGGCTCGGGCGCACCACCCTTCAGGCCGCCCTCGCCCAGGACCTGCCCGTTCTCCAGGCCGGCACCCTCGCCCTCGTCCTCCTCGCCGCGCTCGCCACCGGCGCCACCCGCCTCGCCGCCCGCCTCCTCACCGGGCCCGCCCTGCGCGACGGCGCCCTGTCCTCCCTGCACCGGCCCGCCCCGCCCGCCGGAGGCGTG
Source organism: Streptomyces sp. AC602_WCS936 (assembly GCF_019049125.1). Taxonomy (NCBI): domain Bacteria; kingdom Bacillati; phylum Actinomycetota; class Actinomycetes; order Kitasatosporales; family Streptomycetaceae; genus Streptomyces; species Streptomyces sp. AC602_WCS936. The sequence goes on along the minus strand of NZ_JAGMUF010000112.1, from coordinate 309,999 downwards.
CTCCCCCTCGTCTACGGTGCCGTCCTGCTCGCCGTCGTGGGGGCGGGGCTGACGCGTGACCCGCTCGCCCTCGACACGGGAGCGCGGCTGCTGGCGCCCTCCCTCGACCATCCCTTCGGCACCGACTCCCTCGGGCGCGACCTGCTCGCCCGCGTCGGGCACGGCGCGCTCGACACCCTGCTGCTCGCCTCCGCCATCACGGCCGCCGCCCTCGTCGCGGGCGTACTCCTCGGGCTCGTGCCCCGCGTGTCGGGGCCGCTCGTCGACACCGTCAACGCCGTGCCGCCCGTACTCGTCGCCCTCCTCGTCACCGCCGTCGCGGGCAGCGGCGCGGCCACGCCCGCCCTCGCCGTGGGCGCCGTCGCCTGGGCGCCGCTCGCCGCGCACACCGCCGCGCTGCTGCGTCAGGAACGCGCCACGCTGCACATCACCGCCACCCGGGGGCTGGGCGCGGGACGGTGGTATCTGCTGCGCCGCGAACTGCTGCCGGCTGTGCTGCCGCCCGTCCTGCGGCACGCGTTGCTGCGGTTGCCCGCCGTCGCCCTCTCCCTCGCCTCGCTCGGGTTCCTGGGGCTGGGCGCCCAGCCGCCGTCGCCCGAGTGGGGACTGCTCCTCGCCGAGAACCAGCCCTACGCCGAACGCGCCCCCTGGGCCGTCCTCGCCCCCGCCGCCGTACTCGCCCTGCTCGGCGCCCTCGCCGTCACCGCGGCGGGCGGACTGCGCCGGCCCCGGCGGCGACGTGCGGGCGCCGGTCCGGTCGCCGCCGGACAGTCGGCGGTCGACAAGGAAACGGACAAGGAACTGGTCGGCGCGCCATGACCTCGCTGTTCACCGGCCGCCGGAAAGCAGACACCGCCGGCCCCGCGGCCGCGCCGCTCTCGCCGCTGCTGCGGCTCCTCGTCCTCACCCAGCTCGCCTTCAACATCGGCTTCTTCGCCGTGCTGCCCTTCCTCTCCGAGCATCTGGGGCAGGGCATCGGCATGGCGGGGTGGCTGGTCGGGTTCGTGCTCGGGCTGCGGACCTTCAGCCAGCAGGGGCTGTTCGTGGTCGGCGGGGCGCTCGCCGACCGGTACGGCGTCCGGCCCGTCGTGCTCGCCGGGTGCGTGCTGCGGATCGCCGGGTTCGTCTGGCTCGGGTTCGCCGAGCGGACCTGGGCCGTCGTGGCCGCCGTGCTGCTCATCGGGTTCGCCGCCGCGCTCTTCTCCCCGGCCGTCGAGTCCGAGGTGGCCCGGCAGGCCGTGGTGTGGGAGGAGGCGGGAGGCGGGGAACGGACCCGGGTGCTGGCGCTGTTCACCGTCGCCGGGCAGGCGGGGGCCTTCGTCGGGCCGCTGCTCGGTGCGCTGCTGCTGGCCGTCGACTTCCGTACCGCGTGCCTCGCCGGGGCCGGTGTCTTCGTGCTGGTCCTCGCCGGGCACGCCTGGCTGCTGCCGCAGCACATTCCGGGGCGGGCGCGGGTCCGGGTCAAGGGCGGAGCGCGGCTGCTGCTGCGCAACCGGCGCTTCCTCGCGCTGTGCTGCGCGTACGGCGCCTATCTGCTCGCCTACAACCAGCTCTACCTCGCCCTGCCCGCCGAGGTGGAGCGGGCCACCGGTTCGCAGGCGCCGCTGGCCTGGCTGTTCGCGCTGTCCTCGCTGCTGGTGGTGGCGGCGCAGTTGCCGGTGACGCGGTGGGCGGGGGAGCGGCTGGCGCCGCGCCGGTCGATGGTGGCGGGGCTGGTGCTGGTCGCGGCCGGGTTCGGTGTGGTGGCGGTCGCGCGGCCGGCCGGGTGGACGGGGACGGGTGGGCTGGTGCCAGCCGCCGGGTTCGTCGTCCTGCTCACCCTGGGGCAGATGCTGGTCGCGCCCGTCGCCCGGGCCTGGGTGCCGGACCTGGCCGAGGAGGGACGGCTCGGGCTGTACATGGGGGCCTTGTCCTCGGTGTCCGGGCTCATCGTGCTGGCGGGCAGTTCCGCGACCGGCCTGCTGCTGGACACCGGGCTGCCGGCCGCCGTGCCGTGGCTGGTGCTGGCCGCCGTACCGCTGGCGGCGGCGGGGTTGCTGCCCCGGCGGCACTGAGACCTTGCGGGTGCCCGCCGGTACGCTCATTTCCTCGCGCCACGATCAGCGGTGGATGCCGCCCCCGTGATCGTCCAGACCGCCATCCCCCACAAGGCAAGCGCGGAGACGAGGCACACCACCAGGCGGACGGTCCGGTCCGGGCCGTCCGCGAGCCACACGACCACGCCCGCCACTCCGGCCGCGCTCAACAGGGCCGCCGGTACGCGCAGCCGAGGCTGTTCGAACACCGCCGCGAGCGGGAGGAAGTGCAGCCCCACGACGATCGCGATCAGCGGGGGAATGAGTACGGGGGTCCCGGCGCGAGCGCACACCTGGGCGATGATCAGGATCAACAGCCACTGGAGAACGTTGATCTGGAGGAAACGTCGACGCCGGTCGGCGGGGAACGGACCGCCCGCCGACGCGGGAAGAACGCGGCGCGCGGTGAGCATCAGCCCCACCGCGACGGCACAGCCGGCCACGACCGCGGCCGGCCGCACCGAGCCGCCGAACGCACTCGACGCCAGCAGCCACCAGCCCAGCCCGAACAACGCGAGGAACCCCACCCCTGACTTGAACACGACCGACACCCTAGGCGGAACAGCACCCTGCCGACGGCGAACGAGGCGAACGTTCTCCGACCCGGCTCACCGTGCGACGGGCTCCCGCACCGCCGCCCGCGCCAGTGCCCGCGGCACCCGCGACGTCCGCCACAGCCACAGCACGTCCCGGCCGAAGGACCACACCAGCAGCCCCAGCGCCAGCGTCACCACCCCGGTGTTGGCCGGGCGCGGCAGCAGGTCCGCGCCCGCCACCAGCAGCAGCACGCCCTGCAGCGCGGCCACCGTCTTGCGGGCCGTGCTCGGTGGCAGCGGGGCGGTCAGCCACGGCCACACGCGGGCCGCGGCGACGAACACGTAGCGCATCCCGCCGATCAGCAGCACCCACGGGCCCAGGTCCGTCGCGACGTACACGCTGAGGACCAGGATCAGGAACGCGTCGACCTCCATGTCGAAGCGGGCCCCCAGCGGGGAGCAGGTGCCGGTGCGGCGGGCGACCTTGCCGTCCACGCCGTCCAGGAGCAGGGCGACGGCCGTCAGGCCGACGAGGAGGGAGACGGGCGGTGCGCCGCTGAAGGAGTCCGCGACCAGTGCCGTCACCCCGCCGACCAGGGCGGTCCGGCCGAGGGTGACCCGGTTGGCCGGGCCGAACGACGGCAGCCGGGAGCGGTGCAGGGCCCGGGAGAGGACCGCCCAGGACGCGAGTGCGAAGGCCAGGCCGGTCAGCCAGCCCGCGGTGCCCATGCCGATCGCGGTGCCGAGCAGCGCGAGCAGGAGGATCTGCGCGGCCGCCCCCACCGCGGTCTCCTGCTGAACGGGCCTCGCGTCGTAAGTTCCGTAAGCGTCGTACGTGTTGTTCAGGTTGTTCAGGTTGTTCAGGGCCACCGAACATCCTCCGGCCGAGTGACAGAGTCGATCGACGCCGCTACTGTGCGCGGCTCGTGCATCCCTCGGTACGTGGGGGGCTTCGCGATCGTTCAGGAGGACATCCGATGACAGGCACCGCACGTGCGTTCTGGCTCGACTCGCCCGGCCGGGGCGTGATCCGCGAGGTGCGGCTGCCCGAGCCGGGGGCGGACGAGGTGCTGGTGCGTACGCTCTTCAGCGGGGTCAGCCGGGGCACGGAGACGCTCGTCTTCCGCGGCCGGGTGCCCGAGAGCCAGTACGCCGCCATGCGCGCGCCGTTCCAGGAGGGCGACTTCCCGGGGCCCGTGAAGTACGGCTACCTCAATGTGGGGGTGGTGGAGGCGGGACCGGGGGACCTCGTCGGGCGGACCGTCTTCTGCCTGTACCCGCACCAGACGCGGTACGTCGTCCCGGCCGCCGCCGTCACCCCGGTGCCCCCGGCCGTCCCCGCCGGGCGGGCCGTGCTCGCCGGCACCGTCGAGACCGCCGTGAACGCGCTGTGGGACGCGGCGCCCCTGGTCGGGGACCGGATCGCCGTGGTCGGCGGCGGCATGGTCGGCTGCTCGGTGGCCGCGCTGCTGGCCCGTTTCCCGGGCGTCCGCGTCCAGTTGGTCGACGCCGACCCGGAGCGTGCCAAGGTCGCGGACGCGCTCGGTGTCGGCTTCGCGCCCCCCGCCGACGCCCTCGGCGGCCTCGACCTCGTCGTGCACGCCAGCGCGACCGAGGCGGGACTCGCCCGGTCGCTGGAACTGCTGCGGCCCGAGGGGACCGTCGTCGAACTCAGCTGGTACGGAGACCGGCGCGTCGCCCTCCCGCTCGGCGAGGCCTTCCACTCCCGCCGCCTGACCCTGCGTAGCAGCCAGGTCGGCACCGTCTCCCCGGCGCGCGCGGCCACCCGCACCTACGCCGACCGGCTCGCCCTCGCCCTCGACCTGCTCGCCGACCCGGCGCTGGACGCGCTCGTCACCGGCGAGTCCGCGTTCGCCGAACTGCCCGACGTCATGCCGGGGTTGGCCTCCGGTGAGATCCCCGCCCTGTGCCACCGGGTCAGGTACGCCGGGGACGACCACTGAGGCGGCGCCAAGTCATCGGCGCCTGACCTTGAGAAAGAGGTGCGGCCGCTGAACACGGGAAGGCACCCGGCCGTAAAGGACGGTACCCCGCGCAGCGACAGGCGGGGGACCAGACGTGCCACACCTGGAGGGTCGTCCGTTGTTCAGCATCACCGTCCGCGATCACATCATGATCGCCCACAGCTTCCGCGGCGAGGTCTTCGGGCCGGCGCAGCGCCTGCACGGAGCGACGTTCCTGGTGGACGCCACCTTCCGGCGCGAGCAGCTGGACGACGACAACATCGTCGTCGACATCGGACTGGCCACCCGGGAACTGGCCGCCGTCGTCAGCGAGCTGAACTACCGCAACCTCGACAACGAACCGGACTTCGCCGGCGTCAACACCTCGACCGAGTTCCTGGCGAAGGTCGTCGCCGACCGGCTCGCCGAGCGCGTGCGCAAGGGCGCGCTCGGCGAGGGGGCCAGGGGCCTGGCCGGGCTCACCGTGACCCTGCACGAGTCGCACGTCGCCTGGGCGAGTTACGAGCGTGCGCTGTGACCGACATGTCCACCGAACCGGCGGTTCCCCCGACGGCGGGGCGCGCTCGTCTCGCCTACGTGCCCGCACAGACGACGGCCGCCCCGAGGAACGGCGGGATCGTCCCCATGTCCCTGCGCTCCGTGCACTTCGTCATGCCCGGCGGGGTCGACGACCCGGCCGCGCCCAGCGGTGGCAACGCCTACGACCGGCGCGTGCGGCTGGACCTGCCCAGCTTCGGCTGGCGGGTGCGCGGGCTGCCCGTCGACGGGGCCTGGCCCCGGCCGGACGACGCCGCACGCGCCGGACTCGCGCGCGCTCTGCGCCGGTTGCCGGACGGAGCCGTCGTACTGCTCGACGGTCTGGTCGCCTGCGGCGTACCGGAGATCGTCGTCCCGGAGGCGGAGCGGCTGCGCCTGGCCGTCCTCGTCCACCTCCCGCTCGGCGACGAGACCGGCCTGGACGCCGCCGTCGCTGCCGACCTGGACGCCCGCGAGCGCGCGGTGCTGCGTGCCGTCCCCGCGGTCGTCGCCACCAGCGACTGGGCGGTGCGCCGACTCGTCTCCCACCACGGGCTCGACCCGGCCCGCGTCCACGTCGCCGCGCCCGGCGCCGACATCGCGCCCCTCGCGCCCGGCACCGACGGCCTCTCCCGGCTGGTGTGCGTCGCCGCCGTCACCCCGCGCAAGGGCCAGCACCGGCTGGTGGAGGCGCTCGCGACCGTCGCCGACCTGCCGTGGAGCTGCGTGTGCGTCGGCGGGCTCGGGCACGACCCGGAGTACGTCGACCGACTGCGGGAGCGGATCGCGGGGCACGGCCTGGCGGAGCGGCTGGTGCTCGCCGGGCCGCGCTCCGGCGCGGAACTGGACGCCACCTACGCAACCGCCGACCTCCTGGTCCTCACCTCCTACGCCGAGACGTACGGCATGGCGGTGACGGAGGCCCTCGCGCGCGGCATCCCCGTACTGGCCACCGATGTCGGCGGCCTGCCGGAGGCGGTGGGGCGCGCGCCCGACGGCGGGGTGCCCGGCATCCTCGTACCGCCGGAGGAGCCGGCCGCGCTCGCCGCCGAACTGCGCGGCTGGTTCGGCGAGGCCGACGTGCGGCGCCGGCTCAAGGCCGCGGCACGAGGCCGCCGCGCGGCCCTGAACGGCTGGGCGGCCACGGCCCGGAGCCTGGCCGCGGTACTGCACCGGCTGACGGACGAACCCCGGAGGGCGGCATGAGGAAGACGACGGCACCGGCCGCGGGAGCCATTCCGGCCCAGCCCGGCCCGCCGGGCGCCGCCGAGCTAGCCACCCTCCGCCTCCGCGACTCCGCCCCTGCCGCCCCTGCCGCCCCCGGGCACCCCGACGACCCGCCGCGCTACGCACCCGAGTGGCTGCGGCTCCGTGAGCCCGCCGACGGCGCCGCTCGGGCGCACGACCTGCTCGATCCGCTCCGCATCCGCCTCGCCAACCTGCCGAGCCGGGCGGACGGGCTGGTCGTGCACGACGTGGGCTGCGGCACCGGCTCGATGGGGCGCTGGCTCGCCCCGCTGCTCGACGGCGCCCAGCACTGGGTGCTGCACGACCGCGACCCCTACCTCCTGCACTTCGCCGCCGTAGGCGCACCGCGTTCGGCGGCGGACGGAAGCCGCGTCACCGTCGAGACCCGGCGCGGCGACCTCGCCCGGCTCACGCCGGACGCACTGGCCGGCGCCGGGCTGGTCACGGCCTCCGCGCTGCTGGACGTGCTCACCGCCGAGGAGGTGGGCACCCTCGCCGCCTCCTGTGCCGCGGCGGGCTGCCCGGCTCTGCTGACGCTCTCCGTCGCCGGGCGGGTCGAACTCACCCCCGCCCACCCCCTGGACGCCGAGATCACCGAGGCGTTCAACGACCACCAGCGGCGCACCGGCATGCTCGGTCCGGACGCGGTGACCTGCGCCGCGGAGGCCTTCGCCGCGCGCGGCGCCACCGTACGGACGCACTCCAGTGACTGGCGGCTGGGGGCGGCTGATGCAGCGCTCGCCGAGCAGTGGCTGCGCGGCTGGGTCGGCGCGGCCGTGGAGCAGCGGCCTGAGCTGGGCGAGCCGGCCCGCCGGTACCTGGAGGAGCGTCTCGCCGCCTGTGCCGCGGGGGAGTTGCGCGTCGTCGTCCACCACACCGACCTGCTGGCGCTGTGCCGGCCGACGGGCGGTACGGCGTGAGCGCGCCGGCGTTGGCGACGCGCCGGAATCCCTCGACCACCACCGCCATCACCACCACCCGCGGCGACGGAGCCCCACCCCGCCGCCGGGCCGCCCTGCGCACCCGTCTGGGGACTCTCGCCGGCCTCGCCATCCTCGGCGTGCTCCTGTGGCGGACGGGGACCGGCCCCGTCCTGGGCGGGCTGCGCCGGATCGACGGGCCCACGCTGCTGGCGGCGCTCGGCATCGGGCTCGTCACCACCGTGTTCAGCGCATGGCGCTGGGCCCTGGTGGCCCGGGGGCTGCGCATCCGGCTGCCGCTCGGACCGGCCGTCGCCGACTACTACCGCGCACTGTTCCTCAACGCCGCCCTCCCCGGCGGTGTCCTCGGCGACGTGCACCGCGCGGTGCGGCACGGGCGCAGCGCCGGTGACCTGGGGCGCGGGGTGCGGTCCGTCGTCCTCGAACGCGCCGCCGGACAGGTGGCGTTGGTCCTCGTCGCGGTGGTCGTGCTGCTCACCATGCCGTCCCCGGTGCTGACCGGGGCCCGGCAGGTCGCGCCGTTCGTGGGGATGGCGCTGGCCGGGGCGCTCGCCGTCGTCCTCGCCCTGCGCATGAACCGGGCGCCGTCCCGCAGGAGGCGGGCGCTGCGGGCGATGCTCGCCGAGGCGCGCGAAGCGCTGCTGTCCAGGCGGAACCTGCCGTGGGTCGCGGTGTCGTCGGCCGTCGTCCTGGCCGGGTACCTCGCGATGTTCGTCCTCGCCGCCCGCGTGGCCGGCAGCGGCGCCCCCGTCGCCGTACTGACACCGCTGGCCGTGCTCGCGCTGCTCGCCATGACGCTGCCGCTGAACGTCGGCGGCTGGGGCCCACGGGAGGGCGTCACCGCCTGGGCGTTCGGCGCGGCCGGGCTCGGTGCCGGCACCGGACTGGGCGTGGCCGCGGTGTACGGGGTGCTCAGCCTCGTGGCGAGCCTGCCCGGCGCCGTCGTGCTCGTCGTGCGCCGGTACGGGGGGACGCACGCGGGGTCGGCGGCGGGCGAGGGCGACCCCGGCGGGCACTACCCGCGTTCGCCCCCCTGCCGGGGCACGTCCGCCGCCGTCAGGACCGAGAAATACGCCCCGAAGGAATCCGCGAGGCTCGCCAGCAGTTCCTTCCCCTTTTCCGCCGAACCGAGCGACGGGCGCCCGATGACACCGGAATCCGTATAGGCGGACATACCGAGGGAGAGCAGATGACGCCGGTCGTCCGCGACGAAATCGGCCGCCTCGTAACCGGGCCGGACCAATTCGGGATGCGTGTGCAGAAGAACGGAGGTCTCGATTTCCCCCGCGTGCATGTCGGTGAGCAGCGAGGTGGCCACCCCCGCCCGCTCCCGGGCCGTCTCCCAGTCCTCCGCGGCCGGGAACAGCGCCATCCGCTCGCCGCGCGCGGAGGCCTCCTGGACGACGTTGCCCAGGACGTAGTTGCCGCCGTGGCCGTTCACCACGACCAGGGCGTCGACACCCGAGCGGCGCAGGGAGTCCGCTATGTCCCGCACCACCGCGTGCAGGGTCACCGCGGAGACGCTGACGGTCCCCGGCCAGTCCGCGTGCTCGTGCGAGCAGCCGATCGTCACCGGCGGCAGCGGGTGCACCGGGTACGCGGCGGCGATGCGGCGGGTGATGCCGCAGGCGACGAGCGTGTCGGTCGCCAGCGGCAGGTACGGCCCGTGCTGCTCGTAACTGCCCACCGGCAGCACCGCGACCTGGCGCGGCGCTCCGGCGCCCCGCCCGCGCACGTCCTCGGTCGTGTCCGCCGGCACCAGTGAGACATCCATTCCGCTCGGCCTTTCGTCTCGGTCGGTCGATTCGGTCGAAAGAACTGTCGAGCCATTAGAGCATCTGTTGAGGAACGCGAGAATCATGACCAAAAAAATTGGTGTACTCGGCAAAAAGGCGGCGCAGCGCACGGACGTGGAGCGCGTCGTGGTGACACCGTTGCCCACCGTGTACGGGGAATTCCGGGCGTACGGCTATTTCGACCACGAGCGCGGTGACGAGCAAGTCGCCCTCGTCCACGGCGATCCGGGCACCGACGGCGTGCTCACCCGCCTGCACTCCGAGTGCCTGACGGGCGACGCCTTCGGCTCCCAGCACTGCGAGTGCGGGGCCCAACTTGCCGCCGCGCTGCAAGAAGTGGCCGCCGCCGGAAGCGGTGTCGTCGTCTATCTGCGCGGGCACGAGGGGCGCGGCATCGGGCTGCTCGCGAAGCTGCGTGCGATGGCGTTGCAGGCGGAGGGCCTGGACACCGTGGAGGCGAACCTCGCCCTCGGGCTGCCGGTGGACGCCCGCGACTACGGCGTGGCCGCCCGCATCCTGGCCGACCTGGGGGTGCGTTCGGTGCGCCTGATGTCCAACAACCCGCGCAAGCGGGAGGCGTTGGTGCGGCACGGCATCGAGGTCACCGAGCAGGTGCCGCTGCTGATACCGCCGTGCGAGAGCAACATCACCTACCTGCGCACCAAGCGGGAACGCCTCGACCACCACCTGCCCCACCTCGACGCGGTGGCGCACCTGTCTTCCTGAAACAACTTCCTGAATCAAGAGGAGCGTCAGTCCGTCAGGGCGGCGGCCACCAGCCGCTTGAGGTCCGGGTAGACCGAGTGCGAGGACTTCGGCCGCACCTGGGTCAGGAACTGCACCGTCAGGTCGTGTTCCGGGTCGACCCAGAAGGTCGTCGTCGCCACCCCGCTCCAGCCGTACGTGCCGAGTCCGGACGGAGCCTGGGTGCGGTCCGGGTCGATCACCACGGAGACCCCGAGGCCGAAGCCGACACCGTCGTTGCCGGGCCGGTCGTGCGCCGGGCGGCTGCCGAGGGCGCGCAGGTCGGCGTCGCCGGGCAGGTGGTTGCGGGTCATCAGGTCCACCGTCGCGGGGGCGAGCAGGCGGACACCGTCGAGTTCGCCTCGGCGCCGCAGCAGTTCCGCGAAGCGGTGCACGTCGTGCGCCGAGGAGACCAGGCCGCCGCTGCCCGACAGGAACCGCGGCCGGCCGCCCCGCAACGGCAGTCCGGGGACCGGCTCGATGCCGCCGTCGTCCGTCTCGCCGTACAACTCGGCCAGCCGGTCCGCCTGCTCGTCGGTCACGTGGAACCCGGTGTCCGTCATGCCGAGCGGGCCGAGGATCCGCTCGGCGCAGAACGCGTCGAGGGGCTGCCCGGACACCACCTCCACGAGCCGCCCGAGCACATTGCTGGCCACCGAGTAGTTCCACTGCGTGCCCGGCTCGAACTGGAGCGGCAGAGAGGCGTACAGGTCGACGGTCTCGGCCAGGCCGGCGCCCGGCCGCACCGACGACTCCAGGCCGGCCGCCCGGTACAGCGCGTCGACCGGGTGGGCGTGGTAGAAGCCGAAGGTCAGTCCGGCGGTGTGGGTCATCAGGTGTCGGACGAGGACCGGTCCGGCGGCCGGCCGGGTGACGGCGTCGTCCGCGGGGCCCTCCACGTACACCCGGGGCTCGGCGAACGCCGGGAGGTACCGGTCCACCGGGTCGTCGAGCGACAGCCGTCCCTCCTCGACCAGCATCAGCACGGCCACCGCCGTGACCGGCTTGGTCATGGAGTAGATCCGCCACAGCGTGTCGGCCGTCACGGGCAGTCCGGCGGCGACGTCCCGCAGGCCGTGGGCGGTCAGGTGGGCGACGCGCCCGCCCCGGGCGACGGCCACCAGGAACCCGGGCAGCCGCCCCTCGTCGACCTGCCCGGCGAAGTGCCGGTCGAGCCGGTCCAGCGCCTTCGCGTCCAGTCCGGCCGCGTCCGCGTCGATCTCCTGCCGCAGCGGTGCCATGCCCATCGCCTCCGTGGTCGTTCGCCGAGGTGGGTCCGGCATACCCCGCTGTGGCGCCTTCAGACGTCAGGACCCGCCGCGCGCGCCGGTGCGTGCCTCGATCGCGCGCAGCACCGCCACCATGTCCTCGGCGCCGTGCCCGAGGGCCACCGTCTCCTCGAACAGGACGTGGGCGGCGTCGAGGAGGGGTGAGGCCAGGCCCGCCCCGCGGGCGGCCTCGGCGATCAGCCGGTTGTTCTTCAGGACGTCCAGGGCCGCGGCCTGCACGCTGAAGTCGCCCGCCAGCAGTTTCGGCGCCTTCATGCGGGAGACGGCGCTGGCCATGGGTCCGGCTTCGAGCACGTCGAGGAAGCGGCCGCGGTCCAGGCCCTGGCGTTCGGCGAAGTGGAAGGCCTCGACGAGGCCGGTCACCTGGGTGATCAGGAACAGGTTCACGGACAGTTTGGTCAGCAGGGCGTCCGGCACCGGGCCGCACACGAACGACTCGTGGCACAGCGGGGCGAGGAGCGGAGCCACGTCGGCCACCGCGCTCTCCTCGCCGGCCAGCATCGCCACCAGCCGGCCGTTCTGAGCCGGTACGCGGGAGCCGGAGACGGGCGCCTCGACGTAGCGTCCGCCCGCCGCGCGGACGTCGGCCTCCAGGCGGCGTGAGTACTGCGGTGACGTGGTGCCCATGTGGACGACCGTGCGCCCGGTGACGCGGGACGCGAACCCCGGCGTTCCGCGTACCAGGACCGCGTCCGTCGCCGCTTCGTCGGCGAGCATGAGGAACACCGTGCCGGTCCGCTCGAAGACCTCGGCGGGACCGGTCGCCACCTCGGCGCCGGCCGTGCGCAGGGGCTCGGCCCGTGCCGCCGTGCGGTTGAACACCACGAGCGGTGTCCCGGCCTCCGCCAGGCGCAGCGCCATCGGCTGACCCATGACGCCGAGACCGATGAAACCGACCCGCATGACGCACCACCCGTCCGTCCGCCACGGGCACGCCGCTCGGTGCGCCCTCGGGCTATGACACTCGTCATAGTAGCTCTGTTCATGACGGCCGTCATAGAGTGGTCGCGCGCCGCCGCGGGCGCGGTGGACGGCGCGCGACGGTGCAGGGAGGCCGGCGATGGGGAAGCCCGAACGGGGACCGAGGGAGCGGATGGTCTTCAGCGCCGCCCAGCTCATCCGCCGCGACGGCGTGCAGGCGACCGGGATGCGCGACGTCGCCGCGCACGCCGGGGCGCCCCGGGGATCGCTCCAGCACTACTTCCCCGGCGGCAAGGAACAACTCGTCGGCGAGGCCCTGCGGTGGGCGGGACGGTACGCGGCCGAGCGGGTCGACCGCTTCCTGGCGGCGATGGAGCGGCCGACTCCGAGCGGGCTGTTCGCGGCGATGGTGACCCAGTGGACCGACGAGTACGAGGCCGCCGGCTTCGCCGCCGGGTGCCCGGTCGCGGCGGCGACGGTGGACTGCGCCGGGAGCAGCGACGCCACCCGCGAGGCGGCCGCCGACGCCTTCGCCACCTGGACCCGGCCGGTCGCCGACGCGCTGACCGGCATGGGCGTGCCCGCGGCCCGGTCCGAGCCGCTCGCCACGCTGATGATCAGCGCCCTGGAGGGGGCGATCGTGATCACCCGCGCCGAACGGGACGTGCGGGCGCTGACGACCGTCGCCCGCGAACTGGGGCCGCTGCTGGACGCCGCCGTCATGCCCGCGTGAAGCCGCCGGCGGCCGCATCACGGGCGGCGGGCCGGCGGCCACCGGCTCAGACCGTCACCGTCTCCGGCTTCGCGGCCTCCGCGCGGACCCGCTCGCCCAGCTCCTCCGTCGGCACCCGGTGGGTCTCCCGGGCCGACAGCGCGGCGATCACCGGCGGGACGCACAGCGCCGCCGTGAACAGCGCCACCGCGAACCAGTCGTCGCCGTCCGGACCGGCGATCTGCGCGGCGAACGTCACCGCGAACCCGGCCACCGCGAAGCCGATCTGCGTGCCGATCGCCACGCCGGACAGGCGGACCCGGGTGGAGAACATCTCGCCGTAGAAGGCGGGCCACACGCCGTTCGCGGCGCTGTAGACGACACCGAAGGCGACGATGCCGGTGAGGAAGGTGAGCGGGTACGAGCCGGCCGAGATCGCCCACAGGTACAGGAACATCGTCACCGCGCTGCCCACCGCGCCGATCAGGTACACCGGGCGCCGGCCGATCCGGTCGGACAGCGTCGCCCACAGCGGGATGGCGGCGAGCGCGACGACGTTGGCGAGGGCGCCCACCCACAGCATGGCGGTACGGGACATGCCGACCGAGTCACTGGTGGCGTACGCCAGCGCCCACACCGTGAAGATCGTGCTGACCGAGGCGATCAGCGCACCCGCGACCACCCGCAGCACGTCCGCCCAGTGGTCGCGCGCCAGCACGGCCAGCGGCATCTTCGCGACGCCCTCCGTGGCGGTCTGCTGCGTGAAGGCCGGCGTCTCGTCGAGCCTGCGGCGGATGACGTAGCCGACGACCGCGACCACGACGCTCAGCCAGAACGGCACGCGCCAGCCCCAGGTCAGCAGGTGCTCCTCGGGAAGCGCGGCGACGGGGAGGAAGACGAGGGTGGCGAGCAGCTGCCCGCCCTGGGTGCCGCTGAGGGTGAAGCTGGTGAAGAAGCCGCGTTTGCCGGGCGGCGCGTGTTCGAGTGTCATCGAATTGGCGCTGGCCTGCTCGCCCGCCGCCGATATGCCCTGGAGGACCCGGCACAGCACCAGCAGGACCGGGGCGAGCGTGCCGACCTGGTCGCGCGTGGGCAGACAGCCGATGAGGAACGTCGAGACGCCCATCAGGATCAGCGTGAACACCATGATCTTCTTGCGGCCCATGCGGTCGCCGATGTGGCCGAGGAAGAACGCGCCGACCGGGCGGGCGGCGTACGCGACGCCGAACGTGGCCAGCGACAGCAGGGTCGCGGTGGCCGGGTCGGACTCGTCGAAGAAGATCTCGGGGAAGATCAGGGCGGCGGCGCTGCCGTAGATGAAGAAGTCGTAGTACTCCAGCGCGCTGCCGATCCAGGCGGCGGTCGCCGCCTTCTTCGGCTGGCCGGGCGGGGCGGCGCCCTGGGAGGCGGGGGCGGGGACGGACACGGCGTTGCTCCTTCGGGGGACTCCACGGTAGGCGGAGTGAGCGGAGGGGAGAAGTGCCGATCGACTAATTAACCCACTGGGTAGTTAGTCGCGGTTGGGAAGGGATGTTGCGCGCACGTTTCCCGTGTGTCAAGGGGTCCCGTCGCCCGGCCGGCAGGTCCTGGCGCTCCGGAGCGGGAACGCTCAGTCCGCCGCGCGCTCCGCCGTCAGGTAGGCGATCACCATGTCGCCGAGCATGGTGCGGTAGTGCTCGCGCTGGTCCGGGGCGACCAGGTCGCGGCCGAACAGGGCGCCGAAGGTGTGCCGGTTGGCGACCCGGAAGAAGCAGAAGGAACTGATCATCGCGTGCAGGTCGACGGCGTCCACGTCGGCCGTGAACAGACCCGAGCGCTGCCCCTCCTCCAGGATGCGGCGGATCACGTCGAGGGCCGGGGAGCCGATGCTGGCCAGCATCTCCGAGGACGCGATGTGCTCGGCGTCGTGGATGTTCTCGATGGAGACCAGGCGGATGAAGTCGGGGTGCCGTTCGTGGTGGTCGAAGGTCACCTCCGCCAGGCGCCGGATGGCCGCCACCGGGTCCAGGTGCTCGACGTCGAGCTGCTGCTCGGCCTCCCGGATCACGCCGTACGCCCGCTCCAGCACGGCCGTGAACAGCTGTTCCTTGCCGCCGAAGTAGTAGTAGATCATCCGCTTGGTGGTGCGGGTGCGGGCGGCGATCTCGTCGACGCGGGCCCCGTCGTAGCCGGCCCGGGCGAACTCCCGCGTCGCCACGTCGAGGATCTCGGCCTGGGTGCGGGCGGCGTCGCGGGTACGCGTGCCGGATCGTGCCGGTTCGTCGACGCTGGTCATCGGGTTCCTTCGGGGGCCGGGGCGGAACTGCGGGCGGGGGGCGTGCGGCTGTGAGCGGTGACGTGCGGTGATTGTAGAAGCCCCGGCCTTCCCATCCGTCCCGGCCTCCTGCTATGACTAACGTACTGGTTCGTACATTGTTCGCTCGGGCACGGACCCGAGCCGCTCAGGAGGTCCCCGGTGGCCAAGGACTCGTATCTCGTCGGGCTGATCGGCTCCGGCATCGGCCCGTCGCTCAGCCCGGCACTGCACCAGCGGGAGGCCGACCGGCAGGGTCTGCGCTACCTGTACCGGCTGATCGACATCGACACCCTCGGGGTGCCGCCCGAGGCGGTGGGCGACCTGGTGCGCGCGGCCCGGAACCTCGGCTTCGACGGGCTGAACATCACCCACCCGTGCAAGCAGCTCGTCATCGAGCACCTGGACGCGCTCGCCCCGCAGGCCGAGGCGCTCGGCGCGGTCAACACGGTCGTCTTCGACGACGCGGGCCGGGCGACCGGTCACAACACCGACGTCACCGGCTTCGCCGCGTCCTTCGCCCGGGGCCTGCCCGACGCGCCGCTGGAACGGATCGTGCAGCTCGGCGCCGGCGGTGCGGGCGCGGCGGTCGCCCACGCCACGCTCACCCTGGGGGCCGGCCAGGTCACCGTCGTGGACGCGCTGCCCGACCGCGCCGCCGCCCTCGCCGCCCAGCTGAACCGGCACTTCGGCGAGGGACGGGCCGCCCACGCCACCCCGGACCGGCTGCCCGCGCTGCTGACCACCGCCGACGGCATCGTGCACGCCACCCCCACCGGCATGGCCGCCCACCCCGGCCTGCCCCTGCCCGCCGTCCTGCTCCGCCCCGGGCTGTGGGTCGCGGAGGTCGTCTACCGCCCGCTGGAGACCGAGCTGCTGCGCGCCGCCCGCGCGCTGGGCTGCGCCACCCTCGACGGGGGCGGCATGGCCGTCTTCCAGGCCGTCGACGCGTTCCGCCTGTTCACCGGGCGGGAACCCGACGCCGTGCGGATGCTCGCCGACATCGCCGACCTGGCCGGTGCCGTCGGCACCCCGAAGTAGGAAGAGGTACCGACGTGCGGACGTCCATCGCCACCGTCTCCCTCAGCGGCTCGCTCACCGAGAAGCTGACCGCCGCCTCCCGGGCGGGCTTCGACGGCGTGGAGATCTTCGAGAACGACCTGCTGGCCAGCCCCCTGACCCCCGAGGAGATCCGCGCCCGCTGCACCGACCTCGGCCTCTCGATCGACCTCTACCAGCCCATGCGGGACATCGAGGCGCTGCCCGAGGAGGAGTTCGCCCGCGCCCTGCGCCGGGCCCGGCACAAGTTCGAGCTGATGGGCAGGCTCGGCGCGGACACCGTCCTGGTCTGCTCCAGCGTCTCCCCGCACGCCCTGGACGACGACGCCCTCGCCGCCGAGCAGCTGAGCCGTCTCGCCGACCTGGCCGAGGACCACGGGGTCCGCGTCGCCTACGAGGCGCTTGCCTGGGGCCGGCACATCAGCACCTACGACCACGCCTGGCACGTGGTCGAGAGCGCCGGGCACCCCGCGCTCGGCACCTGCCTCGACAGCTTCCACATCCTCTCGCGCGGCAGCGACCCCAAGGGCATCGAGGACATCCCCGGCGAGAAGATCTTCTTCCTCCAGCTCGCCGACGCGCCGCTGCTCGCCATGGACGTCCTCCAGTGGAGCCGCCACTACCGCTGCTTCCCCGGCCAGGGCGGCTTCGACGTCGCCGGACTGGTACGGCACGTGCTGCGCGCCGGGTACGACGGCCCGCTCTCCCTGGAGGTCTTCAACGACGTCTTCCGGCAGTCCGAGGCCGGCCCCACGGCCGTGGACGCCCGGCGCTCCCTGCTGACCCTCCAGGAGACCGTCGGCCTCGCGACCCCGCCCGCGCCCGCCCCGCCCACCGGGATAGCCTTCGCCGAACTGGTCACGCCCGACGCCGCACCCGTCTCCGCCGTACTGGGCGCGCTGGGCTTCACCCGGGTCGCACGGCACCGGGGCAAGCCCGTCGACCTGTGGCAGCACGGCGACGCGCGCGTCCTGGTCAACACCGGCCCGGCCGAACGCCGCGACGGCACCCGGCTGGCCGCCGTCGGCCTGGAGTCGCCCGACCCCGCCGGTGCGGCCCGCCGCGCCGAGGCCCTGCTCGCACCGGTGCTGCCGCGCCGCCGCGCACCCGGAGACGCGGCCCTGGAGGCGGTCGCCGCTCCCGACGGCACGGAGCTGTTCTTCTGCGCGACCGGACGCCCCGGAAGCCCCGGACGACCCGGAGCGGCGCCCGACTGGCGCGCCGACTTCGAGGACGTCGCCCACCCCTCCCACGACGGCGAACCCTGGCGCGTCGACCACCTCTCCCTCGCCCAGCCCTGGCACCAGTTCGACGAGGCCGCGCTCTTCCACCGCGCCGTGCTCGGGCTGCGCCCACAGGAGAGCGTGGACGTCGCCGACCCCTACGGCCTGCTGCGCAGCCGCGTCGTCAGCACCGACGACGGCGCCGTCCGCATCGCCCTGACCGTCGGCCCGGCACCCACGGACGACACCGCGCACGCCCAGCACATCGCCCTGGCCACCGACGACGTGGTCGCCGCCGCCCGCCGCTACCGGGCGGCCGGAGGCACCGTGCTGCCGATCCCCGCCAACTACTACGACGACCTCGCCGCCCGCTTCGACTTCGCCGACGGGGAGCTGGAGACGTACCGGGAGCTGGGCATCCTCTACGACCGCGACGCGCACGGCACCTTCCGGCACTGCTACACCCACACCGTCGGCCGCATCTTCTTCGAACTCGTCCAGCGCGACGGCGGCTACCGGGGCTACGGCGCGGCGAACGCGCCGGTCCGGCTGGCGGCGCAGCACGCGGTGCGCGGGTTCACTGGCGGCTGACGGTGCGGGTCAGACCCGTGATCACCGTCGTGGCCAGGATCCACCCCGTGATGATGAGGACGTACGCCAGCGTCTGGTAGCCGCCCTCGGGAGCGAAGGCGTTCTCCTGCCCGAAGGAGATCACCGGCAGCAGCAGGTCCAGGGTGTAGAACACCGGGTCGAAGTCGGGGGACTCGGTGGGCTTGAGCGGCGGCGGATGGTGCAGTCCGTAGGCGACCGAGCCGACCGCGAGCAGCGACAGCAGCCAGCCGCCGGCCCGCAGCGGCCGGAAGCCGTAGCCGACCGTGACGTCCTGGAGGTGCCCCCACAGTCGGCCGTACCAGGGCAGGGTGCGCCGGTGCCGCCGCTGCTTGGCGAGCTGGACCCTGCGGGCCGCGTCGTCGTCGCCGATCCTGCGGTAGGAGGCGGTCAACTGTTCGTAGATGAAGGGCAGATAGCTGTCGCCCTTCTCCAGCATCGGCAGCCGCCGCTCGGCGGGCTCGTGCGGGATGAGTGACGTGTACGTGAGGTCGTTGAGCTGGACCCAGTCCGGCACGACCTCCGGTTCGAGGAACAGCACGTCCACCTGGGTGCGGCGGAGATTGAGGACGCCCTCCACCACCGGGCCCTGCCGCAGCCACAGTTCGCCGATGACGCAACTGCTGGCCCGCAGCGCGGTACCGCCCGGGTTGGCCAGGCGCGCGTGCGAGAGGTCCAGCCGGCCGGGTATGCGCGCGCCGCGCAGCTCCAGCCGGCCCAGCACCTCGGCGTCGCGCAGCAGTACGTCGGACTCGGCCGCCAGCGTCTCCGCCTTCAGCGCGGTGCCACCGGGCCGGTCGAGCACCGCGTCGGTGAGGTTGACGGTCCCGGCCACCCGGGCGCCGTCGAGCCGCACCTCGCCGCGCGCCTGGAGGCCCGGTGCCCAGAGGTCGGCGCCGAGCACCGCCTGGTTGAGCTGGAGCACCGGCCCCTCGGTGTCCGGCGCGTGGAGACGCGCGCTCTCCAGGTACAGGCTCCCGGTGACCTCCGCGCCTCCGAGCCTCACCATCCCGGAGAACCGGGCGCGGGTCAGCCGCAGCACCCCCTCCACCCGGACGGCGTGCGAGATGAGTCCGGGCAGCACGGACTCGCTCAGGTTCACCTCGCGCAGCCGCGCTCCGTACAGGCGCGGCACGTCCTCGAAGTGGCAGTGCCGCAGCCGCACGGGGTGGTCGACCGTCGCGTACTGGAGTTCCAGGGCGCCGGTGACGCGCACTCCCGCCAGATTGAGCGCGGGCACCTCACCGTCCGCGCGCGGACCGTCCAGGAGCAGTGCCCGCAGCACACCGGCGCGGACGGTGCGTTCGGCGCCCCAGGCGTCGCCGTCGGAGGGGTCCTCGTCGTCGGCTGCGCGGAAGTCCACGAGGGTGCCCGTGGCGAACGCCCGCCAGACGCGCGTCTCGGCCGGTGTCAGGTCGTTGATCTCCATCAGGGATGGACTCTGACCCGAACCGGCCGATCGCGTCAACGCGCTTTCCGGCTCGCCCCGACGGGCGCCCGGTGAGCGCCTACTTCTTGGCCGCCTCCACCGCGTGGCCGCCGAACTGGTTGCGCAGCGCGGCGATCATCTTCATCTGCGGCGAGTCGTCCTGCCGGGACGCGAACCGCGCGAAGAGCGAGGCCGTGATCGCGGGCAGCGGCACGGCGTTGTCGATGGCCGCCTCGACGGTCCAGCGGCCCTCGCCCGAGTCCTCCGCGTAGCCGCGCAGGTTGTCCAGGTGGTGGTCCTCGTCGAGGGCGTTGACGGCCAGGTCGAGGAGCCAGGAGCGGATGACCGTGCCCTGCTGCCAGGAGCGGAAGACCTCGCGGACGTTGTCCACCGAGTCGACCTTCTCCAGCAGTTCCCAGCCCTCGGCGTAGGCCTGCATCATGGCGTACTCGATGCCGTTGTGGACCATCTTGGAGAAGTGCCCGGCGCCGACCTTGCCCGCGTGGACGTAGCCGTAGGGGCCCTCGGGCTTGAGCGCGTCGAAGATGGGCTTGAGGTCGTCGACGGTCTCCTTCTCGCCGCCGACCATCAGCGCGTAGCCGTTCTTCAGACCCCACACGCCGCCCGAGACACCGGCGTCGACGAAGTTGATGCCGTGCTTGGCCAGTTCCTCGGCGTGCTTCTCGTCGTCCGTCCAGCGGGAGTTGCCGCCGTCGATGACGGTGTCGCCGTGCCTCAGCAGGGTCGCCAGCTGGTCGATGACGCCCTGGGTGGCGGCGCCGGCCGGCACCATCACCCAGACCGCGCGCGGCCGCTCCAGCTGCTCGACGAGGTCGACGAGGCTGCCCACGTCGGCCTTCTCCGGATCGGTGTCGTATCCGACGACCGTGTGGCCGGCGTTGCGCAGGCGCTCGCGCATGTTGCCGCCCATCTTGCCGAGACCCACAAGACCGATCTGCATGTCAGTGCACTTCCTTCAGTTCACGGTAGGCGGCCACCAGCGCGGCCGTGGACGGATCGAGGCCGGGCACGTCAGCGCCCTCGGTCAGGGCGGGCTCGACGCGCTTGGCGAGGACCTTGCCGAGCTCGACGCCCCACTGGTCGAAGGAGTCGATGTTCCAGACCGCGCCCTGGACGAACACCTTGTGCTCGTACAGCGCGATCAGCTGGCCGAGGACGGAGGGCGTCAGCTCACCGGCCAGAATCGTGGTCGTCGGATGGTTGCCCTTGAAGGTGCGGTGCGGCACCTGCTCCTCGGGCACGCCCTCCGCGCGGACCTCGTCGGAGGTCTTGCCGAAGGCCAGTGCCTGCCCCTGGGCGAACAGGTTGGCCATCAGCAGGTCGTGCTGGGCCTTCAGCTCGTCGCTCAGCTCGGCGACGGGCCGGGCGAAGCCGATCAGGTCGGCCGGGATCAGCTTGGTGCCCTGGTGGATCAGCTGGTAGTAGGCGTGCTGGCCGTTGGTCCCCGGCGTGCCCCAGACCACCGGCCCGGTCTGCCACTGGACCGGCCGCCCCTCGCGGTCGACCGACTTGCCGTTGGACTCCATGTCCAGCTGCTGGAGGTAGGCCGTGAACTTCGACAGGTAGTGGCTGTACGGCAGTACGGCGTGCGACTGGGCGCCCAGGAAGTTGCCGTACCAGACGCCCAGCAGGCCCAGGATCAGCGGGGCGTTGGCCGGGGCCTCGGCGTTCTGGAAGTGCTCGTCGACGATGCGGAAGCCGTCGAGCATCTCCCGGAAGCGGTCCGGGCCGATGGCGATCATCAGGGACAGCCCGATCGCCGAGTCGTACGAGTAGCGGCCGCCGACCCAGTCCCAGAACTCGAACATGTTGGCCGTGTCGATGCCGAAGTCCGAGACCTTCTCGGCGTTCGTCGACAGGGCGACGAAGTGCTTGGCGACCGCCTTCTCGTCGCCCCCCAGGCCGTCCAGCAGCCAGGAGCGGGCCGAGGTCGCGTTCGTGATCGTCTCGATGGTGGTGAACGTCTTGGACGCCACGATGAACAGCGTCTCGGCCGGGTCCAGGTCCCGCACCGCCTCGTGCAGGTCGGCGCCGTCCACGTTCGACACGAAGCGGAAGGTCAGCGAGCGGTCGGTGAACGCCCGCAGCGCCTCGTACGCCATCGCCGGACCGAGGTCGGAGCCGCCGATGCCGATGTTGACGACGTTGCGGATGCGCTTGCCGGTGTGGCCGGTCCACTCGCCGGAGCGGACCCGGCCGGAGAAGTCGGCCATCTTGTCCAGCACCGCGTGCACCTTGGGGACGACGTTCTCGCCGTCGACCTCGATCACCGCGTCCCGCGGGGCGCGCAGCGCGGTGTGCAGCACCGCCCGGTCCTCGGTGATGTTGATCCGCTCGCCGCGGAACATGGCGTCGCGCAGCTCGGACACGCCGGTCGCGGCGGCCAGCTCTCGCAGCAGGGCCAGCGTCTCGTCGGTGACCAGGTTCTTGGAGTAGTCGATGCGCAGGTCGCCGACGCGCACGACGTACCGCTCGGCCCGCCCGGGGTCGTCGGCGAACAGCTCGCGCAGGTCCGGGCGCGGCAGCGCGTCCTTGCGGTGGTCCGCCAGCGCGGTCCACTCGGGACGCCGGTCGAGCTTCGGGGTGTCGGTGTCAGACATGAACAGGGGTCTCCTTGCCGGCCTCGCCGCGCAGGGCGATGGCGTACATGTCGTCCGCGTCGAGGCGCCGCAGCTCCTCGGCGATGAGTTCGGCGGTCGAGCGGACCTTCAGCGCGAGGGAGCGCGGAGGCTGGTCGGGCAGGGTCATCGTGGCGATCGGTCCCTCGGGCCGGTCGATGACGATCTCCCCGTTCGCGGTCCCGAGGCGGACGGCCGTGACGACCGGGCCGTCGGTGATCACACGGTCGACCGTGACGTGCAGCCGCGCCTCCAGCCAGCGGGCCAGCAGCTCGGCCGCCGGGTTGTCCGCCTCGGCCTCCACGGTCGCCGAGGTCACCGGCACCCGGGCCTGGTCCAGGGCGGCGGCCAGCATGGAACGCCACAGCGTCAGCCGGGTCCAGGCCAGGTCGGTGTCGCCCGGAGCGTAGGTGCGGACCCGGCGCGCCAGGGTCTCCATCGGGCGCTCCACCGCGTACAGGTCGGTGATGCGGCGCTTGGCCAGCGCGCCCAGCGGGTCCCCCGCGGGGTCGTCGGGCGCGTCCACCGGCCACCACACGACGACCGGGGCGTCCGGCAGCAGCAGCGGCAGCACGACCGAGTCGGCGTGCTCGGAGACCTCGCCGTACATCCGCAGCACCACCGTCTCGCCGGTGCCGGCCTCCGAGCCCACCCGGACCTCGGCGTCGAGGTGCGAGCGGGTGCGGTCGCGCAGGTTGCGCGGGTGCCGCTTGATCACGACCAGGGTGCGCGAGGGGTGCTCGTGCGAGGCCTCCTCGGCCGCCTTGATCGAGTCGTAGGCGTTCTCCTCGTCCGTGACGATCACCAGCGTGAGCACCATGCCCACGGCCGGCGTGCCGATGGCGCGGCGGCCCTGGACCAGCGCCTTGTTGATCTTGCTTGCCGTGGTGTCGGTCAGGTCGATCCTCATGGCCTGCGCCAGCTCCGTCCGTCTCGTGCGAGCATCTCGTCGGCTTCCCGCGGTCCCCAGCCGCCCGAGGCGTACTGCGCGGGCTTCCCGTGCGTGCCCCAGTACTCCTCGATCGGGTCGAGGATCCGCCAGGACTCTTCCACTTCCTGGTGACGGGGGAACAGGTTCGCGTCGCCCAGCAGCACGTCCAGGATCAGCCGTTCGTACGCCTCCGGGCTGGACTCCGTGAAGGACTCGCCGTACGCGAAGTCCATGGACACGTCCCGGATCTCCATCGACGTGCCCGGCACCTTCGAGCCGAACCTGACCGTCATGCCCTCGTCGGGCTGGACGCGGATGACGATCGCGTTCTCGCCCAGCTCCTCCGTCGCGGTGGAGTCGAAGGGGGAGTGCGGGGCCCGCTGGAAGACGACCGCGATCTCGGTGACGCGGCGGCCCAGGCGCTTGCCGGTGCGCAGGTAGAAGGGGACGCCCGCCCAGCGGCGGTTGTCGATGCCCAGCTTGATCGCCGCGTAGGTGTCGGTGGCGGAGGCCGGGTCGATGCCCTCCTCCTGAAGGTAGCCGGGCACCTGCGCGCCGCCCTGCCAGCCGCCCTCGTACTGCCCGCGTACGGTGTGCTCGCCGAGGTCGTCGGGCAGCCGCACGGCCCTCAGCACCTTCAGCTTCTCGGTGAGCAGCGACGGCGCGTCGAAGGAGGCGGGTTCCTCCATCGCGGTGAGCGCGAGGAGCTGGAGGAGGTGGTTCTGGATGACGTCGCGGGCGGCGCCGATACCGTCGTAGTAGCCGGCCCGGCCGCCGATGCCGATGTCCTCGGCCATGGTGATCTGCACGTGGTCCACGTAGGACCGGTTCCAGATCGGCTCGTACATCTGGTTGGCGAAGCGCAGCGCCAGGATGTTCTGGACCGTCTCCTTGCCCAGGTAGTGGTCGATGCGGAAGACCTGCTCCGGGTCGAACACCTCGTGCACCAGCGCGTTCAGCTCGCGGGCGCTGCCCAGGTCGTGCCCGAACGGTTTCTCGATCACCGCGCGGCGCCAGGAGCCGTCCGGGGCGTCGGTCAGCCCGTGCTTCTTGAGCTGCTGGACGACCTTCGGGAAGAACTTCGGCGGCACCGACAGGTAGAAGGCGTAGTTGCCGCTGGTCCCGCGCGAGGTGTCCAGTTCCTGCACGGCCTTGCGCAGCTGTTCGAACGCCTCGTCGTCGTCGAAGTCGCCGGGGATGAAGCGCATGCCCTCGGCGAGCTGCTGCCAGACCTCTTCGCGGAACGGCGTGCGCGCGTGCTCCTTGACCGCGTCGTGCACGACCTGCGCGAAGTCCTGGTTCTCCCAGTCGCGGCGGGCGAAGCCGACCAGGGAGAAGCCCGGCGGCAGCAGGCCGCGGTTGGCCAGGTCGTAGACGGCCGGCATCAGCTTGCGGCGGGACAGGTCGCCGGTGACGCCGAAGATGACCAGTCCGGACGGGCCCGCGATCCGGGGGAGGCGGCGGTCCTGGGGATCGCGCAGGGGGTTGCTCCAGTCGAGGGGCGCGACCGGCTCGACGGCCTTGCCGACCGTCTCCGTCGCGGTGGCGCCCTTCGCGGCACCGGCCGTCCCCGACTTCTTCCCGGCCCGGGCGGACCTGGACGGCTTGCCGGTCTTCGGCGCCCCGGCCGCGCGGGACTCCTCGGCCTCCTGGGCGTGCAGCGGCCCCGCCGCCTCCCGGGCGGTCTCGGCCTCCTTGGCCTCCTTCGTCGCCTTGGTCTCGCCGACCGTCTCAGCGGGAAGGTCCTCGCTCATTCCCCGTCAACTCCCTTGCTGTCGAGGGACTTCGTCACGGCGTCCAGCAGGTCCTGCCAGGCCACCTCGAACTTGGCCACGCCCTCCTGCTCCAGCTGCTCCACCACCTCGTCGTACGAGATGCCGAGCCGCTCCACCGCCGCGAGGTCGGCCCGGGCCTGGGCGTAACCACCGGTGACCGTGTCGCCCCGTACGTCGCCGTGGTCGGCGGCGGCGCGCAGGGTGGCCTCCGGCATCGTGTTCACGGTGCCGGGAGCGACCAGCTCCTCCACGTACAGGGTGTCCCGGAATGCCGGGTCCTTCACCCCGGTCGACGCCCACAGGGGACGCTGGGCGTTGGCGCGGGCTCCGGCCAGGGCGGTGAAACGGCTGCCCGCGAACAGGTTCTCGTACGCCTCGTAGGCCAGCCGCGCGTTGGCCAGCGCCGCCTTCCCCTTCAGCGCCAGGGCCTCGTCCGTACCCAGCACCGTCAGCCGCTTGTCGATCTCGCTGTCGACCCGGGAGACGAAGAAGGAGGCCACGGAGTGGATGCCGGCGAGGTCCAGCCCGGCCGACTGCGCCTTCTCCAGACCGGCGAGGTAGGCGTCCATGACCTCGCGGTAGCGCTCCAGGGAGAAGATCAGCGTGACGTTGACGCTGATGCCGGCGCCGATGACCTCGGTGATCGCCGGGAGACCGGCCTTCGTCGCCGGGATCTTGATCATCACGTTGGGGCGGTCGACCAGCCAGGCCAGCTGACGCGCCTCGGCGACCGTGGCCGCCGTGTCGTGGGCGAGCCGCGGGTCGACCTCGATGGAGACCCGGCCGTCCCGCCCGCCGGTCGCGTCGAACACCGGACGCAGCACGTCGGCGGCGGCGCGGACGTCGGCGGTGGTCATCATGCGGACCGCCTCGTCGACGGTGACGCCCCGGGTCGCGAGGTCGGCGAGCTGCTCCTCGTACCCCTCGCCGGAACCGATGGCGGCCTGGAAGATCGACGGGTTGGTGGTGACGCCGACGACGTGCTTGGTCCCGATCAGCTCGGCGAGGTTGCCGGACTCGATCCGCCGCCGCGACAGGTCGTCCAGCCAGATGGAGACGCCCGCCTCGGACAGGCGTCGCAGTGCTCCCGCGGTCGCGGTTGCTTCGGTCACAGTGATCATCTTCTCTTTCTGCTTGTGCGTACTGCGTGCGTCCGGCTCAGCCGCGGGAGGCGGCCAGGGAGTCCCTGGCGGCGGCGGCCACGTGCTCGGCGGTGAAGCCGTACTCGGTGAACAGGGTCTTGGCGTCGGCGGAGGCGCCGAAGTGCTCCAGCGACACGATGCGGCCCGCGTCGCCCACGAAGCGGTACCAGGTCAGGCCGATCCCGGCCTCCACGGCCACCCGGGCCCGCACGGCGGGCGGCAGCACGCTCTCCCGGTACTCGCGGGTCTGCTCCTCGAACCACTCCACGGACGGCATCGACACCACCCGCGCGGGCGTGCCCTCGGCCTCCAGCGTCTCCCGCGCGGCCACGGCGAGCTGGACCTCGGAACCGGTGGCGATCAGGATCACCTCCGGGCTGCCCGTGGAGGCGTCGGCGAGGACGTAGCCGCCGCGTGCCGCGTCCGGGTTCGGCTCGTACGTCGGCACGCCCTGCCGGGTGAGCGCCAGACCGTGCGGGGCCGGGTGGGTGGAGTGCCGCTTGAGGATCTCCGCCCAGGCGATGGCGGTCTCGTTGGCGTCGGCCGGACGGACCACGTTCAGGCCGGGGATGGCCCGCAGGGCGGCCAGGTGCTCGACCGGTTGGTGGGTCGGACCGTCCTCGCCCAGGCCGACGGAGTCGTGTGTCCAGACGTACGTCACCGGGAGCTGCATCAGCGCGGACATGCGCACGGCGTTGCGCATGTAGTCGGAGAACACCAGGAAGGTGCCGCCGTAGATCCGGGTGTTGCCGTGCAGGGCGATGCCGTTCATCTCCGCCGCCATCGAGAACTCGCGGATGCCGAAGTGGATGGTGCGGCCGTACGGGTCGGCCTCCGGCAGCGGGTTGCCCTCGGGGAGGAAGGACGACGTCTTGTCGATCGTCGTGTTGTTCGAGCCGGCCAGGTCGGCGGAGCCGCCCCACAGCTCCGGCAGCACCGGGCCGAGTGCCTGGAGGACCTTGCCGGAGGCGGCGCGGGTGGCGACCGCCTTGCCGGTCTCGAACACCGGCAGGGTGTCCTCCCAGCCCTCGGGCAGCCGGCCCGCGACCACGCGGTCGAACAGCGCCGCCTGCTCGGGTCGGTCGCTCCGCCACGTGGCGATCCGCTTGTCCCAGGCGGCGTGCGCCTCGGCGCCCCGGTCCAGGGCCCGGCGGGTGTGGGCGAGGACGTCGTCGGCGACCTCGAAGGACCGCTCGGGGTCGAAGCCGAGGACGCGCTTGGTGGCGGCGACCTCGTCCTCGCCGAGGGCGGAGCCGTGGGAGGCCTCGGTGTTCCGGGCGTTCGGGGCGGGCCACGCGATGATCGTGCGCATGGCGATGATGGAGGGGCGGCCGGTCTCCGCCTTCGCCGCCGTCAGTGCCGCGTACAGGGCGTGCACGTCGACGTCGCCGTTCTCGGCGGGCTCGACGCGCTGCATGTGCCAGCCGTAGGCCTCGTACCGCTTCAGCACGTCCTCGGAGAACGCGGTCGCGGTGTCGCCCTCGATGGAGATGTGGTTGTCGTCGTAGAGGAGGACGAGGTTGCCGAGCTTCTGGTGTCCGGCCATCGACGAGGCCTCGGCGGAGACGCCCTCCTGGAGGTCTCCGTCGGAGACGATCGCCCAGACGGTGTGGTCGAAGGGGGACTCGCCGGCCGGGGCCTGCAGGTCGAACAGGCCGCGCTCGTAGCGGGCGGCCATCGCCATGCCGACGGCGTTAGCGACGCCCTGGCCGAGCGGTCCGGTCGTCGTCTCCACGCCCGCCGTGTGCCCGTACTCGGGATGCCCGGGCGTCTTCGAGCCGTGCGTGCGGAACGCCTTCAGGTCGTCCAGCTCCAGCTCGTACCCGGCGAGGTAGAGCTGGGTGTAGAGGGTCAGCGAGGTGTGACCGGGGGAGAGGACGAAGCGGTCACGGCCGGTCCACTCCGGGTCGGCGGGGTCGTGCCGCATCACCTTCTGAAAGATCGTGTACGCGGCCGGAGCGAGGGCCATCGCCGTGCCGGGGTGGCCGTTGCCGACCTTCTGCACCGCGTCGGCCGCCAGAACACGGGCGGTGTCGACGGCACGCCGGTCGAGTTCGGTCCATTCGAAGCGGTCCGCGCTGTCCACTGTGTGCGTGCTCATCTTCAAGAAATCCTCGATCGGAGCCGGGTAGCTGGTCTGACGTGTTCAAACTTAAAAGTCTGACTTTTGAGAGTGAAGGTCGTGATGTGCCAGCCTTTGGTGAAACTGGGACACGCCCCGGCGCGCGGGCGCACGGGCGGGACGGCACGAGAAGGACATGGCGGACGAAAACCAACAAGACGGCGACGGTGGCCCGAAGAGCGGCGACGGGATCAGAACGGTCCCCTTCCCGGTCGATCTCAGCCTCCTCGGCGTCGGAATGCAGGTCGGCCCCATGGGCGCCGGCCGCACCTGGCACGCGCACGCCCCACTGCACCGCGTGCACCGCATCGACTTCCACGTCGTCATGCTCTTCACCGGCGGCCCGGTCCGCCACATGATCGACTTCGCCGAGTACGAGGCGACGGCCGGCGAGCTGCTGTGGATCCGGCCCGGACAGGTCCACCGCTTCTCGCCGGACAGCGAGTACCGCGGAACGGTGCTGACCATGCAGCCCGGCTTCCTGCCCCGCGCCACCGTGGAGGCCACCGGCCTCTACCGCTACGACCTGCCGCCCCTGCTCCGCCCCGACGAGGCGCGGCTCGCCGGGCTCACCGCCTCCCTCGACCAGCTCCGCCGCGAGTACGAGGACGCCACCACCCTGCCGCTGAGCCTGCACACCGCCGTACTGCGCCACACGCTCTCCGCGTTCCTGCTGCGCCTCGCGCACCTCGCGGCCAGCTCCGCGCGGGAAGCGAGCCCGGGGTCGGCGTCCGGGGACACGACGTTCACCCTCTTCCGGGACGCCGTCGAGCGGGGCTTCGCCAACAACCACAGCGTCAGCGCCTACGCGGACGCGCTCGGTTACTCCCGCCGCACCCTCGTCCGCGCGGTGCGCGCCGCCACCGGCCAGACGCCCAAGGGATTCATCGACAGACGCGTCGTCCTGGAGGCCAAGCGGCTCCTCGCCCACACGGACATGCCGATCGGCCGGGTCGGCGCGGCGGTCGGCTTCCCGGACGCGGCGAACTTCTCGAAGTTCTTCCAGCAGCACACGGACCAGACGCCGGCGGCGTTCCGGGCGGAGCTGCGCTGAGGCCCGCACGACGGCGCACACGACGGCACCCCCCGGCGAGGTGCCGCAGTGCACGGTGGCCCAGACGGTGTTGAGGCCCTGGGGGTCCTCCACGGTGTCGATCTCGCCGACCGCGGGCCAGTTTTCAGTTCCGGGAGGCTCCCGGGGCATCCGGTAAGCGGTCGATCCCACAGGCGGCGGTCAATCCGCCGGGCGGTCCTCGCCGTACGCCTGTCCGGGCGGCAGGCCCCCGGCACCCGCAGGTCCCGCGTCCGCCGGGCGCCACCCCAGCGCCCGTGACATCCCCCGCCCGGCCAGTCGTACGGCGGGCATCAGCGTCGGCACCCGCGCGCCCGCGTACGGGACGACGACCGAGACGGCGGCGGTCACCGCGCCGTCCGGGCCGTGCACCGGAGCGGCCACCGACAGGGCGTCGTCCGTGACCTGCCGGTCGCTCACGGCGGTGCCGGTGCGCCGCACCTCGGCCAGCACCCGGCGCAGCCGGGCCGGATCGGTGAGGGTGTACGGCGTGAACGAGGCCAGCGGGCCCGCGAGGTAGGCCTCCTGGTACTCGGGCCCGGCGAACGCGAGCAGGGCGAGGCCGACCCCGGTGGCGTGCAGCGGCCAGCGGGCGCCGACGCGGATGTGCACGCCGACCGACGAACGGGCCGCCAGCCACTCGGTGTAGACGACGTCGTCGCCGTCCCGCACCGCCAACTGCACGTTCTCGTGCGTCGCCTCGTACAGGTCCTCGAGATACGGCAGCGCGACCTGCCGCAGGGCGAGACCGCGCGGGGCGAGCGCGGCGATCTCCCAGAGCCGCAGCCCCACGTGGTAGACGCCCGACTCGTCCCGCTCCAGTGCGCCCCACTCGGTCAGCGCTCCCACCAGCCGGTGCGCGGTGGTCAGGCTCAGCCCGGCCCTGCGGCCGATGTCGGTCAGGCACAGCGCCGGATGCTCGTGGTCGAACGCGGCGAGCACGGACAGCAGCCGGCCGGCCGCGGTGGGGGCGCCCCCGCCCGCACGGTGTCGGGCGTGGGGGAGCGGCCGGGACTGGGGGACGGCGGTCATGGCGGGGCACCTCTTCGGGAGGGGCGGGGCAGCGTTCCGGCAGAGCGTACGACCCGCGCCGGGCCCCGCACAGGGGTGCCGAGGTAGGCCGGAAGCCGGGCCGGACGTGCCATGATCGGCGCCGGACGCACATGGGCCGGCGACGGAGGGGTACGGGCGTGAGGCTGACGATTCTGGGCGGCGGCGGATTCCGGGTGCCGCTCGTGTACGGGGCGCTCCTCGGGGACCGCGCCGAGGGGCGGGTGACCGACGTCGTCCTGCACGACCTCGACGCGGACCGGCTGTCGGCGGTGACCCGGGTGCTGGCCGAGCAGGCGGCGGAGGTGCCGGACGCGCCCGCCGTCACCGCCACGACCGACCTGGACGAGGCGCTGCGCGGCGCCGACTTCGTGTTCTCCGCGATCCGCGTCGGCGGCCTGGAGGGGCGGGCCCACGACGAGCGGGTGGCGCTCGCCGAGGGCGTCCTGGGGCAGGAGACGGTCGGCGCGGGCGGCATCGCCTACGGACTGCGGACCGTGCCGGTCGCCGTCGACATCGCGCGCCGGGTGGCCCGGCTGGCGCCGGACGCCTGGGTCATCAACTTCACCAACCCGGCCGGTCTCGTCACCGAGGCCATGTCCCGGCACCTCGGCGACCGCGTCATCGGCATCTGCGACTCGCCGGTCGGCCTCGGCCGCCGCATCGCCCGGGTGCTGGGCGCCGACCCGGACCGGGCCTTCATCGACTACGTCGGCCTCAACCACCTCGGCTGGGTCCGCGGCCTGCGCGTCGCAGGCCGGGACGGACTCCCCCGGCTGCTCGCCGACCCCGCGCTGCTCGGTTCCTTCGAGGAGGGCCGGCTCTTCGGCCCCGAGTGGCTGCGCTCGCTCGGCGCGGTCCCCAACGAGTACCTGCACTACTACTACTTCAACCGCGAGACCGTCCGCGCCTACCAGGAGGCCGACCGCACCCGCGGCGCGTTCCTCCGCGACCAGCAGGCACGCTTCTACGAGCGGATGCGCCACGAGGACGCCCCGGCGCTGGCCGCCTGGGACCGCACCCGCCACGAACGCGAGGCCACCTACATGGCCGAGAACCGGGAGACGGCGGGCGCCGGTGAGCGCGAGGCCGACGACCTGTCCGGCGGCTACGAGAAGGTGGCGCTGGCGCTGATGCGGGCCGTCGCCCGCGACGAGCGAGCCACCCTGATCCTCAACGTCCGCAACCGCGGCACGCTGTCCGCCCTCGACGCCGACGCCGTGATCGAGGTCCCGTGCCTGGTCGACGCGAACGGCGCCCACCCGGTGGCCGTGGACCCGCTGCCGGGTCACGCCACGGGTCTGGTCTGCGCCGTCAAGGCGGTGGAACGGGAAGTCCTGGCGGCGGCCGACTCGGGCTCCCGCGCGTCGGCCGTCCGCGCCTTCGCCCTGCACCCCCTGGTCGACTCGGTCAACGTCGCCCACCGCCTCGTCGAGGGTTACACGGCGGTCCATCCGGGCCTGGCGTACCTGCGGTAGGGCCCGGCACGCCGCACCCGGCCGGACCCCACAGCCGCCCCTGGAGCGGGCCACGGCCGGGGCCGGGTGCGCGGGTCCGCCGGTGCGGGCCGGCGGTGGGGTGGTGTTGTGGCGCGTCACCGTCGGCCGTCGTGTCGTGTGCGCGTCGATTCCACGGGTGTTCTGGCAGGGTGGCAGCGGCCGGGAGCGGGT
Organism: Streptomyces sp. AC602_WCS936; assembly: GCF_019049125.1. NCBI lineage: Bacteria > Bacillati > Actinomycetota > Actinomycetes > Kitasatosporales > Streptomycetaceae > Streptomyces > Streptomyces sp. AC602_WCS936. Next base: position 278,222 of record NZ_JAGMUF010000112.1, on the reverse strand, counting down.
GTGTGGGTCCACCCGTGCGGGCCGGTGCGGTGGCGCCGTCATGCCCCACCGCCCGCCTCCGCGTCGAGGCGGCGGCGGTGCACCGTGCTGCCCGGGAGGCCGGGGTGCGGCGCCCGGTGCCGGACGTCGTGATGGCGTACGGCTGCGGGAGCCGGCGCGGTGGGCGGTCGGGCCCTGCGCGCGGGGCCCTTGCATCTGCCCGCCGGTCACTCGGTGCCCGCGGGCGAGTCATCCGGTGGGTTGCCAGTCGCCCGGTGCTTGTGGGCCGGTCACCCGGGGGACCCCTGGAGGCTGCTCGTCCCCGCGCGGAGCGTCTACGCGGGGGCGCCGGCCGCCGGGTCGGGGGCGACGGCGCCGGCCGGGCTGGTGCGCGGTGCGGCGGGCGCCCGGCGGGGCACGGGCGCCGGCGCCGGGGCGGCGGTGAGGTCCGTGCGCGGGTGGGGCACGGGGACCGGGCGCAGTGGACGCGGCCCGGACACCACCGAGTAGTCCTGGCCCAGGAACGGCGGTACCACCTCGCCCGGATCGTCCCCGAGGGCCAGCCGGACCGCCGCCCACGGCGCGTTGATCCCGCACAGCGCCAGCTGGTGCAGCCCCCCGGCCGGGCGGGTGTTGACGTCCATCAGCACCGGCCGGTCCCCGTACATGCGGAACTGCACGTTGGACAGGTGGTGCAGCCCGAACGCCTCGGCGATCCGCCGGGCCGGGGCCAGCCACTGCTCCTGGAGGGTGAACCCGCGGCGGCGACCGTTCTTGGTGCGGCCCACGGCCATGCGCACGCGGTCGTCGGGACCGGTGAGGCAGTCCACCGACACCTCCGGCTCCTCCAGCCGCGGCATCACCAGCCAGTCGACGGGTTCCTCGGCGGTCCGCAGCGCCTCGACGACCAGGGGCAACGGGACGTACGGGCTCGGGAAGCCGTTCAGGTGGGTGAGGGAGAAGGGGTCCCGGGTGACCGTCCGGAAGCCCACGCCGCCCGCGCCGGACGCCGGCTTGAAGCACGCCTGATGGCCGTGCGCCTCCAACTCCTCGACGGCGGCCACGAGCTCGTCCGCCGTGCGCACCCGCCACCACGGTGGCACCGGCACACCGACCGCCCGGACCGCCTCGTAGGCGATCACCTTGTCGTGGAAGACCGCCACGGCCTCGGGCGGCGGCGCCAGCAGGGCCGTGCCGGCCGCCTCGAACTCCGCGCGGTGGGCGACGATCGCCGTCTGGTGCAGACGCGGGACGAACACGTCGATGCCGCGTCGCGCGCACTGGTCCAGCGCGAACTCGACGTAGCCCGCCGCGGACAGGCCCTCCGGCTCCAGGTCGGCGGTGTCGGCGGCGGCCAGCACGGGAGAGTCCGGGTCGCCGTGCGTGGCGTGGATCTCGACGGCCCGGTCGGCGGGATTTCGCCGCAGCTGATCCATGAAGAAGACGTTCTCCGCGTACGTGCGGTTGAGCCAGACGCGTACGGGAGAAACCATGCAGGCCGCCTTTCACGGTTCGCGGGCAGGGCGGAGCGGGCCGTGCCCGGCCAGGGGGTTGGAGGGACACCGAGCCGCCCTGCGCGAAGGGTGAATCGGGGCGGTGGTGTTGGGGCGATCATAGGGGTACGCACGCCTGCGAGTGCAAAGTGCGCCACCCGGACGCCGCAGTGCCGGGGCGGGGCGGCCGGAAGCCCCTGGCCGGACCCGGCGGGACTCGCTTGTGACCGGTGCCGCGGTTGTGATCTCGTGGCGTCGAGCGCGTGTCCGGAAGGGGTGGGTATGACGTCGGCGACCGGTGACCCGAGGCGCATGTGGGCCATCAGCGACCTGCACATCGGATATCCGGAGAACCGCGCGCTCGTGGAGGGGATGCGCCCCGGCTCCGACGACGACTGGCTCCTGGTCGCCGGCGACGTGGCGGAGACCGTCTCCGACATCCACTGGGCACTCGGGACCCTCGCGGACCGCTTCCGCCGGGTCGTGTGGGCCCCCGGCAACCACGAACTGTGGACCCACCCCAAGGACCCCGTCACCTTGCGCGGCGCCGCCCGCTACGAGCACCTCGTCGAGGTGTGCCGGGACCTGGGCGTGACGACGCCCGAGGACCCCTACCCCGTGTGGGACGGGCCCGGCGGCCCGGCGGTGGTCGCGCCGCTCTTCCTGCTGTACGACTACTCGTTCCTGCCCGTCGGGTGCGCGACCAAGGACGAGGGACTGGCCTGCGCCCGCGGCACCGGCATCGTGTGCAACGACGAGTCCCTGCTGCACCCCGACCCTTACCCGAGCCGTGACGCCTGGTGCCGGGCCCGCGTCGCCGGGACCGAGCGCAGGCTCGCCGAGCTCCCCACCGGCCTGCCGACCGTCCTCGTCAACCACTACCCGCTGGACCGGCACCCCACCGAGGTCCTGTGGCACCCGGAGTTCGCCATGTGGTGCGGCACCCGGCTGACCGCCGACTGGCACCGCAGGTTCCGGGTCGACACCATGGTCTACGGGCATCTGCACATCCCCCGGACCACCTGGCACGAGGGGGTCCGCTTCGAGGAGGTGTCGGTGGGTTACCCCCGTGAATGGCGCAGACGGAGCCGACCGCCGGGCGAGCTTCGCCGCATCCTGCCCCCGCCGGCCCGTCGGGAGGCGGCCCGGTGATCGAGGAGCTGCTGCCCGACACGGTCGTCACCGTGGAGGCCCAGGGCGTCGACGACGCGGGGCACCTGCCCCTCCTCCCGGAGGAGGAGCCGCTCGTGGCGCGGGCGGTCGCCAAGCGCCGCCGGGAGTTCACCGTGGTGCGGTCCTGCGCCCGCCGGGCCATGGCGAAGCTGGGCGTGCCCGCCCGGCCCGTGCTGAACGGCGAGGGCGGCGCGCCCGTCTGGCCCGAGGGGCTGACCGGCAGCATGACCCACTGCGACGGCTACTGCGCCGCCGCCCTCGTACGCGTCACCGATCTCGCCTCCCTCGGTATCGACGCCGAACCCGACGGGCCGCTCCCGGACGGCGTCCTGCCCGGCGTCGCCCTGCCCGCGGAGACGGCGCGGCTGCGCCGGCTGGCCCGGGAGCATCCCGGTGTCCACTGGGACCGGCTGCTGTTCAGCGCCAAGGAGTCCGTCTACAAGGCGTGGTTCCCCCTCACCCGACGGTGGCTGGACTTCACCGAGGCCGACATCGAGATCACCGTGGACCCGGGCGACCCGCGCCGCGGCACCCTGCGCGCCGCGCTCCTGGTGCCGGGACCGACCGTGGGCGGCCGGCGCCTGACCCGCTTCGACGGCCGCTGGACGGCCCGGCACGGCCTGGTCGCCACGGCCGTCACGACCCCGTACGCCTGACCCGGCACGACCCCGCACGCCTGACCCACCAGGACGCCCGCGCATCCGACCCCTCAGCTCGTCGGGCACCAGCTGCGCAGCAGCCGGAAGAACGCCTCCTCGTTCCCCGCCAGCCCCGCGGCCCGCAGTGCCTGCTCGGCCTCGGCCAGCACGGAGGGCGGTACGACGGCGGGCCGGGACGCACCGGCCGGTCCCGGCGCGGCGTCGAACCCGGCCCGGACGGTGTGCAGCAGCCGCAGGTAGGCCTGCACGGCCGTGCGCTCGTGATCGGTCAGTACGGCGGTGGTCATCGGTCGGCTCTCCCCACAACGACGTCAGCGGTCACGCGCCCCCGCCCCCGGCGGCGGCACATTCCCAGCTTGCCGCCCACCACTGACAATCGCGCCGAGCCGCGCCCCGTGCCCGGCCCGGCACCAGCCGATCGAGGCATCAGCCCGGGTAGCCCAGCGACGCGCCGATCCGGCCCGCCAGGTGGTCCCGCTGCACCGGGCCGCGCAGCGGCGAACCGTCCAGCCACGTCCGGCACTTGCTGGCCAGCAGCAGACCGAAGGACTCCGCCTCCTTCTCCTCGGCGAGGTCGAAGCGGGAGCGTGCGGCGACCGCGCGCACGGTGGCGCGCAACGCCTCCTCGTCCGGGTCCGGGCCGTCCCCGTCCAGCAGCCGGGCCGCTACCCCACCACCCTCGAAGTGGTGCCCGTGGTGCCCGGCCTGCATGTGCCACAGCTCGTGCCCCAGGATCACCAACTGGTGGTCGGGCGCGGTGCGTTCCTCGACCACGACCAGATCCTGCTCGGCCATGTCGAGCCACAGGCCGCTGGCCGTCCCCGGTGGAAAGGCGGCCGTGCGGAACAGCACCGGACGGCCCCGGCGCCTGCTCATCGCCCCGCACAGCGCCGCGTACAGCTCGCCGGGCGGCGCGGGGGCGGGGAGCGTCAGCTCCTCGACCAGCTCGCCGCACAGGCGGCGCATCTCCTTGCCGATGCCCACGTGTCTCCCCACACTCACGACTCGGGCCGCTTGACGCTCTCCAGGAGCATGTCCAGCCACTCGGCGACCTTGTCGCGGTGCTGGTCGGTGGGGAGTTGGGCGGCCCGCCAGGCGATGCCGCGCACGCCGTGGTCCTGGAGCAGCCGCTCCAGCGGGTCCTCGGCGGCGGCCGTCGCCGCCCGCTCCCGGTCGGCGAGCTGCTGCAGCAGTTCCTGCTCGGTGTGCTGGAGCGCCACCGCCAGCGCCTCGGGGTCCTCGGCGGTCAGGAAACCGGCGTGCACCCGGAAGAAGCGCTGGATGGCGTCGCAGTGCTCCATGGTGGGCCGCCGGTCGCCGTTGATCAGAGCGCCCGCCTGCTGCCGGGACATACCGGCGCCGTCGGCGATCTCCTGCTGCGTGTACCTGCGGCCGCTGGGCTTGAGCCGGGTGCGGCGCAGCAGGTCCAGGCGCTGTACGAAGCGGGCCTGCACATCGGGTTCCCCGGCGGGCCGGCCGCTCAGCAGCGCCGCGGTCACGGGCTCGGGGACGCCGGAGGCGGCGGACAGGCGGCCGATGTCGAAGACCTCCGCGGGCGGCACCCCGAGCCGGTCCGCGAGTGCGGTGACGCGGGCGACGACGGCGGGCAGCGCGGCCGTCGGCAGGGCGCCCGGACCCTCGAAGCCATCCGTCACCGACAGCTCTCCTACGTCTCTCACAGGCCTCACAGGCTTCTCACAAGCGGTTGCCGTGAACTTCCCGGAGAGTAACCTGCCGCTCGAACTCACATCCAGGTCTCGCCACAACTGTGGCCTATTTCAGCCGTCAACAGGCACGAAATGCCACGATAGTTGACACGCCTCGCGTCGGGGCACCAGGATCGGGACGCCGCGAGAAGGCCGCATAGGCAAGAGGGGTGACCTCCCGATGGCATTTCAGGCAGGAGAGCAGCGGCCGGCGCCGCGGCCCGCTCCCGCGACCCCCGAGGTCCAGGCGTATCTCGAGGACTACACGGCGTTCCTGGAGGCCGTCCCCTTCCCCTCCTTCGTCGTCGACCACCGCTGGGACGTGGTGCTGCACAACGGCGCCTTCCGGACACTTTTCCAAGGTGCCGGACCGCACTCGACGGCGATGCCGGGCGACAACTTCCTCCGGTTCGTCCTGTTCCACCCGGACGCGTCCGCGGTCCTGGGGGACCACGAGTCGAGCTGGTGCCTGCCCATGCTGGCGCACTTCGCCGCCGCCCTCGAGCGGTACGGCCACGACCCCGGCCTCCAAGCCGTCCGCCGGGACATCGCCCAGGACCCGATCATGGAGGCCGCCTACCGCCAGGGCCTGCCGCACTGGATCCGTGCCGTCGGCGCCGAGGCCGTCGAGCACGACGGCGCCGTACGGCCGCTGCACCACCCCGACCCGCGCCGGGGCACCACCGAGTGCCGGGTCGTGGTCGAGACGCCCAGGGTCCTGGCGGAGCTGGGCTACAGCCGCCTGACGCTGGTCCTGCGCGAGCCGCGCCGCACCCCGCCCCGTCTCGCGCGGCCCCGCCGCACCGCGGCCCACCTGAGAGTGGTCCCGGCCCCCGAGTGACCGGGTCCGTCACTGCCGCGGCAGGCCCGACTTGACCGGCCGCTCCGTACCGCGCTTCGCCGCCTGGATCTGCTCGTACACATGGGTGCGCAGCTCGGCGAAGCGCGGGGCCACCCGGGTGTGCACCTGGTCCCGCCCGTCCGGCAGGTCGACCTTCAGCTGCTCCCGTACGACGGTGGGGGAGGCGGACAGCACGACCACCCGTTCGCCCAGGTAGACGGCTTCGTCGATGTCGTGCGTGACGAACAGGATCGTCATCGAGCGCTCCCGCCACAGCCGTCGCACCAGGTCCTCCAGATCGGCGCGGGTCTGCGCGTCCACCGCCGCGAACGGCTCGTCCATCAGCAGCACTTCGGGCTCGTACGCCAGCGCCCGCGCGATCGCCACCCGCTGCTGCATGCCCCCGGACAGCTGCCACGGGTACGCCCCGGCGGCGTCCGCGAGCCCCACCGAGGCGAGGGCGTCCGCGACCAGTTCCCCGCGCCGCGCCCGGCTCAGGCCCTTCTTCTGCTTCAGCGGCAGTTCGACGTTCTCGCCGACCCGCATCCACGGGAACAGGCTGCGCCCGTACTCCTGGAAGACGAACGCCATGCCGTCAGGCGGGCCGTCCACCCTCCGCCCGGCCAGCACCACCTCACCGGCCGTCGGCCGCAGCAGTCCGCCCACGCACTTCAGCAGCGTCGTCTTGCCGCAGCCGGAGGGGCCGACCAGGCACACCAGTTCCCCGGCCGCCACCGAGAAGGTCAGGTCGCGGACCGCCTCGACGCGCCGCCCCGATCCCTCGTACACCTTGTTCAGGCCGCGTACGTCGAGCATGGACCGCCCTTTCAGGAGTTTCACCCGGGCCGCCGGGCGGCGGCGCGCAGACCGTGGTACCAGCCGAGCGCCCGCCGCTCGACCAGCCGGAAGAGGACCGACAGCACGAAACCGAGCAGACCGAGCAGCAGGATGCCGGTCCACATGCCGGGGATCGCGAACGAACGCTGGAACTGCACGATGGTGAAGCCGAGCCCGTTGCTGGCCGCGAACATCTCGCTGATCACCATCAGGATGATGCCGATCGACAACGCCTGGCGCAGACCAGCGAAGATCTGCGGGCTCGCCGAGCGCAGCACCACGTGCCGCAGCCACGCCACGCCAGTTATGCCGTACGAGCGGGCCGTCTCGGCCGTCACCGCGTCGACCGCCCGTACCCCCTCCACGGTGTTGAGCAGCACCGGCCACACGCAACCGGCCGCGATGACCACGATCTTCATCGTGTCGCCGATGCCCGCGAACAGCATGATCACCGGCACCAGCACCGGTGGCGGCACCGCCCGCAGGAACTCCAGCACCGGCTCGCACACCGCCCGCACCCGCCGGTAGGAGCCGACCAGCGTGCCCAGCGCCACGCCCACGACCGCCGCGAGCGCGTAGCCCGCGATGAGCCTGAGCACGCTGGGCAGCACGTCCCCGCGCCACCGCTCGCCGGTCCACACCTGCGGGAAGGTCTCCAGGATGGTGCCGAGTGGCGGCCAGTACACGTCCTCGCTGCCGGCCGAGGACACCCACCACACCGTCACCAGCACGGCCGGCAGCGCGCACACGTACACCAGCCGCAGCAGCAGGCGCTTCACACCGCCACCTCCCCGTGCACCGACTGGTGCCAGGCCAGCGCCCGCCGCTCCACCGTCCGGGCCCCGACGTTGATCAGCAGCCCCAGCAGACCGGCGACGACGATCAGCGCGTACATCTCGGGCACCGCCTGCGAGGTCTGCGCCACCGCGATCCGGGCGCCCAGTCCCGGTGCGCCGATGACCAGTTCGGCGGTGACGGCGAGGATCAGTGCGACGGCCGCCGCCAGGCGCACGCCCGTCATGACGTAGGGCAGCGCGGTCGGCCACAGCACGTGCCGGACCCGCGCCCAGGTGCCGAGGCCGTAGGACCGCGCCGTCTCCTCGGCGACCGGGTCGACGTCCTGGACGCCGTACAGGACCTGGATCAGCACCTGCCAGAAGGAGGCGTACACGACCAGGAGCAGCACCGACCGCAGCTCGGTGCCGTACAGCAGCACCGCCAGCGGGATCAGCGCGACCGACGGGATCGGGCGCAGGAACTCGATCGTGGACGCCGTCGCCTCGCGCAGGTACGGCACCACGGACAGGACCACACCCGCGACGATTCCCGCCCCGACCGCGATCGCCAGGCCCAGCGCCCAGCCGGTGAGGGTGTCGCCGAGCGCGGCCCAGAAGGCGCCGTCCGCGATCTCCGTGGCGAGTGCGTCGGCGATGCGGCTGGTGGGCGGGAAGTACTCCTCCTTCACCAGACCGAGCCGCGGAACGGCCTCCCCCAGGGCGAGGAAGACCGCGAGCCCGGCCGCCCCGAGTGCGGCGTCGGCGCCCCTCACGGCAGCAGCTCGTCCAGGTCCGGCGCCTTCTTGAACAGGCCGTCCGCTTCGCCGAGTTTCGCCAGTTCCTCGATGGAAGCGCGGTTGGGCTCGGCCGGCCACTTCGGCAGGGTCACCTTCGCCAGCACGTCCGCCGGGATCTTCGTGTACGTGGTGACGATCTCGCGCACCTCGTCGGGGTGGGAGTCGGCGTACGCCAGCGACTCGGCGGTGGCCTCCTGGAACTTCTTCACCGTCTCCGGGTTCTCCTGCGCGTACCGGGTGGAGGTGAAGTACATGGCGACCGTCAGCTCCGGCGCGACGTCGATCATGGGGGAGGCGATCTCCCGGCCGCCCTGGTTCTTGATCGTGGCCAGCGCCGGTTCCACCACCATCGCCGCGTCGATGCGGCCGGCGTCGAGCGCGGCCGGCATCTGGTCGAAGGCCAGCTCGACCAGCTCCACCTCGTCCGGGTCGCCACCCGCCTCGCGCACCGAGGCCCGCACCGCGGTCTCGTTGATGTTCTTCAGCGTGTTGATGGCGACCTTCTTGCCCTCCAGGTCCTTCGGCGACTTGATCGGGCTGTCGCCCTTGACGGTGAGCGCCTCGAAGTCCTCGCCCACCACACCGGTCGAGGCGATGCCGTTGGCCACCGCCTTCACCGGCACGTCGTTGGACTGGGCGATCATGAGCGACGTCACGTTGCTGAAACCGAACTGGAACTGGCCGCTCACCACACCGGGCACGATCGCCGCGCCGCCCTGGGCGCTGGAGAACTCGAGCTTCAGCCCGCGTTCCTCGAAGAAGCCCTTCTTCTGACCGAGGTACAGGGGCGCCACGTCGACGATGGGGATGAGGCCCACCTTCACCGTGGTGGTGCCGCCGGCGTCCGAGGAGCCGGAGTCGTCCGACCCTCCGGAGCCGGACGAGCCGCACGCCGTCGCGGCGGCCAGGACGGACACGGCCGTGAGGCCGACGAACAGACGACGCATGGCTCCCCCTGTGGGACCGGACCAGGTACTCCGACAGGCTGTGCGCAGACAGCACGAACGTGCTCAGCGGGAACGTAGGGCCCACGTCGACTCTCGGTCAATGCCCTTGCCGACAACACCTGTTGAGGATTACGGCGGCCGTCGTTGACAGTGCGAGTCGTGCACTCGTAGCGTGCGCACAGCGTACGGCCGTCCGTGCCGTACGTCCTGCCGTGAGGCTTTCGCCGGAGGCCAGATGCCCGATGCAGCCCGCGCACCCCACTTCGTGCGGTCCTTCGAACGGGGCCTCGCCGTCATCCGGGCCTTCGACGCCGACCATCCGGCGCTCACCCTGAGCGAGGTCGCCCGCGCCTCGGAGCTGACCCGCGCGGCGGCCCGCCGCTTCCTGCTCACCCTCGCCGACCTCGGCTACGTCCACACCGACGGCCGGCTCTTCCGGCTGACCCCGCGCGTGCTGGAGCTCGGCTACTCCTACCTGGCCGGCTTCACCCTGCCGCAGATCGCCGCACCGCACCTGGAGCAACTGGTCGCCCAGGTACGGGAGTCGTCCTCGCTGTGCGTCCTGGACGGCGACGACGTCGTGTACGTCGCGCGGGTGCCGACCAGCCGCATCATGACCGCGTCGATCACGGTCGGGACCCGTTTCCCGGCCCACGTCACCTCCGTGGGCCGGGTGATCCTCGCCGACCTGCCGGACGCCGAGATCGAGGACCGGCTCGGCCGGGCCGACCTGCGCCCGCACACCGCCCGCACCCTCACCTCGGCGGACGCCCTGCGCGCGGAACTGCGCCGGGTGCGCCGCCAGGGCTACTCCCTCGTCGACCAGGAACTGGAGGACGGTCTCAGGTCGGTCGCCGCGCCGGTGCGGGACCGGGACGGCGCCGTGGTGGGCGGCGTGAACATCGCCGTGCACGCCGGCCGCAACTCCGTGGAGTCGGTACGCCGGGACCTGCTGCCGCACCTGCTGGCGACGGTCGCCCGGATCGACGCCGACCTGAGGATCACCGGCGCGGGGATCACAGGTCCAGCACCAGCCGCCGGCCGCGACAGCGCGACACACAGATGAGCATCGTCTCCCCGGCGGCCCGCTCCTCGTCGGTGAGCACCGAGTCCCGGTGGTCCGGCTCGCCCTCGACGACGTCGGTCTCGCAGGTGCCGCAGGTGCCCTCGGTACAGGAGTACAGCACCTCCACCCCGGCCCCGCGCACGGCGTCCAGCACGGAGACGCCGGGCGGCACGGCGACCGTGCGCCCGCTGCGCGCCAGTACGACGTCGAACTCCTCGTCCGGGGCGGCCGGTCCGGGCTCCTTCGGGCTGAACCGCTCCACGCGCAGGACGCCGGGCGGGCAGCGCGCCTCGACCGCGTCCAGCAGCGGGCCGGGCCCGCAGCAGTAGACCAGGGTGTCCTCGGGCACGTCGGCGAGCACCGGGGCCAGGTCCAGCAGCCCCGTCTCGTCCTCGGGCGCTACGGTGACCCGGTCGCCGTAGCGCTCCAGCTCCCCGGTGAACGCCATGGTCTCGCGGGTCCGACCGCCGTACAGCAGCGTCCACTCGGCGCCCGCGGCCTGAGCGGCGGCCAGCATCGGCAGCAGAGGGGTGATGCCGATGCCGCCGGCGACGAAGCGGTAGCGGGCGGCCCGCTCCAGCCGGAAGTGGTTGCGCGGTCCCCGCACCCGGACCTTGTCCCCGGCCCGCAACTCCTCGTGCACGTAGGCGGACCCGCCCCGCCCCCGCGCCTCGCGCAGCACGGCGACCCGCCACGCCGTGCGGTCGGCGGGGTCGCCGCACAGCGAGTACTGGCGTTCCAGGTCCGGGCCGAGCATGACGTAGATGTGGGCGCCGGGCTCCCACGGGGGCAGTGGTTCGCCCAGCGGATGGCGCAGGGAGAGGACGAGCACGCCGTCGGCCGCGGACTCCCGGCCGCCGACAACGAGTTCGGTCTCGTACGGGGTCATGAGCCGAGCCTCCGGGAGTGGTGCACCGGTGGGTGTCCCTGCGGGTGGGCGAGCATCCAGTCCCACATGGCGACCGGGTCCTCGGCGGTGTGTTCGGCACCGCAGTGGCAGGTGCCGTGCAGGACGTCGGTGCCCGGCAGCCAGTCGACGCGGTAGACCTCGCCGGCGCGGGCGTTCACCGGGCCGCCCGCTCGACGGGCCCGTCGCCCTCCTCGACCAGCCGGGCGAGGATGCGGCGGGCGGCCAGGCCACCGGTGTCGATGTTGATGCTCAGCTCCTGGTAGCCGGTGCGTTCGGAACCGAGCGTGCGCTGGAGCAGGTTGAGCGCGTCGACGTCCTGCATGACGACCGTGTGGTTGTTCTTCCGCAGGAACTCGGTGACCTCGGTGTCGTCCGTCGCCCAGTCCCGGGAGACCGCCCAGAAGTCGTACACCCTGCCGTCGCCGGACGGCGTGATGGCGTAGGTGATCTCGGTGTGGAAGCCGTGCGGGTCGCCGCCGTCGGCCTCGGGCACCACACCGGTCGGGGCGACCCTGCTGTGCAGCAGGTACAGACAGGGCGCGTGGTACTCGATGTCCTGCCAGCGGTCGATGCGGCCCTCCACGCCGGTGGACTTCGCGTAGAACGGCGGGCACGCGGCGTCGTCCATGTGCCGGCTGACCCGGACGATCCCCGCGCCCTCGTCGACCTCGGTGGTGATCGGCGTCTCGGCGACCTCGGGGGTGCCGATGTAGCCGCCGTGCAGGTACGTCTCGTGGGACAGGTCCAGGAGGTTGTCGACCAGCAGCCCGTAGTCGGCGTCGATCGGCTCCATGCCGCGGACCGTGACCCAGCCGGGGGAGTCCAGGTGCCGGGCCCGCGGCACGGCCTCCGGGTCGGCCAGGGCGGGGTCGCCGATCCACACCCACACCAGGGAGTCCTGTTCCAGGACCGGATAGGAGGCGACGCGGGCGGTGCGCGGGACGCGCTTCTGGCCCGGCACGTACACGCAGGCGCCGGTCGTGTCGTAGGTGAACCCGTGGTAGCCGCACACGATCCGGTCGCCGTCGAGCCGCGTCGGCGGCTCGGACAGCGGATAACGGCGGTGCACGCAGCGGTCGTGCAGGACGACCGGCGTGCCGTCCTCCTCGGAGCGGTACAGGACGAGCGGCTCTCCGAGGACCGTCCGTCCCAGCAACTCGCGTCCGACCTCGTGGCTGTAGGCGGCGACGTACCACTGGTTCCTTGCGAAGGCGGTCATGTGCGGCATCGTTGCGGCTCCCGTCCGTCGTGGGTGCTGGCATCGTGGGCGAGGGCCCCGGGGCGGGGCAACGCCGCTTCCGCCGGGCGGAAGCCGTCGTGCTCACGCCCCGCGCGTCAGCGCTCCAGCTCCTTGTGCGCCGTCTCCGGCAGCCGCAGGTACACCAGCGAGGAGAGCAGGCAGAGCACGGCGACGTACCAGGGGAAGAGCCCGGAGTGGCCGAGGTCCTTGAACAGCGTGCCCACGTACGGCGCCGTGCCGCCGAACAGGGCGACCGTCAGTGAGTAGGGGAAGCCGATGCCCGCCGCCCGCACCCGGGGCGGGAAGACCTCGGCGTTGACGGCCGCGCTGATCGAGGTGAAGCCGGTCAGCAGGATCATGCCGGCGCACTGCACGAGCAGCAGCACGGCGAACGAGTCGCGCAGGGCGTGCAGCATGGGCACGCTGAGCAGAGCGAAGCCCACACCGAAGAACAGCAGCAGCGGACGGCGGCCGAACCGGTCGGACAGCATGCCGCCGAGCGGTTGGAGCAGCGCGAAGAAGGCCAGCGAGATGGTCCCCGCGAGCAGCGCGTCCGACTTCTCCAGCCCGGTGTTGAGTTCCGCGTACGTCGGCAGGTACGACGTCCAGGTGTAGTAGGCGATGGTGCCGCCCGCCGTGATGCCGCAGATCAGCAGGGACTCGCGCGGATGGCGCCGCAGCGCCTCGAAGAGGCCGGGACGCGGCGCCCGCTGCTGCTCCGCGCTGCGGGTCTCCTCGGCGCCCTGCCGGATCCAGAAGCCGACCAGGCTGAGCACGGCCCCGAGGACGAACGGCACGCGCCAGCCCCAGCCGTTCATCCGGTCCTCGCTGAGCGTGCCCACCAGCACCGTCGCCACACCCGACGCGACGAGCTGCCCGGCCGTGGTCGACACGTACTGGAAGCTGGAGAACAGCCCGCGCCGGCCGGGCCCCGCCGACTCCACCAGGAAGGTCGTCGAGGCCGCGAACTCGCCACCCACCGACAGCCCCTGGAGCAGCCGCGCGGCGACCAGGACCACCGGGGCGAGCACACCGGCCGCCGCGTAGGTCGGGGTCAGTCCGACCAGCAGGCTGCTGCCGCCCATCAGCAGGATGGTGACCGTCAGGGCGGCCCGCCGTCCGCGCCGGTCGGCGATCGCCCCCATCAGCAGTCCGCCGACGGGCCGCATGAAGAACCCCACCGCGAACACGGCGAACGTCGACAGCAGCGGCACCAGCGAGTTGTCCGCGCTCTTCGGGAACACCTGGTCGGCGATGTAGGTGGCCAGGAAGGTGTACGCGTACCAGTCGTACCACTCCACGGCGTTGCCCACCGAGGCGGCGAGGAGCTGCCGTACGGGCCGGCGGGTGGGCGGGGAATCCACGTGCATGCCTGTCATGATCGCGACCATCCCCGGGCGGCGGCCCCGTCACACCTCGCGTACCGAGGACTTTCACACGGGCGCCACCGCACCCTTCCCTGACGTTTGCTGCTCCTGGAACACTCCTTTCGCGCGCATTACGTCATCATCCGGCTCCGTCCGGCCGGTTGAGCCCCTCAAGGCGAAAGGCATGTCACCCCATGGCCGAAGTCAACCGGCGCAGATTCCTCCAACTCGCGGGCGCCACCACGGCGTTCAGCGCACTGTCCGCGAGCATCGAGCGCGCCGCCGCGCTCCCCGCGAACCACCGCTCGGGGACGATCGAGGACGTCGAGCACATCGTCGTCCTCATGCAGGAGAACCGGTCCTTCGACCACTACTTCGGCAGGCTGCGCGGCGTCCGCGGCTTCGGCGACCCGCACCCGGTCCGGCTCGACGGCGGCAAGTCGGTGTGGCACCAGTCCAAGGGCGACGGCACGGAGGTGCTGCCCTTCCACCCGGAGGCGGACGACCTCGGCATGCAGTTCCTGGAAGGGCTGCCGCACGGCTGGTCCGACGGCCAGGACGCCTACCACAACGGCAAGTACGACCGCTGGCTGCCCGCCAAGGGCACCACCACCATGGCGTACCTCACCCGCGAGGACATCCCCTTCCACTACGCGCTCGCCGACACCTTCACCGTCTGCGACGCCTACCACTGCTCCTTCATCGGCTCCACCGACCCCAACCGCTACTACATGTGGTCGGGCCACACGGGCAACGACGGAAAGGGCGGCGGCCCGGTCCTCGGCAACGACGAACTCGGCTACGACTGGACGACGTACCCCGAGCGGCTCGAGGAGGCCGGGGTCTCCTGGAAGATCTACCAGGACATCGGCGACGGCCTCGACGCGGCCGGCCACTGGGGCTGGATCGGCGACGCCTACCGCGGCAACTACGGCGACAACTCCCTGCTGTACTTCAACAAGTACCGGAACGCCGAGCCCGGCGACCCCTGGTACGACAAGGCCCGCACCGGCACGGACGTGAAGAACGGCGACGGCTACTTCGACCACCTGCGCGCCGACGTCAAGGCCGACCGGCTGCCGAAGATCTCCTGGATCGCCGCCCCCGAGGCCTTCACCGAGCACTCCAACTGGCCCTCCAACTACGGCGCCTGGTACATCTCCCAGGTCCTGGACGCGCTCACCTCGAACCCGGCGGTCTGGGCGAAGACGGCCCTGTTCATCACGTACGACGAGAACGACGGCTTCTTCGACCACCTGGTGCCGCCGCTGCCGCCGAAGTCGGCCGCGCGGGGCCGGTCCACCGTCGACGTCTCGCTGGACGTCTTCGAGGGCAGCGCCAAGCACCGCGAGGGCTTCTACGGGCTCGGCCCGCGCGTGCCCATGCTGGTCGTCTCGCCCTGGAGCAAGGGCGGCTTCGTCTGCTCCGAGACCTTCGACCACACCTCGATCGTCCGCTTCATGGAGCGCCGATTCGGCGTCCGCGAGCCCAACATCTCGCCCTGGCGCCGCGCCATCTGCGGCGACCTGACCAGTGCCTTCGACTTCTCCCGCAAGGACAGCCGCCCGGCCCGCCTGCCGGACACCGACGCCTACGAGCCGCCGGACCGCGAGCGCCACCCGGACTACCGTCCCACGCCGCCAGCCGACCCGGACATGCCCCGCCAGGAACGCGGCCTGCGGCCCGCCCGCCCCCTGCGGTACGCCCCGCACGTGGACGGTGCCGTGGACGCGGCGGCCGGCAGGTTCACGCTGACCTTCGCCTCCGGTCCGCGGGCGGGCGCCGCCTTCCTGGTCACCTCCGGCAACCGCACCGACGGCCCCTGGACGTACACCACCGAGGCGGGCAAGACCGTCGCGGACACCTGGAACTCGGCGTACTCGGACGGCGCCTACGACCTGACCGTGCACGGCCCCAACGGCTTCCTGCGCGCCTTCCGGGGCCCCAACAGGGCCGCGGGACCCGAGGTCACCGCCCGCCACACCGGCGACGACCTCCGCCTGACCCTCACCAACGCCGGGAGCGGCGCCGCCCGTCTCCGCGTCGCCGACGGTTACGGCGGCCGGAGCCGGACCGTCACCGTGCGCCCCGGCGCCACCGTGCACCACACCGTCGACCTCGCGCGCAGCCGGCGCTGGTACGACGTGACGGTGACCTCCGAGTCCGACCCGGCGTTCCTGCGGCGCCTCGCCGGGCACGTGGAGAACGGGCGGCCGGGGGTGAGCGACCCGGCGATCGTGACGGACTGACGGCGCCCGGGCGCCGACGTGACCGGTGCCGGCCCCCGCCGCGCGAGGCACCCCGGCCCAACGTGCCGGGGCACCGGCACCGGCACCGGCACCGGCCCCGGGGCCCGTCGGTCCCGGTCGTAAGTGTGCGGTCTCTACCCCTTACGGCCCGGCGGATGGGGACCATACCGGTCAGGATTCCGCCAGCCCGGACGGAGCCGTTTGGGCTTCGGTCGGTTCAGGCCCCGCGTGCAGGGCCCTACCGGTTCAGGCTCCGCCGGTCGGCTCCGGCCGACCCGGGCCCACCGGTCCGGTGCCAGCCAGTGCGGGTCCCGCCGGTCTGGGGCCAGCTCGGGCGGGTCCCGCCGGTCTGGGTCGAGCCGGTGCGGGTCTTACTGGTCTGGGTCTAGCTCGGGCGGGTCTACTGGTCCGGGGCGAGCCCGTGCGGGTCTTACCGGTCCGGGGCAAGCCCGTGCGGGTCCCACCGGCTCCGTCAAGCCCGTCCGGGCCAAGCCCCTCCGGCCCGAGCCGGTGTGGATCCCACCGGTTCCGGTTCCGGCGGTCGCGGGCGTGGTCCGGCCGGCTCGGGGACGAGCGCCGGACCGGCCGCGACCGGGGCGCCCGTGTCGGCCGGACGCGGCGTCGCCCGGCTCAGCTGGACCACGCCCCAGGCGGCCAGCGCCGCACCGGCCAGCGCGAGCAGCACGCCGCCCGCGCCGCCCCGCAGCCGCTCGCCGAGCAGGGAGAGCCCGATCACCGCGGCGGCCACCGGGTTGGCCAGAGTGACCACCGCCAGCGGGGCGCCCAGGCCTCCCCGGTAGGCGGTCTGCGACAGCAGCAGCCCGCCCGCCGCGAACGCGGCTACCAGGACCGCCACTCCGATCACCTGGGCGCTGAGCAGCGGGCCCGAGCGGTCCGTGGCGGCCACCGTCACGGTCTGGGTGAGCGCCGACGCCACCCCCGAGGCGATGCCCGACGCCGTCGCGTGCCGCAGTCCGGGCCGGGCGCCGGGCCGGGACAGCAGCCCGATCAGCGCCGCCGTGACGCCGGACACCGCCAGCGCCTCGGGCACGCTCAGCACGTCGTCGGGCGCGGGTCCGGTCGCGGTGAGCAGCAGCGCCCCGAGACCGAGCAGCGTCAGCCCGGTGCCCCGCCACTCCACCGCGCTGACCCGCCGGCCCGCCAGCCGCGCCCCCAGGGGCACCGCCGCGACCAGGGTGAGCGCACCGAGCGGCTGGACCACCGTCAGCGGCCCGTACTTGAGGGCCGCGACGTGCAGCAGCGCGGCCGCGGCGTTGAGCGCGACCGACCACCACCAGGCGCCGGAGGCCAGCAGCCGCAGCGCTCCCGCCCCGGAATCGCGGGCGGCCAGCCGTTCCTGGGCGACGGCCGCGACGGCGTAGGCGCACGCGGAGACCAGCGACAGCAGGACGGCGAGCAGAGCCGCGCTCATCGGCCCGCTCCCACCAGCTGCTCCTGCCGCTCCGCCGTCCGGAGCCGGAGCTCGTCGCGGCGGCGGTGGGGCACGGCGCACCGCGGCCCGTGCGGCAGGCGGAGCACCGCCAGAGCGAGGCCGAGCAGCGCGGTCGCCACGATCACGTCGAGCCAGTAGTGGTTGGCGGTGCCCACGATCACCAGCAGCGTCAGCAGCGGATGCAGCAGCCACAGCCACCGCCACCGGGACCGGGTCGCGACGATCAGGCCGATCGCCACCATCAGGGCCCAGCCGAAGTGCAGCGAGGGCATCGCCGCGAACTGGTTCGACAACGCGTCGGTGCTCGGCGGGCCGTAGACCGAGGGGCCGAAGACCCGCGCCGTGTCGATCAGGCCGGTGGCGCCCAGCATGCGCGGCGGGGCGAGCGGAAAGACCAGGTGCAGCACCAGCGCGGCGCCGGTCAGCGCGGCCAGTACCCGCCGGGCCCAGACGTAGTGCGCCGGCCGGCGCAGGTAGAGCCAGACGAGGAAGGCCGCGGTGGCCGGGAAGTGGACGACGGCGTAGTAGGTGTTCGCCGTGTGTATCAGGGTGTCGCCGTGCAGGAGCAGCGACTGCACCGTGCCCTCGTCGGGCATCCGGAGCGCACGCTCCCAGTCCCATACGCGGTGGGCGTTGCGGAAGGCCTCGGCGGTGTGTCCCGTCGCCAGCTGCCGGCCGAACTTGTACACGAGGAAGAGCCCTGCCACGAGCAGGAGCTCACGGACGAGCGGCGGGCGCGCGGGCGCGCCCGGTCCCGCTTCTGCAGGCTCGGTGCGGGCATTCATCCCCCGGCCCCTTCGCTGACGGTGGTGCGTGTGGCTCACAGGTGCGGGGCCGTGTGACGGTTCTCATCGATACGACCTCGTTCCGATACGCCAGTGTACCGATACGGTGGTGTACCGGTACACTGGCGTATCGATAGACATACGACACACTGGACTACGGGGCCCTCGAGCCTCGCCGCAGTGCCGCTGGACCTGGTGAGGAGCAGAGCCGATGACGTCGCAGGACGCGGACCGACCGGACACGGCCGGCGCCTCGCGCCGCTCCAAGATCACGCCCGAGCGTGAGCAGGAGTTCTTCGACGCCGTGATCGAACAGATCCGGTCCTGCGGCTACGACGCCGTCACCATGGAGGGCATCGCGGCCAGCACGCGGTGCAGCAAGTCCACGCTCTACCGCCAGTGGAAGACCAAGCCCCAGTTCGTGGCCGCGGCGCTCCGCTCCCACCGCCGGGTGCGCTTCGCCGAGATCGACACGGGCTCGCTCGCCGAGGACCTGCGGCAGGCGGCCCGGGCCGCGGGCGGGGGAGCGGGCAAGGACACGGGGCTGCTCCAGGCGCTCGGACACGCCGTCATGGAGGACCCGGAGCTCAAGGGCGCGCTGCGCGAGGCGCTCGTCGAGCCGGAGATCGCCGCGCTCCGCGGCATCCTCGAGCGGGGCGTCGCCCGGGGCGAGGTCCCGGCCGGCCATCCGGCGCTGGAGTACGTGCCGGCGCAGCTCTTCGGCATGCTGCGGATGCGGCCCGTCGTCGAGGGCGAGCAGGCCGACGGGGAGTACCTCGTCGGGTTCGTGGAGGCTGTCGTGCTGCCTGCGCTCGGCCTCCCCTGAGACCCAGGTCGCCGTCCACGGGATGACTGGACGGTGGCCTGCCCGCGCCGCACCGTGGGGACGGGGGCGGCGCGCACCCCCGGCCGGGCGGGGCCCCTTTGAGCGGAGGGGCGCCCCGCCCGGCCGACCGTTCTCCGGGGCCGGTCAGACGTCCTGGCCGGTGCCGCCCCCGCCACCGGAGGAGTCCACCTCGATGCCCTCGGTGATCTCGTCGATCACCGACTGCCCCTCTTCGACGTCGACACCGAAGCGGACCACGACGATGCGCTCGGGATCGGCGGGCGCCGGGAAGGCGAGCGACTCGACGTAGCCGTCCGAGCCCTCCTTGGTGACCGCCTTCCAGCGGACCAGGTAGCCCTTCTGCCCGGCGACCGTGACGGCCCTCGACGCCAGTTCCTCGTGCGAGGTGATCCCGCCGTAGGCATCGCCGTAGGACTCCTTGGCGTTCGCCTCGATGTCGGCCTTCGCGACCTCCTCGGCGGTACCGCCCTTCGTTTTCAGCGCCTCCTGGGGTGCCGAGTACGCGCCGCCCTTGGTGCAGGTCTCGGCGGGGTCGCCGGGGCATTCGTAGCTGTCGTCCGAGGTCACCGTCGCACCGACCGGGAACTGCTGGCCGGACCAGCCGTCCGGGATGGGCAGGCTGATGTCGTTGACCGGGTCCGTCACCGACCCGCTGTCGATGGTGGGCGGCTCCGACTCGCCCGGCGATTCGGGCGCGGGCGACTCGCCGTTCCCGCCTTCGCCGCCCCCGTCGCCTTCCCCGCCGAAGGGGTCGTTCTGGCCACCCGGACCGCGCCGGTCCTGCTGCGACGACGCGCTGCCGCCGCCCGAACCGTCGTCGGTCAGCACGTACACGCCGACCCCGATCCCGGCCAGCACGGCCACGGCCGCCGCGACGGCTATGCCGGTCCGCAGCCGTCGCCGCCGCGCGGACGGCGGCTGGACGGGGAACCCGGGATAACCGGGGTGCGCGGGATAACCGGGGTGCGCGGGATAACCGGCGTGCACGGGATACGGCCCGGCCGCGGTCTCGGGCGCCGCCGGCTGCGCGGGCACCGGTGCGGGGGACGGCGCGGGAGGCTCTTCAGGCGGCGGCCCCGCCGCGGCGGCCGGCCCCGCGGGACGGACCTGGTCCGTCCACGCCTTGCCGTCCCACCAGCGCTCGGTGGCGGGACCGTCCTGCTTCTGTCCGGGGTCCGGGTACCACCCGGGAGGAGTCACCTGCGTCATGGGCCCACCGTATGAGGCGTCGGTGAAAGCCGGATGAGAGGCCCGGCCGCGACGGGACCCGGCGGGAGGACCGCCTCCCGACCGACGGTGCCCGTGCGACGAGTTGACGCCGGCCGCCCGCCCCGCCCCTGATGACGGACCCGGCGCGTCGCCCGCGCTTTACCGCATGTCACCCGACACGGCAACTGCTGCCCGGACCGCCCACCACTCGGGCGCCCGGACGGATAGGCTCGAGCCCTGTACGTCATTCGGGCGACTTGGGGAGGTAGCGGGATGACGGAGGTAGGGCGGACGGCCGCCGCCTCGGCCTCCCTCTGGGAGCGCGACGAGGAGATCGCCACCATCACGCGGGCGGTCGACACCCTGTGCGCGGACCGGTCCTCGCCCGGCACCCTCCTGGTGGCCCGGGGCGAGGCCGGACTCGGCAAGACCGCGCTGCTCGCCGAGACCCGCCGCATCGCCGAGGCGCGGGGCTGCACCGTCTGGTCGGCGCGCGGCGGCGAGACCCTCAGGTCCGTCCCCTTCAACGTCGTGCGCCAACTCCTCCAGCCCGCGCTGGTGTCCATGCTCCCCGAGGAGGCGCGCGAGTACCTCGGCGACTGGTACCACATCGCCGGCCCCGCCCTCGGCATAGCGGACCCGGGGGAGCGGCAGGCCGACCCGCAGGGCGTGTGCGACGGCCTGGTCGCCGCCGTACGCCGGCTCGCCCGCCGGGAGTGGCCCCTGGTCCTGCTGGTCGACGATGCCCACTGGGCCGACCAGGAGACCCTGCGCTGGCTCGCCGCGCTCGCCGAACGGCTCGACGAGACCTCCGTCCTGGTCGTCGTCGCCCGCCGCCCCGGTGACGTCAGCGGCGACAGCGCCCGCCACCTGGACGCGGCCGCCGCCGCGGGCCGGCCGCTCCTCCCGATGAACGTCCTCAGCCCCGACGCGACCGCCGGTCTCACCCGGGCCACCCTCGGCGACCACGCGGACGCCGCGTTCTGCCGCGAGGTGTGGGCCGTCACCGGCGGCAACCCCTACGAGACCGTCGAACTCCTCGCCAAGGTCCAGGACAGCGAAATGCAACCGGTCGAGGCGGAGGCCGCCGAACTGCGCGACCTGAACCGCTCCGCGCGCGGCGGCGGCCTCGTGGCCCGCCTGGAGCAACTCGGCGCCGACTCCACCCGGTTCGCCTGGGCCGCCGCCATCCTCGGCGACGGCATCACCGTCGACATGGTGGCGCGGCTCCTCACCCTCGACCGCGCCGACGCCGCCCGCTGCGCCGAACTCCTGCGCGGCGCCCGCATCCTCACCGCACCCGACCCCGCGTCGGGCCGGCCGGACGCGGACGACCTGGAGTTCGTCCACCCCCTGATCGCCACCGCCGTCTACAACTCCATCCCCGGCGCGTTGCGCACGGCGATGCACGGCATAGCGGCCCAACTGGTCGCCGACTCCAGGCTCGGCGCGGCGGCCGCCTCCCGCCACCTCCTCAAGGTGTACCCCGACGACGATCCGGAGGTCGTCGGCCAGCTGCGCGACGCCGCCCGCGAACACCTCGCCGTCGGCGCCCCCGAAGCCGCCCGCCGCTGCCTCGAACGGGCCCTGAAGGAACCGCCGCTACCCGAGGTCCATGCCAAGGTGCTCTACGAACTGGGCTGCGCCACCCTGCTCACCGCGCCCGCCACGACCATCGGCCACCTGCGCACCGCCCTCACCATGCCCGGCCTCGACGGCGAACAGCGCGTCAACGCGGTCTTCCGGCTCTCCGAGGCCCTGCTCCACAACGACCAGCTGGAAGAGGCCGTCCGCACCGTCCAGGCGGAGGCCGCCCGCAACCCGGACCCGTCCGTCCGGCTGCGGCTCCAGGCCGTCCAGTACATGTGGGAGGGCATCCACCCCGGCGAGACCTCCTCACCCGGACGGTCCGAACGCCTCGCCGAACTCGCCGCCACCTGCACCGGCCGCGACAACGCGGAACGCGCCCTGCTCATCCTGCGCGGCTTCGACGCCATGACCCGAGGCGAGAACGCCGAAGAGGTCGTCGAACTCTGCGACCGGGCCCTCGTCAACGGCCGCCTCGCCCCCGGGCTCGGCTGGACCGACACCGAGTGGGGCCTCGAACTGCCGATGATGCTGGCGACCTCCTACGCCTACACCGACCGGCTCGACCGGGCGGAGGCGCTGTTCACCGAGGCACTGAACACGTACGACACGGCCGGCTGGAGCGGCGGCCATCTCGCCCTCGCGCACGCCTACGTCGGTCTCGGCCACCGCAGGCGCGGCCGGCTGAGGGAGGCCGAGAAGTCCCTGCGCGAATCGCTGCGCATCGCCGAACGCGTCGGCCGCGGACTGCCGCTGTACTGGTCCGCGACCTGCAACCTGATCGACACGCTGCTCGCCCGCGGCCACGTCGAGGAGGCCCGGTCCGTCGCCGACCGGTACGGCTTCGACCCGCCCTACCCGTCCACCATCGTGCTGCCCGACCCGCGCCCCGTGCGGGCCCGGCTGCTGCTCGCGACCGGACGCACCAAGGAGGGCGTCAACGAGCTGGAGACCGCCGAGAAGGCGGCCGCCGCACGCGGCCGGCACAACCCGGTGGTGCACCCCTGGACGACCGAACTGGCCCGCGCCCTCGCCACGGAGGACCCCGGCCGCGCCGCCCGGCTCGTCACCGACGCCCGCCGCCACGCCGAGCGCTTCGGCACGGACACCGCGATAGGGGAGGCCCTGCGCTGCGCCGCCGCGCTGGAGACCGGCCAGCGCGCGGTCCGGCTCGCCGCACAGGCCGTCGCCTACCTGGAGGCGTCACCCTGCCAGTACGAGCACGCCGCCGCCCGCGTCGAGTACGGCATCGCGGCCCGCTCGGAGGCCGAGCTGCGCCGCGGCCTGGACCTGGCGGACTCGTGCGGCGCGGACGGGCTGGTGGCGCGGGCCCGCGAGGCGCTGGCGGCGGGGCACGTGGGCTGAGGTCAGCCGGCCGCGCCGTCCTCCTCGGCCAGCACCCGCTGGGCCGCCGCGAACGCCGAGTTCGCCGCCGGGACCCCGCAGTACACCGCCGTCTGCAGCAGCACCGCGCCGATCTCGTCCGGCGACAGTCCGTTGCGTCGCGCCGCCCGCACGTGCATCGCCAGCTCCTCGTAGTGGCCGTGCGCGACCAGCGCGGTCAGCGTGATCATGCTCCGCTCGCGGCGGGACAGCGTCTCGTCCGTCCAGATCTCTCCCCAGGCGTAGCGCGAGATGAAGTCCTGGAAACGCGCCGTGAAGGGGGTCTGCCGCCCCTGCGCCCGGTCCACGTGCGCGTCGCCCAGCACCTCGCGCCGCACCGCCATGCCCCGCCGGGCGCCGCCGTCGAAGTGCGCCCGCAGCGCGGTCAGCACCGCCTCGGGCCGCTCCGCCGGCGCCAGGTGCGAGGCGCCCGGCAGCTCGGTCAGCGTCGCGCCCGGCACCGCGTCGGCGATCTCCCGCAGATGAGCGGGCGGTGTCGCCGGGTCCTCGCGGCCCGCGATCAGCAGCGTCGGCACGCCGATCTCGCCGAGCCGGTCCCGCAGGTCGAAGGCGGCCAACGCGTCGCAGCAGGCGGCGTACGCCCCGGGGTCGGCGTCCCGGTGGTCCTGGACCAGCCGCGGCACGGTGAACCCGGGCGTGAACCACCGCCCGTCCGCCCCGTCCGCGAGCTTCGCCAGCCCTTCCGCGCGCACCGTCGCGGCCCGCTCCTCCCACGCCTTGGCACCGTTGAAGTGCGCCGACGAGCAGACGACGGCCAGCGACGACACCCGCTCGGGATGGTGCACGGCCAGGTGCAGCCCCACCGCGCCGCCCAGCGACACGCCCGCGTAGGCGAACCGTTCCACCCCGAGCGAGTCGGCGAGCGCGAGCACCAGACCGGCGAGGTCGCCGACGGTGGCGCCCGGCCCGATCAGCTCCGCCGCCGAACCGCCGTGACCGGGCAGGTCCCAGCGGACCACCCGGTGGCCGATGGACAGCTCCGGCGCCACCTTGTCCCACAGGGCGTACGAGGTGCCCAGCGAGGGCCCGAGCAGCAGCGGGGGAGCGGAGGCGGGGCCTTCGGTCAGGTGGTTGAGGAGGGTCAACGTCGCTCCAGAGCACGGTCGGTCAGGGCTCCCGCGGAGCCGGTATAACGGGCGGGGTCGGTCAGTGAGCCGAGGTCGACGTCCTTCAATTCAGGCACCTCGGCCAGCAGCTCGCCCAGACTGCGGTTCTCGGCGTACGTCCGCCGGGCCAGCTCGGTCAGCAGCTCCTTGGCGCGGGCCCGCCCGAGCACCGGCGCCAGTTCGGCGGAGAGCCGCTCGGACACGATCAGCCCGTGCGTCAGGCCGAGGTGCGCGCGCATGACGTCCGGGCGCACCCGGAGCCCTTCGGTCAGCTCGGCGGCGTCCCGGGCCGCGCCGCCGGTGAGCCGCAGCAGGTCCCGCAGCGGCTCCCACTCGGCGTGCCAGGCCCCGGCCGGCCGCTCGTCCCCGGCGGCCAGCGAGCCGTACAGCGTGGCCGCGAGCTGCGGCGCGCGCCGGGCCGCCGCCGCGATCAGCGTGGACCGTACGGGGTTGGCCTTGTGCGGCATCGCGGACGAACCGCCACCGCTGCCCTCGGCCACCTCGCCGATCTCGGTGCGGGACAGCGTCAGCACGTCCGTGGCGATCTTCCCGAGGGCCCCGGCGGCGAAGGCGAGGCAGCCGGCCAGGTCGGCCACCGGGGTGCGCAGGGTGTGCCAGGGCAACAGCGGTGCACGCAGGTCCAGTTCGCGCGCGTACGCCGTCGGCAGCGCGACCGGCTCCGCGGCCCCGTACGCCTCGAAGGCCGCCAGGGTGCCCGCCGCGCCGCCGAGCTGGGCGGGCAGCCCGCCGCGTACGGCGGTGATCCGGTCCCGCGCGTCCAGCACCAGCGTGCGCCAGCCGGCCGCCTTCAGTCCGAAGGTCGTCGGCACGGCGTGCTGGGTGAGCGTCCGGCCCGGCATCGCCGTGTCCCGGTGGTCGGCGGCCAGCCGGGCCAGCGCCCGTTCGGTGCGGGCGAGGTCGGGGAGCAGCAGATCGAGGGTGCGGGCGGCGACCAGCATCGTCGCCGTATCCAGGATGTCCTGGCTGGTCGCGCCCCGGTGGACGTACGGCCCGTACTCCTCGCCGACCGCCTTGGTCAAGTCGGCCACCAGCGGGATCACCGGATTCCCGCCGGCGCGGGCGCGCTCGGCCAGGGAGCGCGCGTCGAAGCGGGCGGGGTCGGCCGCCTCGGTCACCGCGGCCGCCGCCTCGGCGGGGGCGAGTCCCAGTGCGGCCTGGGCCCGGGTCAGGGCCGCCTCCGCGTCAAGAAGCGCCCGCAGCTGGGCGCGGTCGTCGGTCGCGTCGGCGGCCGGTGTGCCCGCCCACCCGGGGGCGAGCAGGCCCGTGTCGGCAGCTGATGTCACTGGAACTCCAGGAAGACCGTCTCGCCTTCGCCCTGAAGGCGGATGTCGAAACGGTACGTCCCGTGGCCCTCGTCCACGGCGATCAGCGTGTCGCGGCGCCCGGCGTCCACCCGGGACAGCAGCGGGTCCGCGGCCAGCGCCGCCGCGTCGCCCGGCAGGTAGATCCGGGTGAACAGGTGCACCAGCAGCCCGCGCGCGAACACGCACACGCTGACGTACGGCGCGCTGTTCCCCCGTGCGCCTGGGCGAAGGGTCCGCGCGTACCAGTGGCCGTTCGCGTCGGTCTGGATGCGGCCGAAGCCGGTGAACTCCACGCCGTTGCGGCCGAGGAAGCCGCCGGAGGCCGGGTCGCGCCGCATCGAGCCGTCGGCGGTCGGCAGCTCGCCGTCCGGGCCCGGCCCCCACACCTCCAGCAGCGCGTCCGGCAGCGGGTCGCCCTCGCCGTCGTACACGTACCCGTGCACCGTGATCGTGTCGGGGTGGCCGACGGGCGCGATGTCCTCGCCGCCGCGGAAGGGCAGCGCGTACCCGTAGAACGGGCCGACCGTGTGCGACGGCGTCGGCAGCACGTTCTCCGGGCTGCTGGTGTCGATCTTCGTCATGGCGGTCAGCGTCCTTCTTCGATCCAGGTGGCGTTCGGGCCGTCGAGCACGATGTCCCAGTGGTAGCCGAGCGAGAACTCGGGCACGGACAGGCTGTGGTCGTACGTCGCTATGAGCCGCTGCCGGGCGGCGTCGTCCGTCACGGACTGGAGGATCGGGTCGTACGGGAACAGCGGGTCGTTCGGGAAGTACATCTGCGTCACGAGCCGCTGTGTGAACGCCGAGCCGAACACCGAGAAGTGGATGTGGGCCGGGCGCCAGGCGTTGACGTGGTTGCGCCACGGGTAGGGGCCCGGCTGCACGGTGGTGAAGCGGTAGAAGCCGTCGTCGTCGGAGAGGGTGCGGCCCACTCCGGTGAAGTTCGGGTCCAGCGGCGCGTCGTGCTGCTCGCGCTGGTGGGCGTAGCGGCCGGCCGAGTTGGCCTGCCAGATCTCCACGAGCTGGCCGCGCACGGGCTTGCCGTTCCGGTCGAGCAGGCGGCCGGAGACGGTGATCCGCTCGCCGACCGGCTCCCCGGTGTGCTGCCGGGTCAGGTCGTTGTCGACGACCGTGATGTCCCGTTCGCCGAAGGCGGGGGAGGACAGCTCCACCAGCTCCGGGTCCTTGGTCACGTCGATGGCGATCGGCGGCTGCTTGGGGTGGCGCAGCACCGAGGAACGGTACGGGGCGTAGTCGCGGCGCGGGTGGTGCTCGACGGGCCCGCCGTCGGCGACCCGCTTCTCGTACGCGGCGTGCTCGGCCGCGATCTCCGCGTCGATGTCGTGCTGGGTGAGAGTCATTGGAGGTCCCGTGGGTGACTAGCGGTCGAGGACGAGGGCGAGGCCCTGGCCGACGCCGATGCAGAGGGTGGCGACGCCGGTGCCGCTTCCCTTGCGGGCGAGCTGGTGGGCGACGGTGCCGGCGAGGCGGGCACCGGAGGCGCCCAGCGGGTGGCCCAGCGCGATGGCTCCGCCCTGGGGATTGAGGATCGCGGGGTCGAAGTCGGGCCACTCGGCGACGCAGCCCAGCACCTGGGCGGCGAACGCCTCGTTGAGTTCGAGGACGTCCAGGTCGGCGAAGGTGCGGCCGGCCTTGGCGAGGGCGCGGTTCACGGCCTCGACCGGCGCGAGCCCGAAGTAGTGCGGGTCGGTCGCCGAGGCACCCGTGGCGGAGATCCGGGCGAGGGGTTCGCGGCCGGTGGCCTTCAGGCCCTCCTCGTCGACCAGGAGGAGCGCCGCGGCGCCGTCGTTGAGCGGCGAGGCGTTCCCGGCGGTGACCGTGCCGTCGGTCTTGCGGAAGGACGGCTTGAGCTTCGCCATCGCCTCCAGGGACGCGGTGGGGCGTACGCATTCGTCGGCGGCGTAGTCGACCGGGTCGCCCTTGCGCTGCGGCACCGGGACCGGCGCGAGTTCGCCGTCGAACAGGCCGTCGGCCTGGGCGCGGGCGGCCTTGTGGTGGGAGGCGAGGGCGTACTCGTCCTGCTGCTCGCGGGAGATCTTGTGCTTGTCGGCAATGAGTTCGGCCGACTCGCCGAGGGGGATGGTCCACTGCGGGTCCATCCGCGGGTTGACCATGCGCCAGCCCAGGGTGGTCGAGTACAGCTCGGTGTGCCCGGCGGGGAAGGGCCGGTCCGACTTGGGCAGCACGTAGGGGGCGCGGGTCATGGACTCCACGCCGCCCGCCAGCGCGATCGACGCGTCGCCGACGGCGATGGCGCGGGCGGCCTGGATCACCGCTTCGAGGCCGGAGGCGCACAGCCGGTTCACGGTCACGCCGGGGACGGTGGTGGGCAGGCCTGCCAGGAGGGCGGCCATGCGGGCGACGTTGCGGTTCTCCTCGCCGGCCCCGTTGGCGTTGCCGAAGTACACGTCGTCGACGCGGGACGGGTCCAGGCCGGGTGTGCGGCCGAGGAGTTCACGGATGGCGTGTGCGGCCAGGTCGTCCGGGCGTACGCCCGTCAGGGAGCCGTTGTACTTGCCGAACGGGGTGCGGACCGCGTCGACGACGTAGACGTCCTTCACTTCAGGTCCTCCGCGACGGTGAGCTTGGCGTCGGTCTGGGCGGTGATCTCGTCGACGGTCGCACCCGGCGCGCACTCGACCAGGACGAGGCCGTCGTCGGTGACGTCCAGGACACCGAGGTCGGTGATGATCCGTTTCACACACGCCTTGCCCGTGAGCGGCAGCGCGCACTCCTGGAGGATCTTGGGCGAGCCGTCCTTGGCGGTGTGGGTCATCACGACGATCACGGTGCGGGCGCCGTGGACCAGGTCCATCGCGCCGCCGATCCCGGTGATCATCTTGCCGGGGATGGCCCAGTTGGCCAGGTCACCCGCGGCGGACACCTGCATCGCGCCCAGGACCGCGACGTCGATGTGCCCGCCGCGGATCATGCCGAAGGAGAGCGCCGAGTCGAAGAAGGAGGCGCCCGGCAGGACGGTGACGGTCTCCTTGCCGGCGTTGATCAGGTCCGGGTCCACCTCGTCGTCGGTCGGGTAGCGGCCGGTGCCCAGGATGCCGTTCTCGGACTCCAGGGTCACCTCCACGCCCTCGGGGAGGTAGTTCGGGATCAGCGTCGGCAGGCCGATGCCGAGGTTGACGTACTGGCCGTCCCGCAGCTCCCGGGCCGCCCGCGCGGCCATCTGTTCACGCGTCCAGGCCATCAGGAACTCACCGTCCGCCGCTCGATCCTCTTGTCCGCCGCCTGCTCGGTCGTCAGCGCGACCACCCGCTGCACGAAGATCCCCGGCAGGTGCACCGCGTCCGGGTCGATCCCGCCCGGCTCGACCAGCTCCTCCACCTCGGCGACCGTCACCCGGCCCGCCATCGCCGCCAGCGGATTGAAGTTCCGGGAGGACTTGTTGAACACCAGGTTCCCGTGCCGGTCGCCCCTGGCCGCCCGCACCAGCGCGAAGTCGGTGCGGATGCCGCGCTCCAGCACGTACTCCGTGCCGTCGAACTCGCGGACCTCCTTCGGCGGCGACGCCAGCGCGACCCCGCCGGAGCCGTCGTAGCGCCATGGCAGCCCGCCGTCGGCGACCTGCGTGCCCACCCCGGCCGGGGTGTAGAAGGCGGGGATCCCGGCCCCGCCGGCCCGCAGCCGCTCGGCCAGCGTGCCCTGCGGGATCATCTCCACCTCCAGCTCACCGCCGAGGTACTGGCGTGCGAACTCCTTGTTCGCCCCGATGTAGGAGCCGGTCACCCGGGCGATCCGCCCCGCCGCCAGCAGCACCGCCAGCCCGGACTCCATCGCCCCGCAATTGTTGGAGACGACCGACAGTCCACCGGTACCGCGCTCGTACAGCGCCTGGATCAGCACATTGGGCACACCACTGAGGCCGAAGCCGCCCACGGCGAGCGACGCGCCGTCCGGTATGTCGGCGACCGCCTCGGCGGCCGCGGCCACCACCTTGTCCATCCGAGAAGCCCCATCTCTTCAAATTAATCAGGGCACTGAGTATTTCAGCGAGGTTCCCCACACGCTGCCACCGGACGCCCGAAGCGTCAAGACCTGGGAAAATGGGAGGTAGATCGCCTGGCCCGGCCACGGACAGCCGAAGTGCGCCCGATGTATCGTCAGTGCACCGACGAAATGACCACAGGAGCGCACATGGCCGCGGTCGACCTGACCACCCACCCCGGGCACCTGGCCCGGCGGCTGCAGCAGGCGCACTACCTGCTGTGGAACACGATGGTCTCCGAGGAGATCACCTCGCCGCAGTTCGCGGTCCTCAACGCCCTGGTCGCCGAGCCGGGGCTGGACCAGCGCACGGCGGGGGAGCGGGTGGGGCTGGACCGGTCCACCATCGCCGAGGTGATCACCCGGCTCGGCCGCCGCGGGCTGCTGGACAAGGTCCGCGACCCGCAGGACGGCCGCCGTTTCCTGCTGCGCCCGACCGACGAGGGCCGCCGCGTCCACCGCAAGCTGGCCCTGCGCACGGCCCGCATGAACCAGGTCTTCCTCGCCCCGCTCTCCGCCGACGAGCAGACCGTGTTCTTCGACCTCATCCGCCGGGTCGCGGACGCCGCCGAAGGGCTCCGCAACCCGGCCGAACCGGCGAACGCGCCGGGCTGATCAGGGCCACGGGTCAGGACTTGTCCGCCGAGGTCGTCGAGTCGACGAACACCACCCACACCTGGCCCTCGGCGAAGTCCACAGGCGTGCCGTTCCGGGCGGTGAAGGCGGTGCCGTCCGTCGCCGTGCCGCGCTTCCAGGTCGCGTCGTACACGCGTCCGTCGCGCAGCACCTCCGCCTCCCCGGAACCGACCGACTCGACGTAGGGCGAGTAGTTGCCCCGGAAGTCCCGGAAGTCGGACTCGCGCACGTCCACGTGCTGCACGACGACCGTCGCCGGCGCGAGGCGCCCGCCGTCGGCCGTGCGGGCCGGGTCGCCGTCCATGCCGACCAGCCAGCGGTCACGGCTCTCGGACCAGGTGAAGGTGAAGGACGCCGACGGGTAGCGCACCGTGCGCGACGACACTTCCCGGCCGCCTGCGGGTGTCTTCTCGCCGTAGCGGAAACCCGTGGTCAGAGCGTCGGCCCCGGGAGGCCCGGACAGCAGCCGGCCGGGACGCACGTAGAGGTTGTGCGGGGCGGGCCGGTCCGCGTCGCGGACGTAGGCGTCGGAGTCCTCGCCCGGCGGCTCCGCACGCAGCGGCGCCTTGTCGATGAGCGGCAGCAGCTTGCTCTGCGCGCCGGAGAACGCCAGCGTCGGCCGGTCGAACTGGCGCAGCAGGTCGAGGTCCGACTCGCGGGCGCTGCGCACCGGCCCGACCGACTCCGGCAGCTCGGTCGCGTAGACCGCCATCAGGCGGCTCAGTCCGGCCTCCACCGGTTCCACGTAGACCACGTCCGCCGCCTCCAGGCCCGTCTGCGGGCGCGCCTGGCGCACGTTGTCCACCTTCACGGCCAGCACCGACGCCGGGTGGCCCGCCTCGGTGCTCGCCGAGCTCTCCGGGCTCGGTGCCCGTCCGTCCTCGCGTGCCCCGGGCCCACTCGTGCATCCCACCGCCGCCAGCGAGACCGCCACCGCCGCCGTCAGCAGCGCACCGCCTCGCCACCTGTGCGTCCTTCGTCGCATTCCGACCACCCGCCGCCCGTCCTCTGTCATCGATTGTGCGCTCTTTGAAACTATTAAGAGCTTTTAGTGCGATACCTGACCGGAACTGATACGGCACGCGGAGACGGGCGCATAATCCGCTGTTCGGACGAAACGGGTCCACGGTTCGGCGGACGACCGCCCGGGTACCCGGCCGCGGACGCAAGACCGACGCGCACGGGCGACGGAGGGAGCGCGAGGCGATGAAGGCAGTGACGTGGCAGGGCAAGCGGGACGTGCGGGTGGAGGAGGTGCCCGACCCGAAGATCCAGGAGCCGACGGACGCCGTCATCCGCGTCACGTCCTCCGGACTGTGCGGCTCCGACCTGCACCTGTACGAGGTGCTCACGCCGTTCATGACGCCGGGCGACATCCTCGGACACGAGCCCATGGGCATCGTGGAGGAGGTCGGGTCCGAGGTGAACGGACTGAAGCCCGGCGACCGGGTCGTCGTCCCGTTCCAGATCGCGTGCGGGCACTGCTTCATGTGCGGCACCGGACTGCCGACCCAGTGCGAGACGACCCAGGTCACCGGCGAGGGCATGGGCGCCCCGCTGTTCGGCTACACCCGCCTGTACGGTGCGATCCCCGGCGGTCAGGCCGAGTACCTGCGCGTGCCGCAGGCCCAGTACGGGCCGATCAAGGTGCCCGAGGGGCCGGCCGACGACCGCTTCGTCTACCTCTCCGACGTGCTGCCCACCGCCTGGCAGGCGGTCGAGTACGCCGCCGTCCCGCAGGGCGGCACCGTCGCGGTGCTCGGCCTCGGCCCGATCGGCGACATGGCCTGCCGGGTCGCCCGGGCGAAGGGGGTCGCGCGGGTCTTCGGCATCGACCTGGTGCCGGAGCGGCTGCGACGAGCCCGCGAGCGCGGCGTGGAGACCTACGACCTGCGCTCCTTCGACAACGAGAAGGAACTCGTCGCGGCGATCCAGGACGAGACCGGCGGCCGTGGACCGGACGCCGTGATCGACGCGGTCGGCACCGAGGCGCACGGTGGCGCCACCGCCAAGCTGATCCAGCAGGCCGCCGCGGTGATGCCCCGGGCCATCGGCGGCCCGCTGGCCGAGCGGTTCAGCGTCGACCGGCTCGCCGCCCTCTACACCGCCATCGACCTGGTCCGGCGCGGCGGCACGATCTCGCTGTCCGGCGTGTACGGCGGCATGGCCGACCCGATGCCGATGCTCACCCTGTTCGACAAGCAGATCCAGCTGCGGATGGGGCAGGCCAACGTGCGCCGCTGGAGCGACGAGATCATCCCGTACCTCACCGACGACGACCCCCTCGGCGTCGACGACTTCGCCACCCACCGGGTGCCGCTGACGGACGCGCCGCACGCGTACGAGATGTTTCAG
The DNA here is from genome assembly GCF_019049125.1 of Streptomyces sp. AC602_WCS936. Taxonomy (NCBI): domain Bacteria; kingdom Bacillati; phylum Actinomycetota; class Actinomycetes; order Kitasatosporales; family Streptomycetaceae; genus Streptomyces; species Streptomyces sp. AC602_WCS936. The sequence continues at coordinate 245,456 of NZ_JAGMUF010000112.1, read as the reverse complement.
AAGAAGCAGGACGGCGCGGTCAAGGTGCTCATGAAGCCCTGATCCGGCGGCGGTCTCAGGGGCCGCCCAGGATCTCCGCCAGGTCGTAGCGGACCGGCTCCTCCAGCTGGGCGTAGGTGCAGCTCTCCGGCGTCCGGTCCGGGCGCCAGCGGCGGAAGCGGGCGGTGTGTCTGAAGCGCGCCCCGTTCTCCATGTGGTCGTACGCCACCTCGACCACCCGCTCCGGCCGCAGCGGAACCCAGGACAGGTCCTTCTTGCCCGACCAGCGGCTGGGCGCGCCGGGCAGCCGCGCCGACTCGTGCGCCGACTCCTCGGCCCACGCCGCCCACGGGTGGCCCCGGACGTCGTCCATGCGCAACGGCTCCAGCTCCTCCACCAGCTCGGCGCGCCGCTTCATCGTGAACGCCGCGCTGACGCCCACGTGCTGGAGGGCGCCCTTGTCGTCGTAGAGGCCGAGCAGCAACGAGCCGACCACGGGGCCGCTCTTGTGCAGGCGGTACCCGGCGACGACCACGTCCGCCGTCCGCTCGTGCTTGACCTTGTACATGGCCCGTTCGTCCTGGCGGTAGCGCAGGTCGAGCGGCTTGGCGACGACCCCGTCCAGCCCGGCCCCCTCGTACTGCTCGAACCACTGCCGGGCCACCTCGATGTCGTCCGTCGCCGGCGCCACGTGCACCGGCGGGGTGACCCCGGACAGCGACCGCACCAGCAGCGCCCGCCGGTCCGCGAGCGGCGCGTCCAGCAGTGACTCGTCGTCCAGGGCCAGCAGGTCGAAGGCCACCAGCGAGGCCGGTGTCTTCTCGGCCAGCATCCGCACCCGGGAGTCCGCCGGGTGGATCCGCTCGGTCAGCGCGTCGAAGTCCAGGTGGCCCTCCCGCGCGATCACGATCTCGCCGTCCACCACGCACCGCTCGGGCAACCGCTCCCGCACCGCCGCCACCAGCTCCGGGAAGTACCTGGTCAGCGGCTTCCCGGTGCGGCTGCCGAGCTCGACCTCGGCACCGTCGCGGAACATGATCGACCGGAAACCGTCCCACTTGGCCTCGTAGTGCATGCCCGGCGGGATCTTCGCCACGGACTTGGCGAGCATCGGCTTCACGGGCGGCATGACGGGCAGGTCCAGGGTCATGGTCCGACTCTAGGAGCGGCCGCTGGAGCCCGCCTGTTAGCCTTGCCATGTGATCAGGTTCTACTACTTCTACATCTGATACCGCCCCGGGAGACCGGGCGCCGATGCCGCCGCGCGCAAGCGGCGTGATTCCGGCTGCCCCGCTCCGTATCGGTCACCTGTTCACTTCTTCCGATATGGCGGATCACCCATGCACCGGCGTACCTCTGACGCCCCCACCTGCCCCACCACCCCTGCCACGTCCACGCCCGGCTCGGGCGCCTTCCAGGTCGTCCTGGACGACGTCGTCCGCGCTCCCGGAGGCCGGCCGCTCCTGGACGGCGTCCACCAGTCGGTGTCCCTCGGCGAGCGCATCGGCGTCGTCGGCGAGAACGGCACCGGCAAGTCGACCCTGCTGCGCCTGCTGGCCGGCACCGACCGGCCCGACGCCGGACACGTCCGCGTCCACGCCCCGGGCGGCGCCGGATACCTGCCGCAGACCCCCGACCTCCCCCCGGACGACACCGTCCAGGACGCCGTCGACCACGCCCTCGCCGACCTGCGGGACCTGGAGGACGCCCTGCGCCGGGCCGAGCAGGCGCTGACCGAGGCCGGCCCCGACGAACTCGACGGGCTGCTCGCCACGTACGGCGAGCTCCTGGAGGCGTTCGAGGCCCGTGACGGCTACGCGGCCGACGCCCGCGTCGAGTCCGCCCTGCACGGACTGGGCCTGCGGCACATCACCCCCGACCGGCGCCTCGGCAGCCTCTCGGGCGGCGAGCAGGCCCGCCTGGGCCTGGCCTGCCTGCTGGCGGCCGCACCCCAGCTCCTGCTGCTCGACGAACCGACCAACCACCTCGACGTACCGGCCGTCGAGTGGCTGGAGGAGCACCTGCGCGCCCACCGCGGCAGCGTCCTGGCGGTCTCCCACGACCGCGTCTTCCTGGAACGCGTCGCCACCGCCCTGTGGGAGGTGGACGGCGAGCGCCGCACCGTGCACCGGCACGGCGGCGGCTACGCCGGGTACCTGCGGGCCAAGGCGGGCGCCCGGCGCCGCTGGGAACAGGAGCACGCCGACTGGCAGCGAGAGCTGGCCGAGCAGAGCGCCCTGGCCCGCCGCGCCGCCGACACCATGGCCGCCGGCCCCCGGCGCCGGGCCAACGCCGACCGCGAGGGCCAGCGCCACCAGCGCAGCGTGGAGAAACAGATCTCCGCCCGTGTACGGCAGGCGAAGGAACGGGTGCGGCGCCTGGAGGAGAACCCGGTGCCACCGCCCCCGGCGCCCCTGCGCTTCCGGGTGCGGGTCGAGGGCGGCGACGCGGGCCACCACGGCCCGCTGGCCGACCTGCACCGGGTCACCGTCGGCGACCGGCTCGACGTCCACGACTTCACCGTCGACCCGGGCGAACGGATCCTGGTCACCGGCGCGAACGGCGCCGGCAAGAGCACCCTGCTGCGGGTCCTCGCCGGCGACCTGCGCCCCGACCGGGGCACGTGCGCACGCCCACAGCGCGTCGGCTGGCTCCCCCAGGAGACCGCGGTCACCCACCCGCGGCGGACCCTGCTGGACGCCTACGCGGCCGGACTGCCCGGCGCCCCGGCCGAGCACCGCGGGGCACTGCTGGGCCTCGGCCTGTTCCGCCTCCCCGACCTGAGGACGGCCGTCGGCGACCTGTCCACCGGGCAGCTGCGCCGGCTGGCGCTGGCCCGGCTGCTGCGCGACCCGGTGGACCTGCTGCTCCTGGACGAGCCCACCAACCACCTCTCACCCGCGCTGGTGGAGGACTTCGAGGACGCCCTGCACCACTACCGCGGCGCCCTGGTCATGGTCTCCCACGACCGCATGGTGGCCCGGCGGTTCACCGGCCGCCGGGTCAGCATGAGCAACGGGTCCCTGGCCGAGTAGCGCGCGGTGCCGCCCGGGACGTCCGTACGCGAACGGACCCCCGGGCGGCCCGCCGCCTGATGTGCGAGGTGACCCGGGTGCGCCTACCGTGGCTCGCATGGCGGAAGCGGTGGAACTGGAAGCGGGCGGACGGACCGTGCGGCTGTCCAGCCCGGGCAAGGTCTTCTTCCCCGAGCACGGCTACACCAAGCTCGACCTGGCCCGCTACTACCAGGCGGTCGCCCCCGGCATCCTGCGCGCCCTGCGCGAGAGGCCCACCACCCTCCAGCGCTACCCGGACGGCATCACCGGCGAGTGGTTCTACCAGAAGCGCGCACCCAAGGGCATGCCCGACTGGATCCCCACCGCGCACATCACCTTCCCGAGCGGCCGCAGCGCCGACGAGATGTGCCCCACCGAGGAGGCGGCGGTGCTGTGGGCCGCCCAGTACGGCACCCTCACCTTCCACCCCTGGCCGGTGCGCCGCGACGACGTCGACCACCCCGACGAACTGCGCATCGACCTCGACCCGCAGCCCGGCACCGACTACGACGACGCCGCCCGCGCCGCCCACGAACTGCGCGCCGTCCTGGAGGAGTTCGGCGGGCTGCGCGGCTGGCCCAAGACCTCCGGCGGACGCGGCATCCACGTCTTCGTGCCGATCGAACCGCGCTGGACCTTCACCCAGGTGCGGCGCGCCGCCATCGCCGTCGGCCGCGAGATGGAACGGCGGATGCCCGAGCAGGTCACCATCAAGTGGTGGAAGGAGGAGCGCGGCGAGCGCATCTTCATCGACTACAACCAGACCGCCCGGGACCGCACCATCGCCTCCGCCTACTCCGTGCGCCCCCGCCCGGGCGCCCCGGTCTCCGCGCCCCTGACCTGGGACGAGGTGGGCGTCGCCCACCCGCAGGACTTCGACATCACGACCATGCCCGCGCGCTTCGCCGAACTCGGCGACGTGCACGCGGGCATGGACGAGCGTTCCCACTCCCTCGACGCCCTGCTGGAACTGGCGACGAAGGACGAGCACGACCACGGGCTCGGAGATCTGCCGTACCCGCCCGAGTATCCGAAGATGCCGGGGGAACCCAGCCGGGTACAGCCGAGCCGCGCGAAGAAGCCGCGCCCTCAGAAGAGCTGAAGAAGCGCTGAGCTACAGCTCCTTGATCCTCACGTCCCGGTACGACACCACGTCCGTCGTGCCGTGGACCTGGAGCCCGATGTAGCCGGAGGCGTACCGCCGCCCGTCCGTGCCCGGGTCGTCCGAGCGCGGCGGGTAGAAGTCCTGACCGCCGGTGTTGTCGAACTCGTTGATCAGCTTGCCGTTGCGGTAGATGGAGTAGTGCTGGTCGACCACGCGGATCTCGTAGTCGTTCCAGGTGCCCTTCTCCGTCACCCCGGCGCCGGCCAGGCCCACCCGGTCGAAGCCGTAGATCGACCCCGACTTGTACATGTCGCCGGTCGGGCTGTCGAACACCTGCACCTCGTGCCCGTACTTGATGGCGACCCACTCCGGCCGGGACTCCTCCGGGTGGTCGTGGACCTGCGGGAAGCGCACGAAGACGCCGCCGTTGGTGTTCGCGGTGCCCGCCGCGTCGTCCCGCCACTGGAGCTTCAGCGAGAAGTCGCCGTACTTGCGCTCCGGGAACCACAGCATGCCCATGCCGGGCGTGCTGGTGCTGGAGGTGATCGAGCCGTCCTCGTTCAGCGCGAACGAACCGCCGCCCACCTGCTGCCACTTGGCGAAGGACTCCTCGGAGCCGTCGAGGATCGCCCGGTAGCCCTCGGTCTGGCCGGGCACGCCGATCTTCGACTGACGGGCCGCCTTGTTGATGGCCCGGCCCTCACGCCGGTCGATGACGCCCTCGTCCCGCAGCGCCTCGACGACCTCGCGCACGTGCTTGAGGAACAGCTGCTGCGAGGACCAGTCCTTCTCGTCCTCGATCAGCTCGTTGATCCGGCACCGGTTGTTGGTGACCCGGTTCGGCACACCCGTGTCGACCGTGCCGACGATCACCGTGAGACGCTCGTCGTACTCCGGGCAGGGCGGCGGCGGCACCTGACCCGTCACCACCGTGAAGCTCACGGTCAGCGGTTCGGAGGTGTTGCCCGCCTTGTCGCTCGCCCGGTAGGCCACGGTGTGCCGGCCCACCCGGTCGACGACGACCGGCCCGGTGTACGCCAGGTAGGGCCCGGCGTCCAGCGAGTACTCGATGCCGGCCACCCCGGAACCACCCTCGTCGGTGGCGCTGACGGTCACCTTGGCGCTGCCGACGTAGGCGCCGTCGGAGTCCTTGCCGCCCTCCACGGTCGCGCCGGTCACCGGGGCGGTGGTGTCCTCGGGGGGAGCGGCGACGACGGTGAACGCGACGTTCTTCTCCGCCGCGACGTTGCCCGCCTTGTCGGTGGCGCGGTAGCGCACGGTGTGCTCGCCGACCTCGTGCACCATGACGGGCGCGGTGTAGGGCTGCCAGGCGCCGTCGGCACCGATGGCGTACTCGATGGTGTTGACGCCGGAACCGGTGTCGGAGGCGGTGACGGTCACCGTCGCCATGTCGATGTAGGCACCGTCCGGGTTCTGCTCACCGCTGATGGTCGCCGAGGTCTCCGGCGCGGTCGTGTCGTCGGTGTCGGGGGCGGCCACGGCGAACGTGACGCTCTTCTCCTCGGCGGCGTTGCCCGCCTTGTCGAAGGCGCGGTAGCGCACCGTGTGCTCACCGACCTGGTCGACGACGACCGGCGTGGTGTACGGCTGCCAGGCGCCGTCCGCGCCGATGGCGTACTCGATCCGCTCGACGCCGGAGCCGCCCTCGTCGGTGGCGGCGAGGGTCACGGTCGCGGAGCCGACGTAGGCGCCGTCGGCGTTCTGCGTGCCGCCGACCTCCGCCGACGTCGCGGGTGCCGTGGTGTCCTCGCCACCGCCGCCCTCGGTCACCACGAGCACGCCCTTCATCTCCCCGTGGCCGGGGATCGTGCAGTGGTAGAGGTACCGGCCGGGGGTGAGGGTGACCTCGGCGGTGTGCTTGCCGCCCTGGTCGTCGTTGGGGTTGGCCAGGATGTTCAGCTGGACGTCCTGGTTGTACTCGGGATCGCTGGTCACGAACGTCAGCGTGTGCGGCATGCCGGTGGTGTTACCGGTCGCCTCACTGTTCTCGAAGACGATCGTGGCCGGACCCGCCACCGCCGTCTCCGGCGCCGACGTGTACTTGGTGATGTCGTTCCCGGCGGTCCAGGTGAGGACCTGGTCCGCGGCCGGAGCCTGCGCCTCCGCCCTGGGCTGCCCGGAGGCGGACGTCGCCTGCAGTCCGAGCATCATCAGCAGGCCGGCCAGCAGCGCGGCCCACATTCTTCGTTGGCGTATCACTCGGTCCCCCTCGCCAGCTGTCCGGCGGCCGGCGTCGGGCCGCCGCCCTCGTAGGTGACCCGCCACAGGGCCGACTTGGAGTCCGAGGTGAAGAAGCCGCGGCCGTAGTCCAGGACGTACAGCGCGCCGTCCGGGCCGAACTTCCAGCCCATCAGGTTCTTGATGCCGTCGTTGCCGACCGGCACGATCTTCTTCAGCGACTCCGAGTGCACCGGCAGACCGCCGTCACCCAGCGTCTTCGGGTCCATCAGCACCGCGTTGCGCGGCTGGTCGGCGTCGTAGAAGTCACCGACGAACCACTTGCCGTCCCAGTACGCGGGCCACGCGACCTCGCTGTCGCTGTCCGCGTCGTAGCGGTAGACCGGGCCGTTCATCGCGGCCTGGCCGCCGCCCTTGAGCCAGGGCAGCCTGTAGGTGGCCTCGTCCTCCTCGTACGACGGGATGCCGTTCTCGTCGCGCGGGAAGTCGGGGCCGCCGCCCTGCGGCGAGTACCAGATGTTGTTGCCGGTCACCGGCGGCAGGTTGACCAGGCCGTCGTTGTTCGGCGACTCGTTCTTCGGGGCGTCGCAGTCGTACCAGCCCAGCGGCTTCGACGGGTCCGGCAGGTTCCGGTCCCGGTACGGCTGCTTGTTGCCCATGCAGTACGGCCACCCGCGGTTGCTCGCCTCGGTGATCGCGGCGAACGTGTCGTACTTCGCCGGACCCCACGTCGGCGACGGAGAACCGGCGTCCGGGCCGACCCAGCCCGCGTAGAGGACGTCGGTCTTCTTGTCGACGGAGATGCGCGCCGGGTTGCGGACGCCCATCACATAGATCTCGCCGCGCGTCTTGCCGCCGCCCTCGGCGGTCTCCTTCCCGGTGAACAGGTTGCCCTCGGGGAGCGTGTACGTCCCGTCCGGCTCCGGGTGGATGCGCAGGATCTTGCCGTTGAGGTTGTTGGTGTTGCCGGCGGTGCGGCGGGCGTCGGCGAAGGACACGCCCTTGAAGTTGGGCTCCGGGTTGTTGCCCGAGTAACCGCCGCTGAAGCCACTGGAGTTGTTGTCACCGGTGGCGATGTACAGGTTGCCCTTGGAGTCCCAGGCCATCCCGCCGCCCGCGTGGCAGCAGCTGTGGATCTGCACCGGCCACTTCAGCAGCACCTTCTCGCTGCCCAGGTCCAGCTTGTTGGTCGCCTGGTCGAGCGTGAAGCGGGAGACGCGCCGCTCGGCCATGTGGGTCTCGCGGTTGATCTCGGAGTGCGGCGTGTAGTGCAGGTACACCCACCCGTTCTCGTCGAACTTCGGGTCCAGCTCGATGCCGAGCAGGCCCTCCTCGACCTTGGTCAGCTCGTCGCCGCCGCCCTTGTTGCCGAAGACGGTCAGCTCACCGGCGAGGGTGACCTCCTTCGTCTCCGGGTCCCAGACGTGAATCTGGCCCTTGCCCTTGCCGATGTCCGGGTCGTTCCAGTCGGTGACCACGGGCTGGGAGGCGTCCGCGCCGCCCCGGCCGATGTAGAAGACGCGGCCGTCGGGGGCGGTGACCAGGCCGTGCGGTTCACCGATCTGGTCGTTCTGGCCGGGCTGGTTGGGCTCGGTCAGGCGCTCGGCCTTGTAGTTGCCGGTGATGGTCGCCTTGCAGTCGGCCTGCGCCAGTCGCGTGGTCCACATCAGGGCGCCGCGCAGATGGGCGCGGAAGTCGGTCTCGTCGTACGACGACACCGTGCCGCCCATGCCGGTGTAGAAGGACCGGCCGCCGTCGTAGTCACGGCACCAGCTCACCGGGTGGTCCCAGCCGTTGGCGCTCGCCCCGGGCTGGTAGGTCGACTCGCGAACCCTGGCGACCGTGTGCACCTCGCCGGAGGGGTTCTTCTGCCAGTTCAGCCACTCGTCGGGCCGCTTCCACTCCATCGGCAGGCCCTTGGTGGCCGGATGGCGCCGGTCACCGACCTCGACGACGGCCCGCTGGACCTTCGTGGGGCTGGAGGCCGCCGGGCGGGCGCCGACCAGACCGGTGAACCAGTCCGAGTACGGCTCCGCGCGGGCCGCGTCGTGGACGCCGACGAACCCGCCGCCGGCCTCCATGTACGCCTCCAGACCCGCCTCCTGGGCCGGTGTCAGGACGTCGCCGCCGCCGGTCAGGAACACGACCGCGTTGAAGCGGCTGAGCCTCTTGTCGTTGGTGAAGACGTTGGCGTTGTCGGTGGCCTCGACCCGGAAGCGTTCCTTCGCCGGGCCGGACAGCCCGATCCGCTCGATGGCCGAGATACCGGCGTTCACGACCGGTGACTCGTCGCCGGCCGCGGCGGATCCGTAGAAGATCAGCACCCGTACATTCGCGCCGCCGGGCGGCGACTTGATCGACATCGTTGTCAGGGACGGCTCCGGCGCCGGACGCGCACTGGCGGCAGGGCCGGCCAGCAGTCCCGCGGCGACGAAACCGGCGGTGGCGAACGTCGCCCAGCCTCTACTTCTCGCGCTCAACCCTCTTAAGGGCATGGGCACCTCCTAGGTCACGGCAGCAGCGCCAAGGAAGCTAGACCTCTTTGCGCGGTTCGCCAATAGGTATGACCGGGATCCAACGAACTTTGTCCTGAGTGTGGATAAACCAGTCGGCAGCCGGTACCGTCCCACAGGTTCATCACAGCCAATCAGGACGATCCATTGGCTAGGTCTCCGCAAATTCCGTCTCAGCGTGGGGAGTTCGGCATGGACAGGCGAGGCTTCAACCGACGCGTACTGCTGGGCGGCGCGGCCGTCGCGACATCGTTGTCCATCGCTCCGGAGACCGCGGGCGCGGCGGCCGAGGGCAAGGGGGTCACGGCGCCCACGGCACCGGCCGGCGGCGAGGTGAGACACATCAAGATGTACGCCGAGAAGCTGCCCGACGGCCAGATGGGCTACGGCCTGGAGAAGGGCAAGGCGTCCATCCCCGGCCCGCTGATCGAGCTCAACGAGGGCGACACGCTGCACATCGAGTTCACGAACACCATGGACGTGCGGGCGAGCCTGCACGTCCACGGCCTGGACTACGAGATCTCCAGCGACGGCACCGCCATGAACAAGAGCGACGTCGAGCCCGGCGGCACCCGCACCTACACCTGGCGCACCCACAAGCCCGGCCGCCGCCCGGACGGCACCTGGCGGGCGGGCAGCGCGGGCTACTGGCACTACCACGACCACGTCGTCGGCACCGAGCACGGCACGGGAGGCATCCGCAAGGGCCTGTACGGCCCGGTGATCGTGCGCCGCAAGGGCGACGTGCTGCCGGACGCGACCCACACGATCGTCTTCAACGACATGCTCATCAACAACCGCGACCCGCACACCGGACCGAACTTCGAGGCCACCGTGGGCGACCGCGTCGAGATCGTCATGATCACGCACGGCGAGTACTACCACACCTTCCACATGCACGGTCACCGCTGGGCCGACAACCGCACCGGCATGCTCACCGGCCCCGACGACCCGAGCCAGGTCATCGACAACAAGATCACCGGCCCCGCGGACTCCTTCGGCTTCCAGATCATCGCGGGGGAGGGGGTGGGCGCCGGGGCGTGGATGTACCACTGCCACGTGCAGAGCCACTCCGACATGGGGATGGTGGGGCTGTTCCTGGTGAAGAAGCCGGACGGCACGATCCCCGGCTACGACCCGCACGAGCACGCGCACGGCGGCGGTGGCGAGCAGACCGCGGAGGCGCCCGCGCACCAGCACTGACGGGTTCGGCGGACGGTGACGAGAGCGCTCTCTCCCGTCCGGTGGCTGCGGCTATCCTGGCCGCAGCCACCGACGAGGAGCCCAGAAGTGACCGACACAGCGCCACGTCCCACGCTGGAGGCCGTGGCCGAGCGGGCCGGGGTCTCGCGCGCCACCGTCTCCCGGGTGGTCAACGGGGCGCACGGGGTGCGCGAGGCGCTGGCCGAGCGGGTCCGGCGCGCGGTGGAGGAGCTCGGATACGTGCCCAACCAGGCCGCCCGCTCCCTCGTGACCAGGCGCCACGACGCCGTCGCCGTGGTCGCCGCCGAGCCGGAGACCCGGGTCTTCGCCGACCCGTACTTCGCCCAGCAACTCCGCGGCATCAGCAAGGAGCTGACCGCCCACGACAGCCAGCTCGTGCTGCTGCTCACCGAGGGCCGCGAGGACCACGCGCGCGTCGGCCGCTACCTGGCCGGCGGCCATGTCGACGGCGCGCTGGTCTTCTCCCTGCACCTCGACGACCCGCTGCCCGGCCTCGTCCGCGGCGCCGGTGTCCCGACCGTGTTCGGCGGGCGGCCCGGCTGGGACGACGGCCGGGACGACGTGGTCTACGTCGACAGCGACAACCGCGGCGGCGCCCGCGACGCCGTGCGCCACCTCGCCGGCCTCGGCCGCACCCGCATCGCGCACATCACCGGCCCGCTCGACCAGACCTCCGCCGCCGACCGGCTGGCCGGCTTCCGCGACGTGCGGGCGGACACCGACGAGGGGCTGGTCGCGCGCGGGGACTTCACCTCGGGCGGCGGCGAGCGGGCGATGCGGGAACTGCTGGACCGCCGCCCCGACCTGGACGCCGTGTTCGCCGCCAACGACCTCACCGCGGCGGGCGCCCTCAGGGTGCTGCGCGAGCGCGGACGCCGGGTGCCGGACGACGTGGCCGTGGTCGGCTTCGACGACATGCTGCCGGTCGCCGAGGAGACCGACCCGCCGCTGACCACGGTCCGTCAGGACATCGAGGAGATGGGCCGGCTGATGGCCCGCCTGCTCCTGCGCGGCCTGGACCGGGACCCGGGCACAGGGCCCACCGCGCCGTCCCCGACGGTCAGACGGTCGGGAGTCGTGCTGCCGACCACCCTGGTCCGCCGCGCGAGCGCGTGAGGCGGCGTGGACCCCCTGGCACTCACTTCCGCGCGCCGCCGTGCACCCTGGCGTGGGGCGGGGGACCATCGGGTCGGCCGGAGGCCCGCGGCGCGGTGTTGATCCCGCGTTGATCGAACGTTTTTCGCCGCCCGGCACGCTCCTGCCATGCACATCGAAACCACCGCGACGCCCGACCTCGCCTGGCAGCAGGAGGCGTTGTGCGCACAGACCGGGGGCGACTTCTTCTTCCCCGAGCCCGGCAGCTCCGTACGCGACGCCAAGCGGATCTGCGCCCTGTGCCCGATCCGCACGGTCTGCCTGGAGTACGCGCTGAGCAACGACGAGCGCTTCGGCGTGTGGGGCGGACTGTCGGAGAAGGAGCGACTGGCCCTGCGGCGCGGATAATTCGCTGGGCCCCGCGTGTCACGGCAGGCACAATCCCCACATGTCGCCGACCTCCGCGCAGCACGAGGCCGAAAGCCTGCTGCACGCCCTCGACCCGCTCGACCACCCGCGGCGCATGCGGGAACTCGTCAGCCGTGCGCGGGGGTGGACCGCCCCACGGCCCGTGCTGGCCGAACTGGAACGGCGCGGAGCCCACGGGCGCGGGCTCGCCGTGATCGCCGCGTCCGCCACGGGCGACGCCGGGTGGATCGCGGACCGCATCGCCGACACCGACCCGTACGTGCGCGGACGCGCCCTGCGGGTCGCCCACGGCCCGCGCACACCGGACGCGGCCTTCGAGGCGGCGCTCGCCGACGCGCCCGAGGCGGCCCGCCGGGACCTGCTGCGCGCGATCGTGGCCGGCCGCCGCGCCGCCCTCGCCGACCGGCTGGTCGAAGGGGTCCGGCGCGACTGGGGCGACACCGAGGCGGCCCGCCTGCTGCCGGGCTGCACCGCGCCGGTGGTGGCGCGGCTGCTGCCCGGCCTGCTGCACGCTGTCCGGGCGTGGCGCGCGCTCGCCACCCGGCACCCCACGACATTGCTGGACGCCCTCGAGCGGGAACTGGCCGGGCTGCCCGAGGCGTTGCGTGGCACCTGGTGGCACCGGTACACGCAGGCCGTGGCGGCGCTGACCCCTCTCCGTCCGGCGCGCGTGCTCGGGCTGCTGGACCACCACGGACCGGGCCGGCTGCCCTACGAACTGCGCGCCCACCTCCCCGCCTTCGCCGCCGCCGACCCGCGACGCGTACTGCGGCTGCTGCTCACACCCGCGTGGTCCGACGTCGCCGGCGTCCACCGGCTGGGGCGCACGGCGCTGTGCCGGCTGACCCGCACCGATTCGCCGGAACTAGTCGCCTACGGCAGGACCCGGCTGCCGTACGGCGACTTCCCGCGGCTGCTGAAGGCACTCCCGCCCGCCCGGCGCCACGCCCTGTACACGGCCGTCCGCGAGGGGCGCGGAGCCGCGGAGGTCGCCGTCGACACCGGCCTGTTGGAGGCGCTGCCCCGCCGGCACGCGATACCGGAGGCCCGTGAGACCGCGGCCCGCGAGCGTGAGCGGGGAGCCCTCGCGATCACGGTCCTCACCGCCGAGTCCTTCCTGCCCGTGGCCGAGGTCCGCGACCGGCTGCTGGCAGCCACCGGGCGCCCGGACGCCGAGGACCGTAGCCGGGCCTGGTCGCTGCTGATCGGCAACGCCGCACGCTCCGGCGACCCGGCCGCCGTCACCGCCGTCCTGCGGGACATGGCACGGCTGCGCAACGAACAGGACCCGGTGCGCTCCGCCGCCCTGCGGGCGCTGGCCGGCACCCGCGCCGTGCTGTTCACCGAGGAGTCCGCCGCACACCTGGACCGTGTCGCCACCGACGCCGTCGAGGCACGCGACTGTTCCGCCGGCACCCGCCGACCGCTGATCGCCCTGGCGCTCGCCGTGCTGGCCGAGCACGCGGCGACGGGCCCGCGCGCCTTGGTCGACTGGTCGCTGCGCGCCCTGGTCCGCCTGTCCGAGAGCACCGGCCGCGTGGAACTGGGCCGCCTGGACCGCACCCTGCGGCGCGGTCAGGAACGGCTGGTGTTCGAGGCCCTGCGGCCGTGGCTGGAGGCCCGCGCCTCGAAGGGCGACCACGGCCCGGTCCTCGCCTTCGCCGAGTCCATCGGCCGACGTGCGCATGACATGACCGACTTGCAGGAACTGCTGTGGCGGGCCTTCCGCGACGGCGACGTCACGGCCGCGAGCGGCGCGCTGCTCGCGTGGCTCGAGCCGGTCCGCACCCGCGACGAACGGGTGGCACGCGTACTGGCCCACGACCCGTCGGCGGCCGATCTGCCGGTGGTGTGGCGGCTGCTCGCGCGGCGCCGCACCGATCTGCTCGGCGTGGTGCTCGCCGGCACCCCGCCGCACGGCCGGTTCCTGCCCGAGGGCAGGCGGCTCGCCGTGTGGGTGGAGGCCGCGGACGTACGGCGCTGGGTACCGCGTCAGCAGGCGCTGTTGCTGCAGCGCCTGTCGGCCCGGGCCGCGGACACCTCGCTGCCGCGCCACGAGCGCGCCGAGGTCGTCACCGAGGCCGCCGGGGTGCCCGACGGCGGTGCCGACGTCGCACGCCGCTGGGCCGCGTCGCCGGACGTCGAGATCGCCGAGGCCGGGCTCGCCGCCCTCGCCCGCACCGACCGGGCCGCCGAGGTGCTGCTCGCACTGCTGGCGCACGCCGGCGGCGACCGGGCCCGCGTCGCCGTGTACGCCGCCACCCAGGCGTCCCGGCACGTACCGCCGTCCCGACTCGCCGGCCACCTGCGGGACGTACTGCGGGCACCGGACGCCAAGGTGACCAGCCGCAAGGAGGCGGTCCGGCTCGCCGCCGCCAGGCTTCCCGTGCCGGAAGCGGCCGCCCTGGTCACCGAGGTGTACGGCCGCCCGGGCGCCCACCCCGACGTACGCGCCGCCTGTGTCGCGTCCGCCGGCGCGCTGCTCGGGCACGAGGAGGTCTGGGAGCTGCTGCACGACGCCGCGGCCGGTGCGCCGGTCCTGCGGACGGCGGTGCTGCGGGTCCTTCCGCTGGACCTGCCGGAGGCCCACCGCGCCCGGTACGCGCAGCTGGTGCGTTCGGTCGCCGCCACCGACGACACCACGACCGCCCTCAGCGCCTTCCGGGCGCTGGCCCGCTGGACCCCATGGGCGGCCGAGGCACCCGGGGTGCTCGTCGAGGCGCTCACGGACCTCTCGAACCGCGAGACGTGGCACTGTGCGGCGAGTGCCCTGACGGAGGCGGCGTCCGGTTCGCCGCACGGACTGGCCGGACTGCTGGACGCGCTGCGCACGCTGGCCGGCTCGTCCGCCGACGAGGACGACGACGCCGGGGAGCGCCGTGACCGCCCGGCACGGCAGCGCGTGGTGGCGCTCGTCGAGCAGCTCGGCGGGTCCGGCCCCGGCACCGGGGCGGCCCGCCGGCCGGCCGCGTCGGCGGCAGCCGAACTCCTCGGCGCGTACGACGCCTACGCCGCGCAGGCCGCCGGGCTCGCGGCGGCCTGCGCCGACCTGGCCGCCGTACCGCCGCGTCTGGACCGGGTGACCGCCCTGGCGGGTCCCGGCCGTCCCGCGCTCGCCGCACGGGTCGCCGACACGGTGCGCGAACGGCTGGAGAGCCGGGGAGCGGCCGCGGACCCCGGGACCCTGCACGCCGAGGCCGTCGCACTGGCCGGCCACGGCGGACACGCCGAGGGACTGATGGCCGTCGCGGTCACCAGCGCGCTGGGCGGCCGAGAGGACTGGCCGCGGCCGTGGCGCGCACTGCTGCGGACCCTGCGCCGCCACCCGGTCGCCGACGTACGGGACGCGGCACTGGAGGAGACGACGGCCTACGAGTGACGACGGCCTACGAGTGACGGCCACCTACGAGTGACGGCGACCTACGAGTGACGGCTGTCGACGGGCCCCGCCGCGCCCACGTGCGTCGACGCCCGGGGTTGCGGCCACCGGCGTCGGGTGGTGGGCGAGGGTCAGTGCGCCGCGCGGGCCGCCATCCGGGCCTTGCGGGCCGCCAGCTTCTCGTCGAACTTGGCGGCCTCCGAGTCCAGGCCGCCCATGAACAGCCCCAGCTCCTCCTGGGCCTGCTGCCCCTCCGGGCCCAGCCCGTCGATCTCCATGATCTTCAGGAAGCGCAGCACGGGCTGGATCACGTCGTCGTGGTGGATGCGCAGGTTGTAGACCTCGCCGATCGCCATCTGCGCGGCGGCCCGCTCGAAGCCCGGGATGCCGTGTCCGGGCATCCGGAAGTTCACGACCACGTCCCGCACCGCCTGCATGGTGAGGTCGGGCGCGAGCTCGAAGGCGGCCTTGAGCAGGTTCCGGTAGAAGACCATGTGCAGGTTCTCGTCGGTCGCGATGCGGGCCAGCATGCGGTCGCAGACCGGGTCGCCGGACTGGTGACCGGTGTTGCGGTGCGAGATGCGGGTGGCCAGCTCCTGGAAGGCGACGTACGCCACCGAGTGCAGCATCGAGTGCCGGTTGTCCGACTCGAAGCCCTCGCTCATGTGGGCCATGCGGAACTGCTCCAGCTTGTCCGGGTCGACGGCCCGGGAGGTGAGCAGGTAGTCGCGCATGACGATGCCGTGGCGGCCCTCCTCGGCGGTCCAGCGGTGCACCCAGGTGCCCCAGGCGCCGTCGCGGCCGAAGAGGCTCGCGATCTCGTGGTGGTAGCTGGGGAGGTTGTCCTCCGTCAGGAGGTTCACCACGAGGGCGATCCGCCCGATCTCGGTGACCTTGGACTGGTCCTTCTCCCAGGCCTCGCCGTCCTCGAAGAGGCCCGGGAAGTTCCGGCCGTCGGTCCACGGCACGTACTCGTGCGGCATCCAGTCCTTGGCGATCTTCAGATGCCGGTTCAGTTCCTTCTCGACCACTTCCTCCAGCGCGTACAGCAGCCGGGCGTCGGTCCATTCGGCGGAACTGCCGAGGTGCGGGGAGACGATCGTCACGGAGAACTCCAGGGGACGTGCGACAGACAGAGCGAAAAGCGACCGGCGAGCGGGCCGGCGAACTGAACCTACGGGATCGTAGGCTACGAAACCGTAGGTTACGAGGGCGTAGGTTAAACACACCGTAAAGGCCGCTGATCAGCACCCGTTCAGCAGGGCGTGCGAAGACCCCGAGACCCGCAGGTCCCGGGGCCGAACGGGTGACGTGTCCGTCCTTCAGGCGTACAGCTCCCGCAGCCGCACCGAGAGACACGTCACACAGCCTTCGAGCTTCTCGAACTCACCGATGTCCACCACCACCGGCTCGTGGCCGAGGTCGGCGAGCAGTTCCGCCGTCTTCGGCGCGCTCGCCGCCATCAGCAGCTTCCCGCCCCCGAGCAGCACCACGTGCGCCCCGGACTCCTCCGGCACCGGCAGGAACCGGGGGAACAGCGACGGCACGTCCGTCATCGGGATGTGCCCGATCACCGTCCCGTCCGGCAGCGCGGTCACCGCCGACTTCAGGTGCAGTACCCGGCTCACCGGCACGGCGACCACCCGGGCGCCCAGCGGCTCGAACGCCGACCGCAGCTGCTGGACACCGGCCGCGTTGGTACTCCCCCACTGCCCGAAAGGCGTGGGAGGTACCCCCAGCCGCGCCCCACGTAGACCGTGTCGCCGACCTTCAGGACGTCACCGCCGTCGAGCGTGCCCGGCTCCCAGATCCAGTTGACCGAGCAGCCCAGCCGCGCCACGGCCTCCTCGACAGCCGGGGTCTCCGCCCGCCGCGACTCGGCGCCGGGCCGCGTGATCAGGGCGACGTTCCTGTACATGACGACGGTGTCCTCGACGAACACCGAGTCCGGGCAGTCGTCGGCCGGATCCACCTCCAGTGTCTCCCAGCCGTGCGCGCCCAGCGCCTCGACGTACGCCTCCCACTGCTCGACGGCGAGGCCGTGATCGACCCGCTCGCGTTCGACGTGGGTGACCAGCCCCTCGGCGAGGCGTGGGCTAGGGCGGCGGACGAGGGCCTTCTTACTGGGCACGAGAGGTTCTCCGGGGTCTCCGAATCGGCGCCGGCTGCTCCGGCGCCACGTGTCGCGGCGCCGGTTGGCCATCATGCAGGGCGGCCCCGCGCGGACGAAACCCCCGTCAGTGCCCCGTGGCCCTCCTGAGGTGCTCCGCCGTGCTGGAGTCCCGGGCGGTGAGCAGCTCGCGCGGGGTGCCCTCGAAGAGCACCCGGCCGCCGTCCCGGCCCCCGTCCGGGCCGAGGTCGATCACGTGGTCGGCGTGCGCGACCACGTCCAGGTTGTGCTCGACGACCACGACCGTGTTCCCGGTGTCGACCAGCCGGTCCAGCAGGGCGAGCAGCCCCTCCACGTCCGACATGTGCAGCCCCGTCGTCGGTTCGTCCAGGACGTACACCGCGCCGGTGCGGTGCAGCCGGGTCGCCAGCTTGATCCTCTGCCGCTCGCCGCCGGAGAGGGTGGACAGCGGCTGTCCGAGCGTGAGGTAGGTGAGGCCGACGTCGTGCAGGGCGCGCAGCCGCCGCCGTACGCCGGTGTCCGTGAAGAAGTCCAGGGCCTGCTCGGCGGTCATCCCCAGCACGTCGGCGATGGAGCTGCCGCCGACGGTCAGCCGCAGCACCTCCTGACGGAAGCGCCGGCCCTCGCAGTCGCCGCAGACGGTCGTCACCGGGTCCATGAAGGCCAGGTCGGTGTAGATGATCCCGCGCCCCTCGCAGGTGCCGCACGCGCCCGCCGAGTTGAAGCTGAAGCAGCCCGCCTCGGCGCCCGTCTCCCGCGCGAAGATCTTCCGCACCGTGTCCATGATCCCGAGGTACGTCGCCGGGGTGGAGCGCGCCGAGACGCCGATCGCCGACTGGTCGACGACCACCGTGTCCGGATGCCCGTCGACCAGCTCCGCGGCCAGCGTGCTCTTGCCCGACCCGGCGACCCCCGTGACCGCCGTCAGCACACCGGTCGGGAAGGCCACCGTCACGTCCCGCAGGTTGTGCCGGCCGGCGCCCTTGACCCACAGCTCACCGGTCGGCGTCCGCGGGTCCGCCTTCACCGCCGTACGGCGTCCCAGACAGCGGCCGGTGAGCGTGTCCGCCGCGGCCAGCTCGCCCGGCGTCCCCTCGAACACCACCCGGCCGCCGCCGGCGCCCGCCCGCGGGCCCATGTCGACCACGAGGTCCGCGAGCGCGATGACGTCCGGGTCGTGCTCGACGACCAGCACGGTGTTGCCCTTGTCGCGCAGCCGCAGCAGCAGGTCGCCGAGGCGCCCGACGTCGCGCGGGTGCAGCCCGACGCTGGGCTCGTCGAAGATGTACGTCATCCCGGTCAGGCTGGAGCCCAGGTGCCGCACGGTCTTCAGCCGCTGCCCCTCGCCGCCGGAGAGGGTGGCGGTCTCCCGGTCGAGGCTGAGGTAGCCGAGGCCGATCGCCTCGATCCGCTCCAGCGCGGCGACGGCGGCCCCGGCGACCGGCCGGGCCACCGGGTCGTCGATCTGGTTCAGTACGGCGATGAGGTCGGTGACCTGCATGCGGGAGCAGTCGGCGATGGAATGCCCGCCGATCCGGGACGCGAGCGCCGCCGCGTTCAGCCGGGCACCGCCGCAGTCGGGGCAGTCGCCCTCGACCAGGAACTCCCGCACCAGGTTCCGGGTCTTCTCGCTCATCGCCGACAGGTCCCGTTTCAGGTACAGCCGCTCGAAGCGGTCGGCGAGCCCTTCGTACTCGGTGGTCCAGGTGCCGCCCGTGCCGTTCACGGTGACCTTGCTGCCGGGCCGCCCGCGCATCAGGAACGTCCGCTCGTCGTCCGTGAAGTCGCCGACGGGCTTGTCCGGGTCCAACTGGTCGGTGTTGGTGTACGCCTGCCCCTGCCACGTCCCCGCGGCGAACGGCGGGAAGCGGACCGCCCCGTCGGCCAGCGACCTGGCCGGGTCGAGGATGCGGTCCCAGTCGGGGCGCACCGTGCGGCCCAGGCCGTCGCAGCCGGGGCACATGCCGGACGGGTCGTTGAACGAGTACGCCGTCGCCGCCCCGGCGCTGGGCGTGCCGTGCCGGGAGAACAGCACGCGCAGGGCCGAGTGGATGTCGGTCATGGTGCCGACGGTGGAGCGGGAGTGGCCGCCGACCGGCCGCTGGTCGACCACGATCGCGGGGGAGAGGTCCTCCAGGGCGTCCGCGTGGGGGCGCTCGTACTTGGGCAGCCGGTTGCGCACGAACCAGGTGAACGTCTCGTTCAGCTGGCGCTGCGACTCGACCGCGATCGTGTCGAACACGACCGACGACTTCCCCGATCCCGAAACGCCGGTGAACACGGTCAGCCGGCCCTTCGGGATGCGGAGAGTGACGTCCTGGAGGTTGTTCTCCCTGGCTCCGGTGATGGTGATGAACTCGCTCATGCGGGCGACGCTAGGCGGGATACCCGACAGCCTCTGGCGTGGTTTCCCGGAGTTCTCCCTCCTCCAGCAGCAGCCACCGGGTGATGCCGATCGACTCCAGGAACGGCATGTCGTGGCTGGCCACGATCAGCGCCCCCTCGTACGACTCCAGCGCCGTGGTGAGCTGCCGGACGCTCGCCATGTCCAGGTTGTTCGTCGGCTCGTCCAGCATCAGCAACTGCGGCGCGGGCTCCGCCAGCATCAGCGCGGCCAGCGTCGCCCGGAAGCGCTCGCCGCCGGACAGCGTCTCCGCCCGCTGGTCGGCACGGGCGCCCCGGAACAGGAAGCGCGCCAGCCGCGCCCGGATCCGGTTGTTGGTGGCGCCCGGCGCGAACCGGGCCACGTTCTCGGCGACGGTCAGCCCGCCGTCGAGGACGTCGAGGCGCTGCGGCAGGAACCGCAGCGGCACGTGCGCCGTCGCCTCGCCCGCCACCGGCGCCAGTTCCCCGGCGACCGTCCGCAGCAGCGTGGTCTTGCCCGCGCCGTTGCGGCCGATCAGTGCGATCCGCTCCGGGCCGTGCAGATCGAGACCGCCCTCCACGCGCGCGCCGTAGAGGAGTTCCAGGTCCCGCAGGGTGAGGACGGAGCGTCCCGGTGGCACGGCCGTGTACGGCAGGTCGACGCGGATCTCGTCGTCGTCCCGCACGGCCTCCACCGCGTCGTCGAGTCGCTCCCTGGCCTCGGCGAGCTTCTCCTCGTGCATGATGCGGTGCTTGCCCGCCGCTACCTGGGCCTGGCGTTTGCGCTCGCCCATGACGACCTTGGGCTCCCGCTTGGTGTCCCACATCTTCTGGCCGTACCGCTTGCGGCGGGCCAGCTTGACCTGGGCGTCGGCCAGTTCGCGCTTCTGCTTGCGCAGATCGGACTCGGCGACGCGCACCATGCGCTCGGCCGCCTCCTGCTCGACGGCGAGGGCCTCCTCGTACGCCGAGAAACTGCCGCCGTACCAGGTGATCTCCCCGGAGCGCAGGTCGGCGATCTGGTCGACCAGGTCCAGCAGCTCCCGGTCATGACTGACCACGACCATGACGCCCGGCCAGGATTCGACGGCCGCGTACAGCCGCCGGCGCGCGTACAGGTCGAGGTTGTTGGTCGGCTCGTCCAGCAGCAGGACGTCGGGCCGGCGCAGCAGCAGCGCGGCCAGCCGCAGCAGCACCGACTCGCCGCCCGACACCTCGCCGACGGTGCGGTCGAGGCCCACATGGCCCAGTCCGAGTTCGCCGAGTGTGGCGACGGCGCGCTCCTCGACGTCCCAGTCGTCGCCGACCGTCTCGAAGTGTTCCTCGGCCACGTCACCGGCCTCGATGGCGTGCAGCGCGGCCCGCTGCGCGGCGATGCCGAGCGCCTCGTCGACCCGCAGCGTGGTGTCGAGCGTGACGTTCTGCGGCAGGTAACCGACCTCGCCGGCCACGCGGACGGCGCCTTCGGCCGGGGTGAGCCGACCGGCGATCAGCTTCAACAGGGTCGACTTTCCCGACCCGTTGACGCCGACGAGCCCGGTGCGGCCGGTACCGAAGGAGGTGTCCAGTCCTTCGAAGACGGGGGTGCCGTCGGGCCAGGCGAAGGAGAGGGATGCGCAGGTGATCGAAATAGACATACGGGTCTCCGCGGTTGCTTGAAGCCGTCAGGGGCAAACGCGTATCGAGACACCGGGAGGCGGCGACCGCCGTCGGGCGAGGAAGGAGGATCCCGGGGAGTGCTGGGGCACGAAAAAAGCCCTGCTCCGCAAGGACGGCTCGAACGCCGAGGTCGCACGCGGCGTACACATGTGGCATGCGTTGACATGTGACGCGGTGTCTCAGGACCTCAGACGAGCAACGTCCTTCTCCAATCGGCGGCAACAGAAGCGTTATACAGAGTAAGAGAGACCGGTCTGACTGTCAACGCCTTTTCGTGAATCCGGTCTCACGGCCCCTAGGAGGCCCCCGTGCCCGACGGCTCGCTCTCACTGCCGGCCCGGCTCTGCCTGCTGGCCTGGGACCCCACGAGACCCGGCGCCACCGACACCGCCCGGGCCCACCACCTCGTGCGCGCGGGCGCGCTCACCGAGCTGGCACGACGAGGTCTGCTCACCGACGACGAGGGCATCGCCACCCCCGTCGACCTCGACTCCCGCACCGGGGACGCCGTCCTGGACGGGCTGCTCGAACTCGTCCGCGAGTCCGTGCCGCACAGGTGGCGGACCTGGGTGCGGCGGTACGCCCGGGTCACCTTCGACGCCGCCCGGGAGCAGCTGGTGGCCGAGGGCTACCTGCGCGCCGAGAAGAAGCGGGTCCTCGGCGTTTTCCCGTCGGTGGAGTACGTCCTGGCGCGCGTCGCGGCGGCGCGGACGCTGAGCGCGCGGACGCGGTCCGTCCTGGAGGGCGCGGTGCCGGCCGGTGAGGTCCCCGAGCGGGACGCGGTCGTGGCCGTGCTGGCGGCGGCCGCGGAACCGCGCGCCCTCGGGCCCGCCGCGACCGGCGCGGGCCGGGAGGCCCGGATCGCGGAGCTGACCGAACGCGGCGCGGCGTCGGCCCCCGGCCTGCGCGAGATCCTGCTCGAGGTGCGGGGCGCGTTGCGTGCGGAGACGGCGGACGCCGCCGTGACGTCGCCGGGCGGCGGCTGAGGCGGTCCGGGAGGGCGGTCCCGCGGCCGGCACGGTCGCGGGGGCGTCTCAGCAGGTGCCGCGCATCAGCTCGGCCAGGTCGTGGTCCAGATCCAGCTGGAGGTGCTCCAGCCCGACCGGCACCAGCTCGCCGGTGGCCTGCAGGAACCGGCGCAGCTCGCCCGAGCGGACGTGGATCACGGCGGTGCCCTCGGGCGCGTGGAACTCCAGCACGGTGCGGTCGTACCCGTACGGCCGCACCCGCACGTCGCCGTGGCCGTCCGGCTCCTGCATGCCCGAGATGAGCAGCTCGCGGGAGAACGTCCAGCACACCTCCACGCCCTCGAGGGTGGCCGGGGCCGGGAAGGTCATGCGGACGGCGAACGGGTCGCTGCGGTCGTAGCGCAGCGTGGCGGGAATGCTCGGCATACGCGGCGCGGCGGCGACGAGACGCGCCTCGACCGGCTGTTCGATGACGGTGGACAACGCCTTGCTCCCTCGTGACGGCTGGACGGGCGGGGGGTGGTGGGGCCGGGCACTGGAAGAGACGACGGAATCAGCCAATCCGTGCACACGATGAGCGAGTGACCTCTGTCACCGCGTTCATGCACGGGAGTGACGTGACTCTCCTCGCTTGCCACGCAAGGCACTTGGGCCACTCGTGCGCCGCTGCGCGTGCCAGGCCCGTGTCTGCGGCATGATCCGAACGACAGTCCCTGATCGCGGGGGCGGTGTCCGCGGCCGCCCTCGCCGCGCTGACGACGGCGACCCCCGCCCAGGCGCACCAGCGACCGCACTGGGACCTGAAGCACACCGGGGCCGCCGGGGCGTCCGACGTCCGTTTCCGCGGCCTCGCGGCGGTCAGCCGGCACACCGCCCGGGTGGCCGGCAGTCGGGGCACCGTCCTGCGCACCACCGACGGCGGCGGCACCTGGCGGTCCGCCGGCCGCTCGCCCGACGCCTGCCGTTCCGGCGTCGCCTGGCTCCCGCACAGCCGCACCGCGGCCCTCGCGGTCGGCCCACCGGCACGGACCTCACCACGGACGGCGGCCGCACCTGGCGGACGGTCGACACGGGCTCGTACGACACCGTGGACTGCACCGCCGACCTGGGCTGTTGGGCGGCCGGCGAGCAGGGGCGGGTCGCCCGGCCGGAGCGCTGACGCAGCGCGGGCAGGGTGTTCGTCCGCAACGTGGGTACCCGTTCACCGAACGTGAGAGGAGTGAGCGGACATGCCCAGCGGTTCCAGCTCCAAGCGGGAGCGGCAGTACGAGCACATCAAGGACAGCGCCGAGGACCGTGGCGCGAGCACCAAGCGCGCCAAGGAGATCGCGGCCCGGACGGTGAACAAGGAGCGCGCGCAGTCCGGCGAGTCCAAGACCGCCAGCCGCACGTCCACGCGGGACAAGTCGCCGAGCGAGCGGGGCGGCCAGCGGTCCGGCAACCGCCAGGGTCCGCAGGGACAGACCAAGGACCAGCTGTACCAGGAGGCCAAGCGTCGCGACATCAGCGGCCGTTCGAACATGAACAAGGGCGAGCTGCAGCGCGCGCTCGGCAAGTGAGCCGTACCGCCTAGCCGAGGGTTTCCCGGTACGGCTCCAGCGCCGGCGCCGTCTTCGTGGCGACGAACTCGGTGACGCGGTAGGCGCACACGCCCGCCCTGACGAAGGGGTCGCCCGCCGTGATCTCCTCGATGCGCGCACGGTCCTCCGCGACGGCGATGATCACTCCGCCGTCGCGGGGTTCCTTGCGCCCGGACGCCAGGACCACCCCCCGCGCGTACAACTCGTCGAGCCACGCCACGTGCTCCTCCAGCACGGCGTCGACGGCTTCCAGCGGGGCGGTGTAGGACAGCTCCAGTACGAACATGATCGCGAGCGTACTCCGGGGTCCCGTAGGCTTGCGGCCACCATGAGGACCGTGACCACGCAGACCCCAGCCGACTGGCCCGCGACCGAGGAGCGGGCCCGTGCCGTCCAGGACGAACTGCGGGCCCGCGCGGTGCTCGACGAGCCGGGACCGCCGCCCGGTACGGGCCGGGTGACCGGCGTGGACGTCGCCTACGACGACCAGCGCGACGTCGTCGCCGCGGCTGCCGTCGTCCTCGACGCCGCGACCCTCCACGTCGTCGCCGAGACCACGGCCGTCGGACGGATCTCCTTCCCGTACGTGCCCGGTCTGCTCGCCTTCCGCGAGATCCCGACCGTCCTCGCCGCCCTGGACGCGCTGCCCTGCCCGCCCGGCCTGGTCGTCTGCGACGGCTACGGCCTGGCCCACCCGCGCCGTTTCGGTCTCGCCAGCCACCTCGGGGTGCTCACCGGCCTGCCCACGATCGGCGTCGCCAAGAACCCGTTCACCTTCACCCACGACGAACCGGACGCACCGCGCGGCAGCACGTCGCCGCTGCTCGACGGCGCGGAGGAGGTCGGGCGGGCCGTGCGCACGCGTGACGGCGTCAAGCCGGTCTTCGTCTCCGTCGGCCACCGGGTGAGCCTGGACAACGCCTGCGCCCACACCCTGGCGCTGACCCCGGCCTACCGTCTGCCGGAAACCACCCGCAGGGCCGACGCCCTGTGCCGCGAGGCCCTGCGGGCGGCCACCTACCCGGCCTGACCCTCGACGCTCCAGCGGCCCACCTCCCGGTACGCCGAGTCGTAGATCTCGGCCCCGTCGCCTGCCCGCAGTGCGTAGTGCTTCAGGTTGCCGCCCCAGTACCGCAGGATTCGCTGCAGCTCGCCCGCGGGGTCCTCGGCGAGCGCGCCCTCGTCCATGGTGACTTCGAGAAGGAACTTCATGCCTTCAAGGGTTTCATTGAACTCCTTCTTGGGACTTCACCGCGATCGGCCGCAGGTGCGGACGTCCGGTGGCGGACAAAGTCTCAAATCGCGGTGCCGGGTCGCCGCGCGTCGGTGCTCAGCCTGGCTGAGTATCCGTACGGATGTGCCCGTCCCGCCGGTGGCGGCAGGCTGGACGTCATGACGACGCACCGCACACCCGAGCAGTCCGCCCGCCGGCCCGCACCGCGCAGCGAGCGGGCGGTGGTCGCCGGGCTGGTGCTCGCCGTGGGCGCGGGGCTGGCCTGGGCAGGCGGGATGATCTACACGATCGTCGGGTGGTCGGCCTAAACATCCGTCGCGGAGGCTCTTGAGGGCAAGCGCGTCAGCGGGTCGCCGCCACCCGGAAGCGGAGGCCCGCGGCCCGCAGCCGCTCGGTCAGGGCGTCACCCATCGCCACGGCCGTCGTGACCTGCCCCGATGTGAGGGGCAGGTCGTCGAGGGCGAGGGAGAGCGCCGCCTCCGCGAACATCTTCGCCGTCTCGTCGTACCCGGGGTCACCGCCCGCGACCTCGGTGAACACCTTCCGGCCGCCGCCCTCGCCCACGAAGCGGACCGAGAACCAGCTCTTCGCCCGCTTCTCGGCGCTCGGACCGTCACCCGGCTCCAGCCGGGCGGACAGCCACCGCCGCGCGGGCGGCACCTGCGCCGCCGTCACCAGTGCGGCCACCGCCGCCACGCCGCCCACCGCGACGGGCAGCCGCCGCACGGCCGCGTAGTGGCGGTAGCGGAAGTCGGGGCCGTAGCGGTCCAGGGCCTTCGCGGAGCGGCGCACGATCTGCGCGTCGACGGTCGGCAGCGGCAACGCCCAGGCGCCCACCTCCCCGGCGAACCGGGGCGCGCCCGTCGGCGTCACCGCGCGGCGGCCCACCAGCCGGGGCTCGTGCCGCCGGCGTTCCAGCGCGGCGGCCCGCAGCTGCCGGCCGCGCGCGAACTGGCCCAGCGCCGAGGCGAACGTGCCGCCGGAGAAGGCGGCGTCGGCGCTCACGTAGCCGTCCACGGTCAACGGCACGCCCTCGGGCAGCTGCCGCACGGTGAAGTACACGCCGAGGTCGTGCGGAACGGAGTCGAAACCGCAGGCGTGCACCAGCCGCGCCCCGGTCTCCCGCGCGCGTGCGTCATGGCGGACGTACGTCAGGTCCACGAACTCGGGCTCACCGGTGAGGTCGAGGTAGTCCGTGCCCGCCGCCGCGCAGGCACCGGCGAGCGCGTCGCCGTAGCGGACATACGGGCCCACCGTCGTGGCCACCACGCGCGCGAGCCCGGCGAGTTCGCGCACCGAGGCCGGTTCGGACACGTCGGCGCGCAGCACCCCGACGTCCGGCGCGCCGGGCAGCCGGTCCCGCAGCCGGCGCAGCTTCTCCTCGCTGCGGCCGGCGATCGCCCAGCGCAACCCTTCGGGCGCGTGCGCGGCGAGGTACCGCGCGGTGAGCTCGCCGACGAAACCCGTCGCTCCGAAGAGCACGACGTCGTACGGCCGGTCGGCCTTGTTCTGCCCGCTCATGACACCCCTTCGTCACCCGTCGGCAACCCCTGGACCCGCAACGCGCGCCGTTGCCGGTGGCCGAGGCTAGCGTGAGGACCGCCGGCCCGAAGAGGGGTCGCCCCATAATTGGCTAAGCGCTTGCTCGCTCGGGTCTTGTGCCCAGTGGAACACGTTCTTAGCATCACTGGTGTTACATCAGTTGTGTCACAGAGCTGGGGGCTCCATGTCGCAGGCAGGGACGGCGGGGCGGACACCGGGCGAGGGCCCGCTCGCCGGAGTGCGCGTGGTCGAGCTGGCCGGCATCGGGCCCGGGCCCTTCGCCGCCATGCTCCTGGCCGACCTGGGCGCCGACGTCGTCCGCGTGGACCGCCCCGGTGGCCCCGGCCTCGCGATCGACCCCGCGCACGACGTCACCAACCGCAACAAGCGGTCCGTGGTCGTCGACCTGAAGGCGGCCGACGGCCCCGCCTGCGTCCTCGACCTGGCCGAACGCGCCGACGTGCTGATCGAGGGCTACCGCCCCGGCGTCGCCGAACGGCTCGGTGTCGGCCCCGGGGACTGCCACGCCCGCAACCCGCGCCTCGTCTACGGCCGCATGACCGGCTGGGGCCAGGACGGCCCGCTCGCCCAGCGCGCCGGGCACGACATCGGGTACATCGCGCTCACCGGCGCCCTCGGCATGATCGGCGCCCCCGACGCGCCGCCGGCCGTCCCGGCCAACCTCCTCGGCGACTACGCGGGCGGCTCCCTCTACCTGGTCGTCGGTGTACTCGCCGCCCTGCACCACGCCCGAGCGACCGGCACCGGGCAGGTCGTGGACGCCGCCATCGTGGACGGCACCGCCCACCTCACCTCGATGATCCACGGCATGCTGTCCGCCGGTACCTGGCAGGACCGGCGCGGCGCCAACCTCCTCGACGGCGGCTGCCCCTTCTACGGCACCTACGAGACCGCCGACGGCCGGTACATGGCGGTCGGCGCCCTGGAACAGCGGTTCTACGCCGAGTTCATGGAACTCCTCGGCATCCCCGATCAGGCCCCGGCCCGCGACGACATGGCCCGCTGGAGCGAGCTGCGCGAGGCCGTCGCCGCCCGTTTCAAGTCCCGTACCCGCGACGAGTGGACGGCCGTGTTCACGGACTCCGACGCCTGTGTGGCCCCCGTCCTGACGCTGCGCGAGGCCCCGCACCATCCGCACCTCGCCGCGCGCGCCACCTTCACCGACCACGGCGGCACCACCCAGCCCGCCCCCGCGCCCCGCTTCTCCGCGACTCCCGCCACCGTCCGCACCGGGCCCGCCCTGCCGGGCGCCGACACCGAGGCGGTGGCCCGCGACTGGGACGTCCCCCGGCTCGCCCCCTCATTCCGAAACCCTCAGTGAAAGGCCTGCCA
>NZ_JAGMUF010000112.1:217057-217636 GCF_019049125.1 Streptomyces sp. AC602_WCS936 | reverse complement strand
CGCGATCCGCACTCCGCGCGGACGCGGCAAGGCGAACGGCGCCCTGCACGGCACGAAGCCCGTCGACCTGGTCGTCGGCCTGATCCACGAGATCCGCGCCCGTTTCCCGGACCTCGACCCCGCCGCCGTCGACGACATCGTGCTCGGCGTCGTCGGACCGGTCGGTGACCAGGGCTCCGACATCGCCCGCATCGCCGCCGTCGCGGCCGGCCTGCCGGACACCGTGGCGGGCGTGCAGGAGAACCGCTTCTGTGCCTCGGGTCTGGAGGCCGTCAACCTGGCCGCCGCGAAGGTCCGCTCGGGCTGGGAGGACCTGGTTCTCGCGGGCGGCGTCGAGTCCATGTCCCGAGTGCCCATGGCCTCGGACGGCGGCGCCTGGTTCAACGACCCGATGACCAACCTCGCCACCAACTTCGTGCCGCAGGGCATCGGCGCGGACCTGATCGCCACCATCGAGGGCTTCTCCCGCCGCGACGTCGACGAGTACGCGGCCCTCTCCCAGGAGCGCGCGGCCACCGCCTGGAAGGAGAACCGCTTCGAGCGGTCCGTGGTGCCCGTGAAGGACCGCGCCGGTCTCAC
>NZ_JAGMUF010000112.1:140546-217040 GCF_019049125.1 Streptomyces sp. AC602_WCS936 | reverse complement strand
CTCGGTGGTTTCGACGCGGTGGCGCTGCAGAAGTACCACTGGGTCGAGAAGATCGACCACGTCCACCACGCGGGCAACTCGTCCGGGATCGTGGACGGCGCTTCCCTGGTCGCCATCGGCTCCAAGGAGGTCGGTGACCGCTACGGGCTCACGCCCCGCGCCCGGATCGTCTCCGCCGCCGTCTCGGGCTCCGAGCCCACCATCATGCTCACCGGGCCCGCCCCGGCGACCCGCAAGGCGCTCGCCAAGGCGGGGCTGACGATCGACGACATCGACCTGGTGGAGATCAACGAGGCGTTCGCGGCCGTCGTCCTGCGTTTCGTGAAGGACATGGGCCTGTCCCTGGACAGGGTCAACGTCAACGGCGGCGCCATCGCGCTCGGCCATCCCCTCGGTGCCACCGGCGCGATGATCCTGGGCACGCTCGTGGACGAACTGGAGCGCCAGGACAAGCGGTACGGCCTCGCCACCCTGTGCGTGGGCGGCGGCATGGGCATCGCCACCATCGTCGAGCGCATCTGACCCCCTTCCCGACGGATACGACGGATCACCAGGAGCACACCCTCATGACCACCGAGTCCACCACCATCCGCTGGGAACAGGACGACACCGGGATCGTCACCCTCGTCCTCGACGACCCCGACCAGTCCGCCAACACCATGAACCAGGCGTTCCGCGAGTCGCTGGCGGCGATCACCGACCGCCTGGAGGCCGAGAAGGACGACATCCGGGGCGTCATCCTCACCTCCGCCAAGAAGACCTTCTTCGCCGGCGGCGACCTGCGCGACCTGATCCGCGTCACCCCCGAGACCGCCCAGGACCTCTTCGACGGCGGCATGGCGATCAAGCGGAACCTGCGCCGCATCGAGACCCTCGGCAAGCCCGTCGTCGCGGCCATGAACGGCGCGGCCCTCGGCGGCGGCTACGAGATCGCCCTCGCCTGCCACCACCGCGTCGCCCTCGACGCGCCCGGCTCCAAGATCGGCTGCCCCGAGGTCACCCTCGGCCTGCTGCCCGGAGGCGGCGGCGTCGTCCGCACCGTCCGGATGCTCGGCATCACCGACGCGCTCCTCAAGGTGCTCCTCCAGGGCACCCAGTACAACCCGCGCCGCGCCCAGGAGAACGGCCTGGTCGACGAGGTCGCCGACAGCCGCGAGGACATGCTCGCCAAGGCCCGCGCCTTCATCGACGCCAACCCCGAGTCCGCCCAGCCCTGGGACAAGCCCGGTTACCGCATCCCCGGCGGCACCCCGTCCCACCCGAAGTTCGCGGCCAACCTGCCCGCCTTCCCGGCCAACCTGCGCAAGCAGACCAACGGCGCCCCCTACCCGGCGCCGCGCAACATCATGGCCGCCGCCGTCGAGGGCTCCCAGGTCGACTTCGAGACCGCCCAGGTCATCGAGGCCCGCTACTTCGTCGAGCTGGCCGCCGGACAGACCGCGAAGAACATGATCCAGGCGTTCTTCTTCGACCTGCAGGCCGTCAACTCCGGCGCCAACCGCCCCCAGGGCATCGAGCCCCGCAGGGTCACCAAGGCGGCCGTCCTGGGCGCCGGGATGATGGGCGCGGGCATCGCCTACTCGTGCGCCCGCGCGGGCATCGACGTCGTCCTCAAGGACGTGTCCCTCGAAGCGGCCCTCAAGGGCAAGGCCTACTCCGAGAAGCTGTGCGCCAAGGCCGTCGCCAAGGGCCGTACGACCCAGGAGAAGGCCGACGCGCTGCTCGCCCGCATCACCCCGACCGCCGAGGCGGCCGACCTCGCAGGCTGCGACGCGGTCATCGAGGCCGTCTTCGAGGACACTGCCCTCAAGCACAAGGTGTTCCAGGAGATCGAGA
Organism: Streptomyces sp. AC602_WCS936; assembly: GCF_019049125.1. Classification (NCBI taxonomy): domain Bacteria; kingdom Bacillati; phylum Actinomycetota; class Actinomycetes; order Kitasatosporales; family Streptomycetaceae; genus Streptomyces; species Streptomyces sp. AC602_WCS936. The sequence continues at coordinate 215,204 of NZ_JAGMUF010000112.1, read as the reverse complement.
ACGTCGTCGCGCCGGACGCACTGCTGTGCTCCAACACCTCCACCCTGCCCATCACCGCGCTGGCCGAGGGTGTCGAGCGGCAGGCCGACTTCATCGGGCTGCACTTCTTCTCACCAGTCGACAAGATGCCGCTGGTGGAGATCATCAAGGGCGAGCAGACCGGGGACGAGGCGCTGGCCCGGGCCTTCGACCTGGTCCGGCAGATCAGCAAGACGCCGATCGTGGTCAACGACTCGCGGGGCTTCTTCACCTCCCGGGTCATCGGTCACTTCATCAACGAGGGCGTGGCGATGGTCGGCGAGGGTATCGAGCCCGCCTCCGTCGAGCAGGCCGCGGCCCAGGCCGGCTACCCGGCCAAGGTCCTGTCCCTGATGGACGAACTCACCCTCACCCTGCCCCGGAAGATCCGCAAGGAGACGAAGCGGGCCGTGGAGGAGTCCGGCGGCACCTGGACCGCACACCCCGCCGAGGCCGTCGTCGACCGCATGGTCGACGAGTTCGGCCGCCCCGGCCGCAGCGGCGGCGCCGGCTTCTACGAGTACGGCGAGGACGGCAAGCGCGCCGGTCTGTGGCCGGGGCTGCGCGAGCACTTCACGAAGCCGGGCCACGAGATCCCCTTCGCGGACATGCAGGAGCGCATGCTCTTCTCGGAGGCGCTCGACACGGTCAAGCTCCTGGAGGAGGGCGTCCTGACCTCCGTCGCCGACGCCAATATCGGCTCGATCCTCGGTATCGGCTTCCCCGGCTGGACCGGCGGCGTCCTCCAGTACATCAACGGCTACGAGGGCGGCCTGCCCGGCTTCGTAGCCCGCGCGCGGGAGCTGGCCGACCGCTACGGGGAGCGCTTCACGCCGCCCGCGCTGCTGGTGGAGAAGGCGGAAAAGGGGGAGGCCTTCACCGACGGCCGCTGAGCCGCCTGTTCGGCTGAGGAGGCCGGATCATTCACCGGCCTCCTTGTCGAGCCACTCCCGCAGCTCCTCCCGCAGTGACCGCTGGAACGTGGTCAGCAGCGCCTGCACCACGAGCGGGTGCATGTGGGCGGACAGGGACCGCACGTCCCGCGCGTCGCGTTCGGCGACCGCGTCGCGCAGCAGTCGCGACAGGTCCCGCGCGGCGGCGCGGGAGTGCTCGAGGAGGGCGGTGCGGGCGGCGAGGACCGTCTCGGGGGAGAAGGGCACGTCGAGCAGCTCGACGCCGAGCCGGAGCAGCCCGGCGTCGACCCGGTACCCGTCGCCGTCGGGCGCCACGACGTCCATCGCGCCGAGCCGGTCCACCTCCTCGTCGGTCAGGGGCCGGCCCGCCCGCCTGCCCAGCTCCTCGCGGGTGACCCGCTCCACCGTCTCCGGCGCCCAGGAGGCCACCACCGCGCGGTGCAGCGCCAGGTCGTGCGCGCTCAGGTCCGGCGGCAGCTGCTTCAGGTACCGCTCGATCGCGGCCAGCGTCATGCCCTGGTGCTGCAGCTCCTCGATCAGCGCCAGCCGGGCCAGGTGCTCCCCGCCGTAGCGCCCCACCCGACGGGGGCCGATCACCGGCGGCGGCAGCAGCCCCTTGGTGCCGTAGAAGCGGACCGTGCGCACCGTGACGCCGGCCCGCGCGGCCAGCTCGTCGATCGTGAGGGTCTGCCCCCCGGCGTCCGTCCCCCCGGTGTCGGCCGCCTCGGTGTCGCTCGTCGTCATGTGCAGCAGTATCGCTGTCTCACCATTGCTGTGACACCACCTGTGCACCACACCTGTGCTCCACTCGTGCGGCAGGTGGAGGCCGTCGGTGGATCATGTGAGAAGTCACGCTGTGTGACATGAGACACCGCATGTCTACGCAGCGTCGTGGGAAGGTGCTGCGTTGGTCTGTGCCGCGAGGGTGGTGCGGGCCTTGGCACTGTACGGACGACCTGGGCAGATCCCGCCCGGGCGCACCAGAGAGTGGAACCACCCGTGAGCAAGGACGCCGTCGCCACGGCACAGGCCGCCGCCCACCCACAGGCGGCCGAACGACCCGCGGACGCGGGCGACGCCGGCTACAGCAAGGACCTCAAGGCCCGCCACGTCAACATGATCGCCATCGGCGGCGCGATCGGCACCGGCCTCTTCCTCGGCGCCGGCGGGCGCCTGCGCGACGCCGGACCGGCGCTCGCGATCGCCTACCTCGTCGCGGGCGTCTTCGCCTTCTTCGTCGTCAAGGCGCTCGGTGAGCTGGTGCTCTACCGGCCCTCGTCCGGATCCTTCGTGTCGTACGCGCGCGAGTTCCTCGGCGAGAAGGGCGCCTACGTCGCCGGCTGGATGTACTTCCTGAACTGGTCGACGACCGGTATCGCCGACATCACCGCGATCGCGCTGTACACGCACTACTGGAGCATGTTCACGAGCATCCCCCAATGGGTGCTCGCCCTGATCGCCCTCGCGGTGGTCCTGGCGGTGAACCTCATCTCGGTGAAGATCTTCGGCGAGATGGAGTTCTGGTTCGCGATCGTCAAGGTCGCCACCCTCGTCGCCTTCATGCTGATCGGCATCTTCCTGCTCGCCACCCAGCACGAGGTGGCCGGGCAGACCCCGGGTCTGGGCATGATCACCGACCACGGCGGCATCCTCCCGCACGGCGTGATGCCCGTGGTCCTCGTCATGCAGGGCGTGATCTTCTCCTACGCCGCCCTGGAGCTGGTCGGCGTCGCCGCCGGCGAGACCGCCGAGCCGCACAAGATCGTGCCCCGCGCGGTGAACTCGATCATGTGGCGGGTCGCCCTGTTCTACGTCGGCTCGGTCGTCCTCCTGGCCCTGCTGCTGCCGAGCTCGCTCTACTCGGGCGACGAGAGCCCCTTCGTCACGGTGCTGTCGGGGATCGGTGTGCCGGCCGCCGGTGACGTGATGAACCTCGTCGTCCTCACCGCCGCGATGTCGTCCCTGAACTCCGGCCTGTACTCCACCGGCCGCATCCTGCGCTCCATGGCGATGTCGGGCTCCGCGCCCAGGTTCACCGGCGTGATGAGCCGCAGCCAGGTCCCCTACGGCGGCATCCTGCTCACCTGCGCGGTCTGCGTCCTCGGTGTCGGGCTGAACTACCTGGTGCCGAACAAGGCCTTCGAGATCGTCCTGAACGTCGCCTCCCTGGGCATCATCAGCACCTGGGTGATCATCATGATCTGCCACCTGGTGTTCGTGCGCCGGGCGCGTGCGGGCCTGGTCGAACGGCCGCACTTCCGGCTGCCCGGCAGCCCCGTCACGGAGATCGTCACGATCGCCTTCCTGCTGGCGGTCATCGGCCTGATGTGGAACGACGAGGAGGTCGGCCGCAAGACCGTGCTGCTGGTGCCCGTGATCGCGGTGATGCTGGTGGCCGGCTGGTTCGGCGTCCGGCGGCGGGTGGCGCGCAACGCCGAGCAGGAACTGTCGGCGCTGCGGAAGTAGCGACCCCGGGCCACTGTCAGTGGTGGCCCCTACGGTGGTGTCATGTCGGAGATCAGGTATGTCCGGGGTGACGCCACCGTCCCGTCGGTCAAGGGCGTCAAGGTGATCGCCCACGTCTGCAACGACCTCGGCGGCTGGGGCAAGGGCTTCGTCCTCGCCATATCGCGCCGCTGGCCGGAGCCCGAGGCGGCCTACCGCGCCTGGCACCGCGACCGCGCGTCCAACGACTTCGGGCTCGGCGCGGCCCAGTTCGTCCAGGTCGAGCCGTACGTCTGGGTGGCCAACATGATCGGCCAGCGCGGCACCCGGACCGGCAGCAAGGGCGCCCCCGTGCGCTACGAGGCGATCGACACCGCGCTCGGCCGCCTCGCCGACAAGGCGGCCGAGCTCGGCGCGTCCGTGCACATGCCCCGCATAGGCTGCGGCCTGGCCGGCGGCAAGTGGTCCCGGGTCGAACCACTGATCACCGACCGCCTCGCCGGGCGCGGTGTCCCCGTGACCGTCTACGACCACGGGGACACCGCCTGAGCCACCCCCTGACCCAGCCGGTCAGTGCCGGTGCACGTCGTTCGTCGCGGCGATCTTCCGCCACGACCGGGGCTGCGCGGGCGTGTCCGCCGCCTTCGTGAGGGACGCCGCGCGCGCCGCCGGAGCGCCCGGCTTCGACGGCTGGAACAGCCAGGTGTCGAACAGCGCGGCGAGCGGCTCGCCGGACACCTCCTCGGCGTACCGCTGGAAGTCGGCGACCGACGCGTTGCCGTGGGCGTACTTCGCGGGCCAGCCCTTCAGGATGGCGAAGAAGTCCTCGTCCCCGACCTCGTTCCGCAGCGCGTGGACGGCCAGCGCGCCCCGGTCGTAGACCGCGATGTCGAACTGGTTCTCCGGCCCCGGATCACCGGGCCGCACCGTCCAGAACGGGTTGTCGGCAGGGTGCGACACGTACGTGTAGTCGGCCAGTTTCTGGGCCGTGCCCTCGCCCTCGTTGATCCAGATGTCCTTCCAACCGTGCACCGAGACCAGGTCGCCGTACCACTGGTGGGCCAGCTCGTGCACGACGACGGACACGTTGGAACCGTTCGCGAACTGCCGGGGGCTGGGTGAACGCATCGCTGACTTACGCACCGCCGCGCGCTACACCCAGGAGCAGTTCTGCGAGGCGACCGGCCTCAGCCGGAGCAACGTCCAGCGCATCGAACGCGGCGAGGGCGACCCCCGCTACAGCGAGCTGATGCGGATCGCTGCCGTCCTCGACACTCGCGTGACCGTGCTCATCAACGTCTGAGGCCCCGCCATCCGCCACGGGGGAGCGGGGCGGTCTCCGGTCTCTCCGTCACACCTTCCGCGTACAGATAAAACCGGGAGACGTGAGGCCTTCCGCGCGGCACAGACGGTCCGACGCCCTGCCCACCTCCGTCTGGAGCAGCCGGTAGTCGGCGGCGTGGCTCTGTCCCGAGTGCATGGCCCCGCGTCACAGCAGACGCCCCGAGCCGTGGCCGCGGGCCTCCGGCAGGACAGCGAAGTACTGCGGTATCAGTTGGCGGGAGCCGACCGCGTCGGGCGGGATCTCCGTCGGCCCGGTGGCCCCAACGACACGATCGTCAACGACAGCGGTGAGGACCGGTCCAGTCCCGTCGGCCTGCATCTGAGTGTGGAGGAAGAGCAGATCCTCCGCGGCCATGGTCCGCGCGTACGGCCCGAACGTCTCCCGTACGCCGGCTGGCTACTCGGTGAACGGGCGCAAGGGTCCGGTCGGGAGCGGGCAGGGGCGGGCGGTGAAGCCGTGAAGCTGAATCCTCACGCCGGTGGTGGGCACGGTTTCGGGCCCGAGGGGGCGCGCCACCCGTCCGGCGTTCACGTCATCCGCCGCCGCCCCTGGCAGGGAGGCCGCCGCGGAAGCGAAAGCTGGAGAGGAGCGCATCCGTTCTGCTCTGGCGAGGCGGAAGGGGGCCGCGTCGGCGACGTCCACGTCACCGCGGTGACCGGCCGCGGGCGTGGTGCATGAACGAAGCCTGTATGGACGGGGAGACGGGGGAGCCAGCCTGATACGAGGGGCAGCGGCTGCACCTTCTCATGACCAACTCCACTGGGCGGGGAAGCTTGAGGTCCGCAGTGCGTTAGGTCGCGGGGTCTGGCTGAGGCTCGGGGCTCGGGTCCGTACTGGAGGCTGGCTCCGAGCCTGGTGTCCCTGAGCCGCGGCGCTGTTCGCGCCTGATCGCGATGCCGTGGGCAAACGAGGCGACAGCCGCCAGGCCAGCGAGAAGACTGCCGATCGCCGATACGGTTGCGAGTCCGTCGCTGTCGCTGTCTTGGTCGTCATCGCTGAGCACCAAGACGGTTTTGGTCGCGACTGGGAGCGGGCCGCGGGGTGGGCTTTCGGGTGGTGCTGCCTGGGCTCGACTGCTGGAAGGGCCCGGACGGGGCCCGGTCGGAATGCCGCTGGGTAGCCCCTCTGCTGGAGCCACAGAGGGGTGCCACGTGACGTTCTGTGTTTCGGGGGGGAGCAGGGGAAGCTCTGAACCGCGTCCCCAAGGACCAGAGATCGCGGGCACTGGAGCAGCAGCATCTCTTGAGACCTCTGTGCTGATCAAGAAGAGGACGCCGCTGCAGAGCGTGAGAGCGTAACCGAGCCCCGTCCAGCGCTGAGACCGCATCTTTGCATTCCGCTTCACCGCCATATCTCCCCCCTCGCCGCCAACCTATGCAGGCACTTAGGGCGGGGGTACTGAAGCCTCGAGACATTCAGCCCATCGTGTGGATGCACGGGCGCGCGGAAGGCGTATCGGCTCGCCCTGCGCTCCGAGTCCTACAGCAAGCCAGAGAAGCGCGACCACGGTAACGGCGAACCGCACCACATAACGGGACTACACCCCTCGGATGACGCTGAGGACGTCTAGGAACTGATACACACGCCGTCCGTAGAGCAGGGCGAGTATCACGATGCCGCACCCGCCGATGACGTAGACATCGGTGCCCTTGGGCAGGGGCAGGAAGGCGACGCCGACAGCACAAGTGGCCACGAGGGCGGCGGCAGTTGCCAGACGGAGCGGTTCCAAATCCCGAGCGGGCGTCAGGCCCTCGGGTAGATGTTGCTCATCGAGTAGCGCGCCGATGCGTCCTTCGGCGATGCGTTCAGCGACTGTCGTGAGGAGAGCAGCCAGGGGCACGAGGGCAGCGTCTCCGTCGCTGTCCACGCGTGCCTCTGCGCGACGCAGGGCGGCTACGACGAGGCCGGCGTGCTCTTTGAGTTGCCGCTTGCGGTGCGATCGGGCGGGCAGATGCCCGCTTGAACGGTGCAGGCGCATGATCTCGTCTTCTACCCGTGCCAGTGAGCGGGCCAGCCTGCGCAGCCTCTTGGGGCGCTCACGCCACCCAGCGTACTTGGTGCGAGCGCATACGGAGACAGCGTTCGAGATGGCGTGTACGGAGCGGAAACGGGTGGCTGTGCGGGTCGCTTTGGAGACAGACCATCCGCTTCCCGCCGCGGTCGCGGCGCCAAGCACCAGCGGCATGAGCCAAAAGCACGCGAACACCGCTGCGCCTGCTGCCGCTGCCATGATCGAGACACTGATGGTCCCGGAGACGGTGTCGAAGCGCCCGCTCCTCAGAGCCTCCCAACCGTCAATGGGTACCTGGGCAAAGGGCATCAGCGGAGACCACAGCTTTCCCTTCACCCACGTCGTGGCGATGGCGTCGAACCAGAGGACGGCGAGGAACATGGCGGGAATTTCAATGGCTGCACGTGCACCCGGCGCTGCGTAGTGCCGCGCTCGGATGGCCACGCGTAACCGCCGGGAAGCTGGTGGGAGCCCCAGCGCGCCAAGATCCTTGTTCAGCCTGGTGATGGCTTCGTCGGCAGCCTTCCGGCTGCGCCTCCGTAGTGTCCCCCTCATGACGTCACTCTCTCGTGCCGTGCCTTCGAGACCAATGCTGTCAATGAAAGTACGAAGAGAACATTGTGGTTGCTGGAGCGAGCGGTCCGGCCCCCACCACGCCGGCCGCGAGTCCGTCACCCGCTCCGCCGCCTGCAGCTGAGTCCACCGACCGGCGGCCGGGTCCCCCTGCCCCTCGGCCCGGCCGCCACCCAGCTTCCGAGCTCACCGGCAGAGCAGCCGTCTTATAAGGAGAAGCGCGCCGGTTCCAATCCGGCCGGAGGCACCCCGGTCACCTGCCCTATGACTGGAGATGCCATGCCCGACACCACGGCGGCCGTCGCCGCCGCCGTCCTGGCCATCGAGGGCATGTCCAACGCGTTCGACGTGGCCGCCTGGATCTGGAACTCCAAGGGCGGTTACCTGGGCCCCTGACGAGACACCGGCCTGCGGCACCACAACCGTCTGGTCCTCGAGCTCGACGCACCGCTGCGCCAGGCTCTCGCCGTCTTCCCTCGGGCCGACCACTTCACGGAGCAGGACCAGCGATGACCCGCCCGCACGGCTACGCCCGCTACCGGCTCGACGGCTGCCACTGCTACACCTGCGGCTGGACAGTCGCCCATTACAACGATGCCCGCGAGCACGCCATGCAGTGCCTCCGAACGGCACCCCTTCCTGAGGCCGTCGGAGGCACTTCTCAGGAGAGTGGCCTCAGCTTGAGGAATCCGACGTAGTCCGGGCCTTCGGCAGCCTGGGCGGTCCCGGGCATGGTCAGCAGGGCTCCCGCGCGCTTGGTGGTGATCTCCAGTTGTCGGCGGTTACGCCGCTCGCCTGGCGCCTCGGCTTGCGTACAAAATCGAGCAAGATTTCTAATCGACATCATGGTCCGCAGCAAACACGACTACCTCACCGCCAACCAGCAGCAGCTCCTGCGGGGCATCCGGCAATGGATCGCGGAGCACGGGGAGGCGCCCACGGTGAAGGAGCTCACGGAGTGCGGGCCGCTGAACAGCCAGTCCTCGGTGCACTACCAGCTACGGGAGCTGGAGGCGAAGGGCGCCATCGTCCGCGAGCGGTACACGGCCCGGGGTATCCGGCTGCGGTAACCGGGCAGGGTGACTGTGCAAGGCGCTCACGCAGAACCGGCCTTGCCCCCTACGCTGGCAGCGACGAAGCTGCTAGGAGGGGCAAGGCCGTGATGTCTGAAGATGCTACCCCCGATCCGTACGCTGACCCGCTGCGTTTCGGCCAGCGTGTGCAGATCCTCCGTGAGCGCCGAGGAATGACGCAGGCTCAACTGGCCGACCTCGTCGGCATCTCGCCGCACACTCTGAGGAAGATCGAGAACGGGCAGCAGAAGGCTCCGGGGCTCGACATGGTGATGCGCATGGCCGAAGCGTTGCGGGTGCGCGACCTCGCGGAGCTGACCGGCAGGCCGGACGCGCACGTCGACCTGTTCATCGGTCCCGGGCATCCGCGCCTGGCCGCGGTGAAGGCCGCCATCGACAGCTTCCCGCTCACCGGCAGCATGGAAACTCCCCCAGTCGCGCACTTGGAAGCCCGCCTGCACGCGGCCTGGCGGGAGCGGCATGCCTCGAGGAACCATCGTGAGGCGATCGGCAAGCTGCTGCCAGACCTGATCCGGGACGCACAGGCGCTTGTGAGGCACGCCGACACAGCAGTGGACCGCCGCCGGGCGCAGGCGCTGCTGGCAGAGTGCTACAGCTTGAGCCAGTTCTTCATCGCGTACCAGCCGGACAGTTTCCTGCTGTGGCGAGTCGCAGAACGAGGAATGATCGCCGCGCAGGAGAGCGAGGACCCGCACGCCATCGGCGTCGCCTCATGGCTGCTTGCGCAAGCCCACCGCGATACCGGGCCACGCCACTTCGAGGCCGCCGACGCCGTGAACCGTGAGGCCGTGGCCTACCTCAAGCCTCTGCTGCCGGACGCCGGCGAGGACGTCCTCGCCATCGCCGGCGCGCTGGAATTCGAGCTCGGCTACACCGCGGCCCGTCGTCGGCAGACCGGCACGGCGTGGCGGCACTGGGACCAGGCCAACGGCATGGCCAAGCGACTGCCCGCTGATTACTACCACCCGGTCACGTCGTTCTCGCGGGCAGTCATGGGCGCGCACGCTGTCACGGTGGCGGTGGAGCTGCACCAGGGCGGCGAGTCTGTCAGGCAGGCTGCCCGCGCGGATCAGAACGTCATCAAGTCCCGCCCGCGCCGGGCCCGTCACCGTATCGAAGAGGCCCGCGGCTACCAGCTGGACAACCAGCTGGACACCGCTGTCGCATCGCTGGAGAAGGCGTTCGAGGCCGCGCCGGAGACGATCCGGTACAACGGCTATGCCCGCGCGATCCTCCTGGAAGAGGTCGAGTCGACTCAGGCTGCCCGTCGGCGTCGTGCCGCTGACCTGGCATCACGCATCGGCATCCTTGCTGCCTGAGCGTAGCGACCGGATTACGGTCGGCGGTTGGATGTAGGCGCTCCTACGGTTTAGGGCACAGACCCCGGCGAGGTGGTGAGACCTCCCGGGGCGTGGCCAACGCTGCGAAGGAGCGTCGACAGATGAACGCTACAGCCCGTGGAAAGCCTGGCGCCAGGATGACCTTGCACGTGTACCGGGTGAACCGGGACGGTGCGGTCACCAAGGACTTCGGCACGGTCAAGGTGAAGGGCAAGGAGGCGCTGCTCCCCGTCCGCGACGCGTACCCGCCCTGCCGGTGCCCGCACCACCGCGCCACACAGGCGGCGACCCGGTGAGCGCCACCGGCCAGCCCACGGCGACCGTGCCCGTCGACCTGGAGACGATGCGCGAGACCGTGAGCGCCGTCCTCAACGCCGACGGCGGCCCCGTCCTCCCGGAACCGTCCGATACTCACGTGGCGGTCCTGGCCGAGCTGCTGCGCGGCCACCTGGAGGTGATGGTCCGCGAGGTGGAGACGGCGGCCGGGAAGCTGCCGGACACTATCCCGCGGTACTGCGCCCTCGCCTGCGTCGGTGAGGCCCGTGGCAAGCTCCGCGCCGCGCCGGTCGCGCGGCCCGGCGGCGCCGTCGTCTACGCGCGCCGCTTGGCCCGCGTCCTGGCCGCCCTGTGCGACCACCACGAACTCATGGCCGGCGACGCGAGATGACCTGCGCGGTGCGTGTCTGCCGGCACTGCGATCAGCCGATCACGGCCCGGGAGGACGCCGTCCTGGTCGCCCACGAGCCCGGCAACTCAGGGCCGGGCTGGAACGTGTGGGCTCACCAGGCGCACGCCGACCGGATGGAGCCGTACGCGGTAGCCGTCCGGGCCAAGGTCCGCACCCTTCTCGCCCGCACCTTCCCTCAGAGCGGCTGACCGCCCTGCCTGCCCCGGCGCCCAAGGGGCCCCATGGCGACCGCAGGGTCAGGGTCGCACCCCATGAACGCCCGTCCCCTCCATGGTCCGCAAGCCATCGGCGGGACGGGTCCCGCAACTCCCGCCCTGGGCCCGGCCCTGGACAGGGCGAGCCTCCGGGGCGAGATCCCCGCACCACAACACGAAGGGACGATCCGTTGTTTGCTCACTCTGACCGGCTCCCGACCGCGACACCGCTGCCGACCGGCACGCTCACCCCGACCCCTTGGGGCGTACGCCGCATGGCCCCCTACCCGTCGCCCGCACCGGGCTACGCCAAAGCCGTCCTGGACCCGACCACCCAGACCACCCGGTACTTCGACGACCGCGGCAAGGTGATCGAGATGGGCGGGCACGGCACCAGCACCGGCACCAACCCGTCCACGGGCACCAGCCCCGACGGCACCGGGTCCGGTACGGACACCGACACCGGGAACGACACCGACCAGTGACCCGTGTCGGCCAGGTGCTGGTCGTCACCAACCTTGACGACCCCACGGCCGACCTGGTGATCAGCGAGCTGCACGACCGGGAGGTTCCGGTCGTGCGGCTCGACTCGGGGGACTTCCCCCACGCCTTGTCGGTCGCGGCCACGATCACGTCGAACGGTGTGGAGGGCACTCTGTCCACGCCGTCCCGGACCGCCGACCTCACCGCGGTCCGGTCCCTGTACTACCGGCGCCCCTCCGGGTTCGCCTTCCCACACCTGGACGACCAGGACGCCCGGTTTGCCGTCGCGCAGGCCCGCTACGGCCTCGGTGGCATCCTGGCCTCCCTCCCGGGCTGCCGGTACGTCAACCACCCCCACCGCATCGGCGACGCGGAATTCAAACCGTCCGGCCTCATCGCCGCCGCGCGCGCGGGCTTCCGCCTTCCGCCCACCACCATCACCAGCGACCCGGACACGGCGAGGGCCTTCATCAAGCAGCACGGCCCCGCCATCTACAAGCCGCTCGCGGCGCCGCTCTACCGCATCGACGGCGTGTCCTCCGTCGTGAAGGTCGACGAGGTCACGGCCGACGACATCGACGAGACGGTGGCCGGCACCGCGCACCTGTTCCAACAGCGCGTGGACAAGACGGCGGACGTACGCGTGACCGTCATCGGCGAGCACGTGTTCGCCGTCCGGATCGACTCCGACCTGTTGGACTGGCGCACCGACTACAGCCGCCTCACCTACACCGTGGTGCCGCTGCCGCCCGGCATCACCGAATCCTTGTACGCCTACCTGTCCCACTTCGGTCTCGTCTTCGGCGCTTTCGACTTCGCCATCGACCGAGAGGGCCGATGGTGGTTTCTGGAGTGCAACCCGTCCGGCCAGTGGTACTGGCTGGAGTACGAGACCGGCTTGCCGATGCTCGCGGCGATGGCCGACCTCCTGGAAAGGAAGAGCCGCTGATGACTGTCCTGGATTCCGCAGCCCTGCGCGGGCATCTTGCCGACCGTCTCGCCGAAAGCGGTGCCCTGCGCAGCGAGCAGTGGCGTGCGGCCGTAGAAGCCGTGCCCCGGCACGAGTTCCTGCGGGGCGGCTTCTTCCGACGCTTCGGCAGCGCCTGGCGACCGGTGCCCGCCGACCGGGAAGGCTGGCTGGAGCTCTGCTACACGGACGAGTCGCTGGTCACCCAGATCGCGGGCACCATCGTGCCCGGCGATGTCCGCGGCGAGATCCTGCGCGAACCCACCTCCTCCAGCACTTTGCCCAGCCTCGTCGTGCGGATGCTCGAAGACCTCCAAGTCCAAGACGGCCACCGGGTCCTGGAGATCGGCACGGGCACCGGCTACTCCACCGGCCTGCTCTGCCACCGACTCGGAGACGAGCTCGTGACGTCGGTGGAGGTGGACGCCGGCGTGTCCAGCCGCGCTGGTGTCGGCCTGGGCGCCTGCGGCTACTTCCCCGACCTGGCCATCGGCGACGGCCTGGCCGGGCACAAGGACGGCGCCCCCTACGACCGGGTCATCGCCACGTGTGGGGTGCGGGAGCTGCCGCACACGTGGGTCGAGCAGACCAGGCCGGGCGGCATCATCCTCGCCACCCTGTGCGGGTGGATGCACTCCTCCGAGCTGGCGCGGCTGACCGTCGGTCACGACGGCGTGGCGCACGGCCGGTTTCTCGGGGGGCAGGTTCAGTTCATGCTGGCCCGTCCGCAGATGCCGCCGCCGCTCGGCACGCTGCCCGACTTCGACTCGGGGGAGGAGCGGCAGGCCCGGGTCGGTGCCGATGTCCTGGACGACTGGGACGCCCGGTTCGTCGCCCAGCTAGCAGCACCGCGCGCACAGCGCCTCAGCCTGACGCTGGAGGACAGGACCCGGCACGTCCTGGTCGACGTGGAGACCGGTGCCTGGGCGGTCCTCGCCCTGGACGGCAAGCAGTGGACCGTCCGGCAGGGCGGGCCGGTGCAGCTGTGGGACGCGGTGGAGGATCATCTGCTGCGCTGGCAGGTGGACGGATCTCCGACCCTGGACCGCTTCGAGGTCGTGGTCACGCCCGAGGGGCAGCGGGTCACCTGGCCCATTGTCTGACGGGCCTTGTGCGGCCCCGTCTGTCCGCTTCCCCCGTGGCGGACGGGCGGGGTCTCAGTCGTTGATGAGCACGGTCATGCGAGGCCCGCAAACCTCCGACGGGGCGGGTCCTTCCGTGCGGGCCCTCCCCGCAGCTCGGGCCGACCGCCGGCATCGCCGGATGGGTGGCCTGCGGCTTGTCGGACCGCCAGTGCCAGCGGGTCCGGCCGAGCCGCGAGCTCTTCGACTGGAGCGTGCCCTTGGAGATGGCCTGGTGTCCACGGCCACCTCTGTCACACGATCGTCATCCGGCCGACATGCGACCCCCTGCCGTCAGGAGGCCCGCGACCGTCACACGCCCCTGAACGCCCTCTTCTGCACGCGAGTTGACCGATGTACCGTCCGCGCATGCCGATACGCACGCGCTTCACGACCTGGAGACCGCTCGCGACGGCGGCCACGGCCGCACTCATGGCAACCTTCCTCACGCCCGTCGCCACGGCACACCCCGCGACCCTGCGACAGAGCGAACCGGTCCACTCCTACGACGACGCCATCCGCGAGGCCGTCTGGGTGGACACCGGGTACGACGGGGACGGCGACGGCGAGGACGACCGCGTCGCCGTCGACATCGTCCGCCCCCGCGAACCCGCCGCACAGGGCCGCGAGATCCCCGTCATCATGGACGCCAGCCCGTACTACTCCTGCTGCGGGCGCGGCAACGAGAGCCAGAAGAAGACCTACGACGCCGACGGGAACGTCGTCGGGATGCCGCTGTACTACGACAACTACTTCGTGCCGCGCGGCTACGCCTTCGTCGGCGTGGACCTGGCCGGAACCAACCGCTCCGACGGCTGCGTCGACGTCGGCGGACGCTCCGACATCCAGTCCGCGAAGGCCGTGGTCGACTGGCTCAACGGCCGGGCGAAGGCGTACACCAGCCGCACCGGAGGCGAGCGCGCCGAGGCCGACTGGACCAACGGCAGGACCGGCATGATCGGCAAGAGCTGGGATGGCACCATCGCCAACGGCGTCGCCGCGACCGGCGTCGAAGGCCTGGAGACCATCGTCCCGATCGCCGCCATCTCCTCCTGGTACGACTACTACTTCAGCCAGGGCGCCCCGCTCTACGACTCCGGCCCCGACTGGCTCTCCGACTACGTCAACAGCCCCGACGCGCGCGCCAAGTGCGACGCCGTGCAGCGAAAGCTCGTCGACGGCGCCCCGCGCACCGGCGACTGGACCCGGCTGTGGTCCGAGCGCGACTACGTGAAGGCCGCGAGCAAGGTGAAGGCGAGCGTCTTCCTCGTCCACGGCATGCAGGACCTCAACGTCCGCATGCAGCACGTCGGCCCGTGGTGGAACGCCCTCGCGAAGAACGGCGTCGACCGCAAGATCTGGCTCTCCCAGACCGGCCACGTCGACCCCTTCGACTTCCGCCGCGCCGAGTGGGTCGACACCCTGCACCGCTGGTTCGACCACGAACTCCTCGGCTACGACAACGGTATCGACCGCGAGCCCATGGCCGACATCGAACGCCGGCCCGACCAGTGGGAGACGTCCAGGACCTGGCCGCCGCGCTCCACCGCCACCACCACCCTGCGCCCCGCCGAGGGCTCACAGGACGGCGTCGGCACCCTCGGCCTGCGCCGCGACCGCGGCACCGAAACCTTCACCGACGACCCTGCGCTGAGCGAGACCGACTGGGCCGCGCACATCGACGAGCCCACCCCGGGCAAGGCCGGCTTCGTCACCGGCCCGCTCACCCGCGACCTGCGCCTGTCCGGCACCTCCGAGGTCACCGTCACCGCGCGCTCCACCACCCCGACGGCCCACCTGTCCGCCGTACTCGTCGACCTCGGCCCCGACACCATCCGCGACTACGCCGACCGCGGCGAGGGCGTCACCACGCTCACCGACCGCACCTGCTGGGGCCCGAGCACCCCGGGCGACAGCTCCTGCTACCTGGAGACGGCGGCGAAGACCACCGACGTCGACTACACGGTCGTCAGCCGGGGCTGGGCCGACCTCGGCAACCACGCCTCCAAGTGGGACGGCCGCCCGCTCACCCCGGGCAAGGCGTACACCGTCACCCTGGACCTCGCGGCCACCGACCACGTCGTCCCCGCCGGCCACCGCCTCGCGCTGATCGTCGCCGGCACCGACAAGGACCTCATCGACCCGCCCGCCGACACGCCGACCCTCACGCTGGACCTCTCCCGCACGTCGGCACGCGTACCGTTCGTCGGCGGCACCGCCGCGTTCGCCCGCGCCACCGCCAAGGCGGCCACCGCGGTCCCCGCACCCGCGCCCCTCGACGGCGTGGGCGCCCCGCACACCACGCACCGCGTCCCGAAGGGAGCCCGATGAACCGCCTGCGCACCCTCACCGTGACCACCGCCGCGGCCACCGCGGCCCTCGCCGCGTCCCTCCTCACCGCCCCGGCCCACGCCGCCACCGGCCACGAGCCGCCCCGCACCGGCTTCGAGAAGACGCACGGCGCCCGCTGGACCACCCAGCCCGAGGAGCAGGCGCTGCTGGCCGCCGCCGACCGGGCGAGCGACCGGGTCAGCGTCGACCGCATCGGCACCACGAAACAGAACCGGCCCCTCCAGCTGGTCACGATTGGCAGGCCCTCCGCCCCCAACAAGGTGCTCCTCGTGTGCAGCCAGCACGGCGACGAGCCCTCCGGCCGCGAGGCCTGCCTGTCCACCGTCCGCGACCTCGCCTACGCCGAGGACCGGCGCACCCGGCACTTCCTCGACCGCACCACCGTGCTGGTCCTGCCCACCGCCAACCCCGACGGCCGGGCCGCGAACACCCGCGGCAACAGCGACGGCGTGGACATCAACCGCGACCACCTCTCCCTGAGGACCGCCGAGGCCCGCGCCCTGGCCGCCGTCGTCCGCGACCGGCGCCCCGACGTCCTCTACGACCTGCACGAGTACGGCGCCACACCCCCGTACTACGACAAGGACCTCTTCGACCTCTGGCCCCGCAACCTCAACACCCACACCCGCGTCCACGACGAGGCGCAGACGCTCTCCGGGAAGTACGTCCGTCCCGCCGCAGACAAGGCCGGATACTCGACCGGCACCTACGGCATCTGGACCGACCCCGAAACCGGCGACCCCGTCAAGCAGACCGCCGGCGACGGCCAGGAACGCATCCTGCGGAACATGTCCGGCGTGAAACACGCGGTCGGCCTGCTCATCGAGAGCCGCGTCGACCCGCTCACCGACGCCGAACGCGAGGACGAGGCGCTCAACAACCGCCGCCGGGTGAACTCGCAGCTCGCCGCCCTGGACGGCATGCTCCGCTACGCGGACCGGCGGCGCGGACACGTCGAGGCGGCCACCGCGACCGCCCGGTGGTCCGGGCTGACCGACACGGGCCCCGTGTACGTCGGCGGGGCGGACAACGACCCGGCCGAAGCCACCGAGGTCATCCAGGACCCGCCCTGCGGCTACCGGCTGACCGCTGCCCAATACACGGACATCCGGGACGAACTGGCCCTGCACGGTGTACATGCGCGCTCGGCCGGGGAGAAGGGCGCCTACGTACCGCTGCGCCAGCCACTGCGCGCCCTCGTGCCGCTGCTCCTCGACGAGCGGGCGACGTACCACTTGACGGTGGGTGAACCCGACACCCGCTGCTGAAAGGGTGAGTTCCGCGTCGCAGGTGGTATGGGCATAGCGGAGGAGTATTTTCAGCCTCACCGACTTGAAAGGTGCCGCCTGTGACGCAGGACCGACCAAGCGACAAGGAACACCACGACAGAGGCACGCTGCCGGGTTCGGAAGCGGGCCTGCCGGGCCAGGAGCACAAGCCGCGGACCGACCGCGTCGTCTTCGGTGTCACCGCGGCCCTGACCCTCGCCTTCGTCCTCTGGGGCGCCATCGGCACCGACTCGCTGGAGGACGCCTCCGGCACCATGCTCGGCGGGCTGATCCACAACGGCGGCTGGGCCTTCGTACTGGCGGCCTCCGGGTTCGTCGTCTTCGCCCTCTGGCTGGCGGCCAGCCGCTACGGCCGCATCCACCTGGGGGCCGAGGGCGAGGAACCCGAGTTCCGCACGGTGTCCTGGGTCGCCATGATGTTCAGCGCCGGCATGGGCATCGGTCTGATGTTCTGGGGTGTGAGCGAGCCGCTGGCGCACTACGACACCGCCCCGCCCGGCACCTCTCCCGCCGACTCCGGCGACCGCATGGAGACGGCCATGGCCACCACCCTGTTCCACTGGACGCTCCACCCGTGGGCGATCTACGCGGTGGTCGGCCTCGGCATCGCCTACAGCACCTTCCGCAGGCGCCGCCGGCAGACCATCAGCGCCGTGTTCACCCCGCTCATCGGCACCAAGCACGCCAACGGCACCAGCGGCCGGGTCATCGACATCCTCGCCATCATCGCGACGGTCTTCGGTTCCGCGGCCTCGCTCGGCCTCGGCGCCCTCCAGATCGGCTCCGGTGTGGAGAAGCTCGACTGGATGGACAAGGTCAGCACCGGGCTGCTGGTCGGCATCATCGCGGTGCTGACCGTGGCGTTCGTGGCCTCGGCGATCTCCGGCGTCGAGAAGGGCATCCAGTGGCTTTCCAACACCAACATGGTGCTGGCGCTGCTCCTGGCCGTCTTCGTGTTCGTCGCCGGTCCGACCATCCTGATCCTCGACCTGCTGCCGACCTCGGTCTTCGCCTACCTCGGCGACCTGCCCGAGATGGCCGGCCGCACCGAGATCAGCGGCGGCGAGGGCGTCGCGGACTGGCTGAGCAGCTGGACCGTCTTCTACTGGGCGTGGTGGATCTCTTGGACGCCGTTCGTCGGCATGTTCATCGCCCGCATCAGCCGGGGCCGGACCATCCGCCAGTTCATCGGCGGCGTCATCCTCGTGCCCAGCACGGTCAGCCTGATCTGGTTCGCCGTCTTCGGCGGTTCGGCCATGCGGCTCCAGGAGCAGAACCGGCTCGGGGACGAGACGACTCCCGAGGGCCGGCTCTTCGCCGTCCTCCAGGAGTACCCCATCGCCACCGCCACCAGCCTGCTGGTGATGATCCTCGTCGGCATCTTCTTCGTCTCGGGCGCCGACGCGGCCTCCATCGTGATGGGCACCCTCTCGCAGAAGGGCGCGCTGGAGCCCAACCGCTGGGTGGTCGTGTTCTGGGGCGTGGTGACCGGCGCGGTCGCCGCCATCATGCTCCTGGTCGGCAGCGGCGAAGGGGACGCCCTGGCCGGACTGCAGAACCTCACGATCCTCGCGGCGGCACCCTTCGTCATCGTGATGATCGGCATGTGCGTCGCCCTTATGCGCGACCTGCGCCGCGACCCCCTCATCGTGCGCGGCGAGATGGCCTCCGAGGCCGTCGAGATGGCCGTCATCGAGGGCCACAAGCAGTACGAGGGCGACTTCGAGATCCGCATCGGCCCGGGCACCGGCCCGGACGTGGAGGGAGACCCGATCGGCAAGCACCACTGACCCGGGGGATGGGAGAACGGACAGGGGCCGGCACGCACCGCGTGCCGGCCCCTCCCTTTCCGGGTACCTTCCCGCGCCGTCAGCCGGACGCGAGCTCGGCCGCCTCCCGCGCACAGCCCCAGGCCACGGTGACGCCCCCGCCGCCGTGGCCGTAGTTGTGCACCAGCACCCGCCCGTCCGGCAGCGACTCGCGCTCCAGCCGCACCGCGTCCCGCGCCGGCCTGAGCCCCACCAGATGACCGAGCACCCGCGCCCCCGCGATCTCCGGCCGCAGCGCCGCGCACCGCCGCACGATCGCCTCCGCGACCGCCGGGTCCGGCTCGTCCGCCCAGACGTCCTCCTCGGCCGTGCCGCCGAGCAGGAGCCGGCCCGGCTGCGGCAGGAAGTACGCCACCTCCCCGGACACCGGGTCGGTGGAGACCAGCCAGGTGTCGACGCCGGGGTTCTCCACCACGACCAGCTGCCCGCGCACCGGCCGCACCGACGGGTCCGGCACCAGCTCCCGCGCGCCCAGGCCCGTGCAGTTGACCACCACCGGCGCCTCGACCTCGTCCAGACGGTCCACCGCGCGGTTCTCCAGCACCCCGCCCACCGCCGCGAACCGCTCCCGCAGCCACGACAGGTGCGCCGGCATGTCGATGAGCGGCAACCGCGCCCACAGCCCCGTCCCGCCGTACTCCTCGGCGGTCGCCGCGCGCAGCCCCGGCAGCCGGGCGGCGGCCCACCCGTCCACCTCGTCCAGGGCCGTCTCACCCAGCACCCCTTCGACCATGCGTACGCCGCTCACCCCGGGCCGCGCCGCCAGCTCCTCGTACACGTCCAGCGACTGCAGCGCCCACGCCCGCGCCAGCGCCACCGGTTCGACGCGGTACGGCCACCACAGGCCACCCGCGACCGCCGAGGTGGTCCGCTCGGCCGCCTCCCTCGTCCACAGCCGTACCCGCCTGCCGCGCTCGGCGAGCACGACGGCCGTCGTCAGGCCGACCACCCCGCCACCGACCACGACGACTTCGTCACCCAGTTCGGTTTCCATCCGGGGACGTTAGCGAACATGACATGCCGTGCGCAGACCGGCCCCACGGTGGGAATACTCACCGCATGGCAGCCGAGTACGCGACCTTCGGACTGGCACCGGCGACGCGGGCCGGCGGGGTTCTCGCCGGCGGTGACTACCAGGTCCACCGCGACTTCATGGACTTCATCGTCGACGGACGCCCCCTGCTGTTCCGCCTGTCCGACCTCGACGCCGTCTCCCCGCTCGCCTCCGACGTGCCACCCGCGATCTTCACCGAGCAGGTCCGCGGCCTGCTCCTGGAGACCGAGGCGCCCCTGCCCGGCGGCCGGTACGTCATCTACGGCTGCCCCGAGTGCGCGGACCTCGCCTGCGGCGCGGTGACCGCCGTGATCGTGCGGGACGGCGACGACTTCGTCTGGCGGGACTTCGCCTGGCAGACCGGCGACCACGCCGACCTCGACTTCAACGGCTACCACGGCATCGGCCCGTACCGCTTCCCCGGCACCGAGTACCGGTCCGCCCTCGCCGCCCTGCTCGACGCCGACCGCACCACGTCCGGTCGTCGCCGGGTCCTGCTCATCGGCGCCCGCGTCGCCCTGCTCGCCAGACTCGCCGCCGCCCTGCGCACCATCGGCGTCGGCGCCGACATCACCCAGGACGCCGGGGCCGTACCGGCCGAGGAACTGCGGGCCTACGGCGCGGTCGCCTTCGGCACCGGGGCCGATGCGGAACAGCGGTCGGCCGTACGCCGTGCCTTCGCGGACGCCGGGGTGGACGTGCCCCACGTCGACGGCCTCGCCCCGATCGTCCCGCTCCTCGTCGCCCAGATCGAACACGCCCTGGACGACGACCCGGCCGGACGGCGCAGGCTGACCCGGCTGACGGCGACCGGTACTGCCGCGGACGTCGAGGTCACCTCGCCCTGCCGGGTACGGCTCACCGCGTACCGCGTCGACCGCCTCCACCGCACCCGCACCCACGAGGTCTTCGACGGAGTACTCGGACCGGGCACCCACCGTGTCGGCCTCGACGCCGGGACGGTGAAGGGGGAGTCCTACCTGGTGGCCCGCGCTCCGGGAAGCGTGCTGGTGACGGCGGTGACGCCCCCGGAACCCGGCTGAGCGGACGGCGGACCGCCGCTAGGATCGACGGTCTGATGACTGCCACCCTCGTCGCCAAGAACCTCGCCGCCGGCCACGGCGACCGCTCCCTGTTCACCGGACTCGACCTCGTCGTGGCCCCCGGCGACGTGATCGGTCTCGTCGGAGCCAACGGCGCGGGCAAGTCCACCCTGCTGCGGATGTTCGCCGGGCTGACCGCGCCGGAAGCGGGCGAGCTGCGCCTGTCCCCGCCCACCGCCACCGTCGGCCACCTCCCGCAGGAGCCGGAACGCCGGTCCGGCGAGACCGTCCGGGCCTTCCTGGCCCGCCGCACCGGCGTCACCGACGCCCAGCGGGCCATGGACGAGGCCACGCAGGCCCTGGTCGAGGCGGCCCCCGGCGCCGATGACGCGTACGCGACGAGCCTGGAGCGCTGGCTGGCCCTCGGCGGCGCCGACCTCGACGAACGCGCCGAGGAGACCGTCGACGCGCTGGGCCTCACCGTCGGCCTCGACCAGCCGATGACGTCCCTGTCCGGCGGCCAGGCCGCCCGCGCCGGTCTCGCCTCCCTCCTCCTGTCCCGCTACGACGTCTTCCTCCTCGACGAGCCGACCAACGACCTCGACCTGGACGGCCTGGAACGCCTCGAACGCTTCGTCACCGGCCTGCGCGCCGGCACCGTCGTCGTCAGCCACGACCGCGAGTTCCTCACCCGCACCGTCACCAAGGTCCTCGAACTCGACCTCGCCCAGCGGCAGATCAACCTCTACGGCGGCGGCTACCAGGGCTACCTGGAGGAACGCGAGGTCGCCCGCCGGCACGCCCGCGACGAGTACGAGGAGTACGCCGACAAGCGCGCCGCCCTCCAGGACCGGGCCCAGATGCAGCGCACCTGGATGGACAAGGGCGTCAAGAACGCCCGGCGCAAGGCGGGCAACGACAACGACAAGATCGGCCGCAAGTTCCGCAGCGAGGCCAGCGAGAAGCAGGCCGCCAAGGCCCGCCAGACTCAGCGCATGATCGAGCGCCTGGAGGTCGTGGAGGAGCCGCGCAAGGAGTGGGAACTGCGGATGGAGATCGCCTCCGCGCCCCGCTCCGGCGCCGTGGTCGCCACCCTGCGCGACGCCGAGGTCCGCCGCGGCGACTTCGTCCTCGGCCCCGTCTCCCTCCAGATCGACTGGGCGGACCGGGTCGCGGTGACCGGAGCAAACGGCGCGGGCAAGTCCACCCTCCTCGGCGCCCTCCTGGGCCGCGTCCCGCTGGACGCCGGACACGCCGCGCTCGGCTCCGGCGTCCTGCTGGGCGAGGTGGACCAGGCCCGTGAGCTGTTCCACGGGCCCGAGCCGCTGCTGGACGCCTTCCGCGCCGCCGTCCCCGGCACGGAACCGGCGGACGTCCGCACCCTCCTGGCCAAGTTCGGCCTGAAGGCGGACCACGTCATGCGACCGGCGTCGACCCTCTCACCGGGCGAGCGCACGAGGGCGGCCCTCGCGCTCCTCCAGGGCCGGGGCGTCAACCTCCTGGTCCTCGACGAGCCGACCAACCACCTCGACCTCCCGGCCATCGAACAACTGGAGTCGGCCCTGGACGCCTACGAGGGCACCCTCCTCCTGATCACCCACGACCGCCGCATGCTGAACGGGGTGAGAGTGACCCGCCGCTTGGAGGTAACGGACGGCAAGGTGGTGGAACGCCACAACTAGCCGCGGGCAATCGTGCCTCCCTCAGTGCCTGAACGGCTTGGGAGGTACCCCCAGGGGCGGCACGGGTGGGCGCGGGCGGCACCCCGCAAGCGCCGGGCCGCGCACCCACCCCCCGCCCCAATCGCCCCGCGCCTACGCCAACCCGGCCCGCCGCAACGCGTCCGCCATCGCCCCGTTGGAAGGCTCCGGTGCCGCAGACGCCCTCCCCTTCCCGCCGGCGGCCTTCCGTTGCCGGGGCGGCCTCCCCCCACGCTCCTTCTTCTGCTCCCCCTGAGGAGCAGCCTCGTCGTCCAACCGCAGCGTCAAAGAGATCCGCTTCCGCGGAATGTCGACGTCCAGCACCTTCACCTTCACGATGTCCCCGGGCTTCACCACGTCCCGCGGATCCTTCACGAACGTCTTCGACATCGCGGACACATGCACCAGCCCGTCCTGGTGCACACCGACGTCCACGAACGCCCCGAAGGCCGCCACGTTCGTGACAACCCCCTCCAGCACCATCCCCGACGACAGGTCGGAGATCTTCTCCACGCCCTCCTTGAAGGTGGCCGTCTTGAAGGCCGGCCGCGGGTCGCGCCCCGGCTTCTCCAGCTCCCGCAAAATGTCGGAGACCGTCGGCAGACCGAACGTCTCGTCCACGAACTCCGCCGGCTTCAGCGACCGCAGCACGGACGTGTTGCCGATCAGCCCGGCCACCTCCTGCCCGGCGGTCTTCACCATCCTGCGCACCACGGGATACGCCTCGGGGTGCACGCTGGAGGCGTCCAGCGGGTCGCTGCCGCCCCGGATCCGCAGGAAGCCCGCGCACTGCTCGTACGCCTTGGGGCCGAGCCGCGACACCTTCTTCAGCTCGGTCCGCGACGAGAACGGCCCGTTCGCGTCCCGGTGCGCGACGATGTTCTCGGCGAGCCCGGAGGTGATGCCGGAGACTCGGGCGAGCAGCGGCGCCGACGCCGTGTTGACGTCCACGCCCACGCCGTTCACGCAGTCCTCGACGACCGCGTCCAGGGAGCGGGACAGCTTCACCTCGGACAGGTCGTGCTGGTACTGGCCGACGCCGATCGACTTCGGGTCGATCTTCACCAGCTCGGCCAGCGGGTCCTGGAGCCGTCGGGCGATCGACACCGCGCCGCGCAGCGAGACGTCCATGTCCGGCAGCTCCTGGGAGGCGAAGGCGGAGGCCGAGTACACGGAGGCGCCGGCCTCGGACACCATCACCTTGGTCAGCTTCAGCTCCGGGTGCTTGGCGATCAGCTCCCCGGCGAGCTTGTCGGTCTCGCGGGACGCGGTGCCGTTGCCGATCGCGACCAGCTCGACCGCGTGCTCCTTCGCGAGCCGCGCCAGCTTGGCGATCGCCTCGTCCCACCGGTTGGCCGGCACGTGCGGGTGGATCACGTCGGTGGCCACGACCTTGCCGGTCGCGTCGACCACGGCGACCTTCACGCCCGTACGGAAGCCCGGGTCCAGGCCGAGCGTCGCGCGGGTGCCGGCCGGGGCGGCCAGCAGCAGGTCGCGCAGGTTGGCGGCGAAGACGTTGACCGCCTCGTCCTCGGCGGCCGTGCGCAGCCGCAGCCTCAGGTCGATGCCGAGGTGCACCAGGACGCGGGTGCGCCAGGCCCAGCGGACCGTGTCCTTCAGCCACTTGTCGCCGGGCCGGCCGCGGTCGGCGATCCCGAACCGGCTCGCGACGATCCCCTCGTACGACGACGGTCCGTCGGTGGCCTCCTCGGGCTCCAGGACCAGGTCGAGCACGTCCTCCTTCTCGCCGCGCAGCATGGCGAGGATGCGGTGCGAGGGCAGCTCGGTGAACGGCTCGGCGAAGTCGAAGTAGTCGGCGAACTTGGCGCCGGCCTCCTCCTTGCCCTCCTTCACCTTGGCGGCGAGCCGCCCGCGTCCCCACATCCGCTCGCGCAGCTCGCCGATCAGGTCGGCGTCCTCCGAGAACTTCTCGGTGAGGATCGACCGGGCACCGTCGAGGGCGGCCTGCGGATCCGCCACGCCCTTGTCCGCGTCCACGAACGCGGCGGCGGCTGCCAAGGGGTCCACCGACGGGTCCCCGAGCAGGCCCTCGGCCAGCGGCTCGAGACCAGCCTCGCGCGCGATCTGCGCCTTCGTCCGCCGCTTCGGCTTGAACGGCAGGTAGATGTCCTCCAGCCGGGCCTTGGTCCCGGCCGTCCGGATGCGCGCCTCCAGCTCCTCGGTGAGCTTGCACTGCTCGCGCACCGAGTCGAGGATCGCCGTACGCCGCTCCTCCAACTCCCGCAGATAGCGCAGCCGCTCCTCGAGCGTGCGCAGCTGCGCGTCGTCGAGCATCTCGGTCGCTTCCTTGCGGTAGCGGGCGATGAAGGGCACCGTCGAGCCGCCGTCGAGCAGCTCCACCGCGGCCTTCACCTGCCGCTCCCGTACGCCGAGCTCCTCGGCGATCCTGCCTTCGATGGACCTCACGTCGCTGGACGCGCTGGACCCGGGTGTCGTCACGATCCCGTACCGCCTTCTCACTGAGGTTGCGCGGCAATTGTGGCAGGTGACACCGACAATCGGGGATCAGGGCGGCACCCGGGCCCGTCGCGACCGGGTCGCACCGCAGCCGGCATCAGACCCTGCGGCCGCGGGTGGCGGACGATGCGCCGCCGAAGAGCCGGGCCAGGGCCCGGAAGGGAAGCGTCACGACGGTGGCGATGGCGCCACCGATCTGGCGCAGTACGTCTGCGATGGCACGGAACACGAAAAGCCCCTCTCGTCTCCCCGGCCGCTGCGGCCGGGGAGAGTACGGGTACCTCCTCATCGGCGCGGCATGCTCGCACACGCCCCGTGATCCGCGACTCATGCCAGCGCGCCCTCGCCCCGGAGCCCCGAACGCGCGCTCACGCCCGGGGTCCGCGACGCGCGATGCCCCGGCCCTCGCCCTGCCTCGACCGCGATGCGTGACCCCGCGCTCGACACCGCACGCCCCGCGGTGCGGGATTGGCGACCTGAGGTCCGCGACGCGCGCCGCCCGGCCCTCGCCCCGCCGCGACCGCGATGCGTGACCCCGGACTCGACACGACACGCCCCGCGCCCCGCGCCCCGCGCCCCGCGGTGCGGGATTGGCGCCCCGGGGTCCGCGACGTGAGATGCGCGGCCCCCGGCGCGCGACGTGCGCCGTACGAGCCCCTCAGCGCTTGCCGAACAGGTCCGCGGGGAAGGCGCCCGCGCCGACCGCCGTGCGGGCGAAGGCCGACGCGAGCTCTGTCAGGCGCGCCACGCCCTCCGCTCCCAGGTGGGTGTAGGGGGCCGCGTCGAGCCGGTCCGTCTCCTGTTCGATCCCGTCGCGCAGTGCCACCCCGCGCTCCGTCAGTTCTCCGGCGTCGTCGACGAGGCCGCGCCCGCGCAGCCGGTCCACCGCCGCGTCCCACTCCTCCCGGGTCCAGCCACGCGTGCTGAAGACCCACTTCGGTGCCATGCCCCTGCCGGTCGCGGTGTGCGTCACCAGCGCCTCCAGACCGTCCAGCTCCGCCGCCGCCAGCGCGACGAGGTGACCGTCGCCCCGGTGTTCGCGCAGCAGCGTCGCCGCGTGCCACAACGCCAGGTGCGGCGCGTCGGGCACAGGGAGGTCGGCGTGGGCCGAGTACAGCGGGCGCGCACCGCGCGAGCAGGCCTCGGCGGCCCGCAGCGCCAGAGTGGCCGCCTCCGACATCTCCGCCGACGACACGGTCCCCTCGCCGAGCAGCCGGCGCAGCGTCGCGTCGACGGCACGCGCGCGTGCCGCCAGCGCCTGCTCGGGCGTGACGGTCTCCCACACGGCGGGCACGTGCCGGGCGACGAGGTCGTGCTTGTAGTTGTAGAACGCCGCCGTCACCGCGCCGGCGCCCACCGGCCCGAGCGCGGCGGCGCGCACCGCGAAGTTGACCGCCCGGGGGTCGGTGACCCCGAGGGCGCTCAGCTCCCGGCCCGTGTCGGGCGAGAAGTAGTGCGTCGAGTGCAGCGAGTTGAGCGCGTTGTGGCAGCGGCGGCCGGCGCGTGCGTCGATGGCGGCAGTGGTCATGCCCGGCAGGTTACCAACCGCTCAGTACGTCATCCAGGGCTGCTTCGCGCACGCGTGCGGCATGGCAGGAAAGGTGGGACACGCGGCATTGCGGCCGTTCGCGGTGCGGGCGAAGAATCGACGCATGGCGCAGCGAACCGTCCTTGTCGTCCTCTTCGACGACGTCCAGAGCCTCGATGTCACCGGCCCCGTGGAGGTCTTCGCGGGCGCGGAGAAGCACACGCCGGGGACGTACCGCATCCGTACGGCCTCGCTGGACGGCGCTGCCGTGCGCACATCCAGCGGTCTGACCGTCGTACCGGACCAGGCCCTCACCTCGGACTCGGAGGACCCGGACACCCTGGTCGTCCCGGGCGGCCAGGGCACCCGGCACCCCGACCGGCACCTGATCGAATGGCTGCGCGGGCACGGCCCCCGCGCCCGGCGCCTGGTCTCCGTGTGCACGGGAGCGATCCTGCTCGCCCGGGCGGGGCTGCTGGACGGCCGCCGCGCGACCACCCACTGGGCGTACTCGGACCGGCTCGCCCGCGACCACCCGGCCGTGGACGTCGACCCCGACCCGATCTACATCCGGGACGGCCACGTCGCCACCTCCGCCGGTGTCACCTCAGGCATCGACCTCGCCCTCGCCCTGGTCGAGGAGGACCTGGGCCGGGACGCCGCCCTCACCGTCGCCCGCCACCTGGTGGTGTTCCTGCGCCGCCCCGGCAACCAGGCCCAGTTCAGCGCCCAGCTGGCCGCTCAGACCGCCCGGCGCGAGCCCCTGCGCGAGGTCCAGCAGTGGATCACCGAGCACCCCGGGGCCGACCTGGGCGTCGAGTCGCTCGCCGCCCGCACCGGCTTCTCGCCCCGCCACTTCGCCCGGGCTTTCCAGGCGGAGACGGGCACGACACCCGGCCGCTACGTCGACCGGGTCCGGCTGGAACACGCGCGCCGGCTGCTGGAGGACACGGCGGACGGCGTCGAGGAGGTCTCCCGCGCCAGCGGGTACGGCACTCCGGAGGCCATGCGGCGCGCCTTCGTCAGGACCCTCGGAACCTCGCCGGCCGAATACCGCCGTCGCTTCCGCCCGGCACCCGTCCGGTGACCCACGTATCCCGTACCACAACGACACCGACCGGAAGGAAACCCGTGCAGATCGCGATCGTCCTCTTCGACCGCTTCACCGCCCTGGACGCCGTGGGCCCGTACGAGACACTCAGCCGCATCCCGGACGCGGAGACCGTGTTCGTCGCCGAGCGGACCGGTCCCGTCCGCAACGAGACGGGAAGCCTGGCGCTGACCGCCGACCGGACCCTTCCGGACGTGCCGCACCCGGATGTCGTCGTCGTGCCCGGCGGCCCCGGGCAGGACGCGCAGATGGAGAACACGATCCTGCTGGAGTGGCTCCGTGCGGTCGACGCCACCAGCACCTGGACCACCTCGGTCTGCTCCGGCTCCCTGCTGCTCGCCGCCGCGGGCCTGCTGGACGGCCGCCGCGCCACCTCGCACTGGCTGGCACTGAACCTCCTGAAGCAGTTCGGCGCCGAGCCGACCGGGGAGCGGGTGGTCACCGACGGCAAGTACGTCACGGCGGCCGGTGTCTCCTCCGGCATCGACATGGGCCTCACCCTGGTCGGCCGGATCGCCGGTGACGAGCACGCCCAGGCCGTTCAGCTGCTGACCGAGTACGACCCCCGGCCGCCCTACGACGCGGGGTCCCCCGAGAAGGCGCCCGCCCATCTCGTCGAGGAGTTCCACACCCGTAACCGGTTCACCCTGACGTAGACGCGCTCCCCGGGACGCTCCAGCCGAACTCCGGCCGCCTGCGCTCCAGAAAGGCGGCGACCCCCTCCGCGAGGTCGCCGCTGCCGCGTGCCTGCGCCGTCCAGTACGCGTCCCGGTCGGTGCGCCCGTCCGCGAACTCCTTCGCCGCGGCCTGCGTCAGCTGCGAGCGGGACGTGAGGGTCCGGGTGAACTCCGCCACCCGTTTGCCGAGTTCGCCCTCCGGCAGCACCTCGTCGACCAGGCCCGTGCGCAGCGCCCGCCCGGCGTCGATCAACTCTCCCGAGAACAGCAGGTACTTCGCGGTGGCCGGCCCGGTCAGCGCCGCCAGCCGCCGGGTCGAGGACGCCGGATACACGACCCCCAGCTTGGCCGGAGTCACCCCGAACAGCGCGGACTCCTCGGCGAACCGCAGGTCGCAGGCGGCCGCCAACTGCGTCCCGCCGCCCACGCAGTGACCGCGGACCGCGGCCAGCGTCGGCTTGGGGAAGGCCGCCAGGGCCTCCTCGGCGAGCACGGCGAGACCCTGAGCCTCCTCCGCGGACTCCCGCAGGGTCGAGATGTCGGCCCCGGCGCAGAACGTGCCGCCCTCACCGGTGAGCACCAGCGCCCGCACCGCCGGATCGCCGGCCAGGGCGTCGAGCAGCGGCGGCAGCGCCCGCCACATCCGCGCCGTCATGGCGTTGCGCTTGGCCGGGTGGTGGACGACGACGGTCGCGACCGAGTCGGCGACCCGGTGCAGCAGCTGGGGCTCCATGCGCCGGATGCTATCCGCCGACCCGTTGGGTTCGTACGGACGGTGTGAGCGGAACAGGAACGGTCCCACAACTGACCGTGTCATACGCCAACGATCAGAACCGTTCGATACCAGCTGACTTGTGTTCAGTCATCAGGAGGGGAGCGACGCGTTCCCAACACTCAGGGGTGTGGTGACAATCGAGCCCAGGGGTGGCGACCGGACGATGGACGAGACCGGGCCCGCCGGGCCGCTGCCGTACGAAGGCGTCTGGCGGTTCACCGCCCCCGCCGTGGAGGCGTCGGTCCCGCAGGCGAGGCACGCCGTGCGGGACCTGCTGGTGCGCCAGGGCGTGCCGGTCTCCGACGACGTGACGCAGGGACTGCTGCTGATCGTCTCGGAGCTGGTCACCAACGCCGTCCGGCACGCGGCGGTGCTGTCGCCGGTGCTCGCCGTGGAGGTCGCCGTCGGGCCCGAGTGGGTGCGGGTGTCCGTGGAGGACAGCCACCCCTACCGCCCGACCGCCCTGGAGGCCGACCACGGGCAGACGGGCGGGCGCGGACTGCTCCTGGTCCGGGAGATCACCCGGGAGGCGGGCGGGGCGTGCGACGTGGCCCACACGGCGAGCGGCGGCAAGGTGATCTGGGCCGCCCTGCCGCTCAAGCACGCCCTGCGGTAGGGCTGCTCACCACCCGGCCGAGGGACCCGTCAGCTCCCGGACTGCGGGCCGGGCCGCGTCCAGCACGGTCATGAACCATGCCGAGAAGGTGTCCTTCGCGTGCCGCTCGGCCAGCTCGGCCGGGTCCACGAAGGCCGTCTCGGCCACCTCCTCCGGGTCGGGCCGCAGCGCGGCCTGCACCAGGCCGACGAAGAGGTGGTTGTACTCCTGCTCCACCAGCCCGGAGGCCGGGTCGGGGTGGTTGTAGCGCACGGTGCCCGCCTCGGCGAGCAGCGAGGGGGAGACACCCAGCTCCTCGTACGTCCGCCGGGCCGCTGCCGCGAAGGGCGCCTCGCCGGGGTAGGGGTGACCGCAGCACGTGTTGGACCACACACCGGGGGAGTGGTACTTGCCCAGCGCCCGCTGCTGGAGCAGCAGCCGGCCGCGCTCGTCGAAGAGGAACACGGAGAAGGCACGGTGCAGCCGTCCCGGCGGCTGGTGCGCGGAGAGCTTCTCCGCGGTGCCGATCGTCGCACCGTTCTCGTCGACCAGTTCCAGCAAGATCGCGTCTGCGGTGCCGTTCGACGAACTGTGCGTCTCGGTGGCAGGAGTGATCGGCATACCCATCCTTCAACTCGGTCCTCGCGCCCCAAGTGTGCCGTACGAATCCGGCACTCTCGGCACTTCCCGGCACTCCGCATGTCCCGCGCGGCGGCGCGGGCGGCGGTCTGACCGGTCGGACGCCGAGGTGGGGCCCGAGGGTTGATCATTCCCGGCGGCGCGGTCCGGGAACCGTCGAGGACGCGACCGGGAAGGGTGGAGCGGAGGACGGGAGCGCACGGGCGGAGGGCGGGACGCGCTCGGGCGGCGGACGGCCGCACTCCACGGCGCGCACCCCTATGCACGCGCCCCCTGGACCGCTCGCCGGGGGCGGGTGCGTCTCAGTGGCACAACCGGGCTTCGTGCTCCGCGTGCCCGCCGGGCTCCAGCTGGAAGGTGCAGTGCTCCACGTCGAAGTGGTCGCCCAGGCAGCCCTGCA
Source organism: Streptomyces sp. AC602_WCS936 (assembly GCF_019049125.1). Classification (NCBI taxonomy): domain Bacteria; kingdom Bacillati; phylum Actinomycetota; class Actinomycetes; order Kitasatosporales; family Streptomycetaceae; genus Streptomyces; species Streptomyces sp. AC602_WCS936. Next base: position 184,541 of record NZ_JAGMUF010000112.1, on the reverse strand, counting down.
ACTCGTGCAGCATCTTCTCGTGGCCGATCGCGCTCAGCACCTCGCCGCTGACCACCACGTGCGCCGACAGCACCGGCATGCCCGAGGTGATCGTCCAGGCGTGCAGGTCGTGCACGTCCTCGACGCCGTCCAGCGCCAGTATGTGGGCGCGCACCTCGGCGATGTCGACGTCCTTGGGCGCGGCCTCCAGCAGGACGTCCAGCGTCTCGCGCAGCAGCCGTACCGTGCGCGGCACGATCATCAGGCCGATGACCAGCGAGGCGATCGGGTCGGCCGCCTGCCAGCCGGTGCCCAGGATCACCAGCGCGGAGACGATCACGGTCAGCGAGCCCAGCGCGTCCGCCGCCACCTCCAGGAAGGCGCCGCGCACGTTGAGGCTCTCCTTCTGCCCCCGCATCAGCAGGGTGAGCGACACCATGTTGGCGACCAGGCCGATCACGCCGAAGACGACGGCCAGCCCGCCGTCGGTGCCGGCGGGCGTGATGAACCGCTCGATCGCCTCGAACAGGATGTAGCCCCCGACCCCGAGCAGCAGCAGACAGTTGGCCAGGGCCGCCAGGATCTCCGCGCGGGCGTACCCGAAGGTCCGCCGGTCGCTCGGCGGCCGGTTCGCGAAGTGGATGGCCAGCAGCGCCATGCCGAGGCCCAGCGCGTCCGTGGCCATGTGCGCCGCGTCGGCGACCAGGGCGAGCGAGTCGGCGAGCACACCGCCGACGATCTGGACGACCATGACGAAGACGGTGATCGCCAGCGCCACCCGGAGCCTGCCCCGGTACGCGGCGCTCGCCGTCCCGCCGCCGCGCGCCCCGTGCGCATGCCCGTGATCGTGCCCAGCCCCCATGAGAAGCCGCCTCCCTGTGCGTCCGTGTACGTCCGTCGTCCGGACCACAGTCAACTACGGGTAGGGGGTATCCGGCAACGCGGCACTGAACACCGTTGTCATGTGCCCTGACCTGCGGAAACGTTGTGCAGGTCAGGGCGTTCGAAGCGACTCGGGGGGTCCCTCCGGAGGAGGCCGGGGAGCGGCGGCGGGGAGGTGGCCCTGACGCAGGGCGCATGCCCGTCGACCCTGTGCGATGTCCGCGATGTCCGGTCTGGGGGTGCGGTTTGTGGGGCGGGCCCCGCATCCACGATGATGATCGAGGCCAAGGCGGGTGCAAGTGGCGTCGACCGACCGTGAAACGGGCGGTGAACACGGCGTTCCCGGCATCCGATAACCTCTGCCGACATGCCGCCCGGGTGCCGCAGGCGCGGGCGCCCCACCATGCACAGGCCCGGCGCCCAGGCGTCGGCACCCAGGGAGTGAGTTCGGTTGTCGACCGCCATCCTCACCGGTCAGCTGGTCCCCGGTTCGTCGATCGAGAGCGAGCTGCGATCCCTGGGCTTCGACGTCGAGCTCGCGCCGGACGCCGCCGACGCCGAGACGCTGCTGGCCCGAGTGCCGGCCGGAGAGCGGGTCGCCGTGGTCGACGCCCGCTTCGTCGGCCACGTGCACACCCTGCGCCTCGGTCTCACCGACCCACGCTTCCCGCTCGCCGCGATCCCGGGCGCCGTGACCGCCCAGCCGGAGGCCCGCCAGACCCTGACCCGCGCCATGGCCCGGGAGCACTCGGCGAGCGGCGCCACCGCACAGGGGGGAGCCCCCGCGCGGACCGAGCCGGTCGCGCGGGACGCCGACGGCCTCGCCGACCGGATCGCCGCCGCCCTCGACGCCGACGGCGCCGACGTGCACCGCCCCGAGCTCGGCAGCCTCGTCGCCGCCGTCCCCGCCGACCCGCAGGCCCGCAACGAGGCCCGGCAGGCGGTCTCGGTCGTCGACGACGAGGCGGTACGCCTGAAGTCGGCCGTGAAGGCCCGCGACGGCTTCGTCACCACCTTCCTCATCAGCCCCTACTCCCGCTACATCGCCCGCTGGTGCGCACGCCGCGGACTGACCCCCAACCAGGTCACCACCGCCTCCCTGATCACCGCGCTCATAGCGGCGGGCTGCGCGGCCACCGGCACCCGCGGCGGCTTCGTCGCCGCCGGCGTCCTGCTCATCGCCTCCTTCGTCCTCGACTGCACCGACGGTCAGCTCGCCCGCTACTCCCTGCAGTACTCCACGCTCGGCGCCTGGCTCGACGCCACCTTCGACCGGGCCAAGGAGTACGCCTACTACGCGGGCCTCGCCCTCGGCGCCGCCCACGGCGGCGACGACGTGTGGGCGCTCGCCCTCGGCGCGATGGTCCTCCAGACCTGCCGGCACGTCGTCGACTTCTCCTTCAACGAGGCCAACCACGACGCCGCCGCGCTCGGTAAATTGTCGCTGGCCAGCCCCACCGCCGCGCTCTCCGACAAGCTCGACAGCGTGGGCTGGACCGTCTGGGTACGCCGGATGATCGTCCTGCCCATCGGCGAACGCTGGGCCATGATCGCCGTCCTGACCGCCGTCGCCACCCCCCGGATCACCTTCTACGCGCTGCTGATCGGCTGCGCCTTCGCCGCGACGTACACCACGGCCGGCCGGGTGCTGCGCTCGCTGACCCGCAAGGCGACGAGGACGGACCGCGCCGCGACGGCCCTGGCGGACCTCGCCGACTCCGGACCGCTCGCCGAGGCCGCCGCCAAGGGCTTCGCGAAGCCCGCCCGCCGCCTGCCCGGCTTCACCGCCCCCGCCGTCGCCCTCCTCGGCGGCCTCGCCGTTGTCGCCACGGCCACCCTCACCGACTTCGGCGGCCCCGGGCCGCTCGTCGCGGCGATCGTCTACGTACTGACCTCCGCCCTCGCCGTCGCCCGTCCCCTCAAGGGCGCCCTCGACTGGCTCGTCCCGCCCTTCTTCCGCGCCGCCGAGTACGGCACCGTCCTGGTGCTCGCGGCCAACGCGGACGTGAACGGGGCACTTCCGGCGGCTTTCGGGCTGGTGGCCGCGGTCGCCTACCATCACTACGACACGGTCTACCGCATCCGCGGCGGTGCGGGCGCGCCGCCGCAGTGGCTGGTGCGGACGATCGGGGGGCACGAGGGCCGCACGCTGGTGATCACCGCCCTGGCCGTGCTGCTCACCGCCACACAGTTCACGCTCGCGCTCACGGTGCTCGCCGTGGCCGTGGCACTCGTGGTGCTCGCCGAGAGCATCCGCTTCTGGGTCGCCGCCCACAAGGGCGGCGCACCCGCCGTACACGACGAAGGAGAACCCGCATGATCGGCCTCGTGCTGGCCGCCGGCGCCGGCCGGCGTCTGCGCCCCTACACCGACACCCTGCCCAAGGCACTGGTGCCGGTCGGCCCCGAGGGGGCGGAGGACAGCATCACGGTGCTGGACCTGACCCTGGCGAACTTCGCCGAGGTCGGCCTGACCGAGGTCGGGATCATCGTCGGCTACCGCAAGGAGGCCGTGTACGACCGCAAGGAGGAGCTGGAGCGCAAGTACGGCGTCAAGCTCACCCTCATCGACAACGACAAGGCCGAGGAGTGGAACAACGCCTACTCCCTGTGGTGCGGCCGTGACGCCCTCAAGGACGGCGTGATCCTCGCCAACGGCGACACGGTGCACCCGGTCTCCGTCGAGAAGACCCTGCTCGCCGCCCGCGGCGACGGCAAGAAGATCATCCTCGCCCTCGACACGGTGAAGAACCTCGCCGAGGAGGAGATGAAGGTCGTCGTCGACCCCGACAAGGGCGTCCAGCGCATCACCAAGCTGATGGACCCGGCCGAGGCGACCGGCGAGTACATCGGCGTCACCCTCATCGAGGGCGAGGCCGCCGCCGACCTGGCCGACGCCCTGAAGACCACCTTCGAGCGCGACCCGCAGCTCTACTACGAGGACGGCTACCAGGAGCTGGTCAACCGCGGCTTCAAGATCGACGTGGCGCCGATCGGCGACGTCAAGTGGGTGGAGATCGACAACCACGACGACCTCGCCAAGGGCAGGGAGATCGCGTGCCAGTACTGACGAGGCTCATCCCGTCGCCGGTCGTCGTGGACATCCGCGCGGGTGCCCTCGACGACCTGGGGTGTGTGCTCGCCGACGAGCGCATCTCCCACTCGGGCAAGCTCGCCGTCGCCGTCAGCGGCGGTTCGGGTGCCCGGCTGCGCGAGCGCGTCGCCCCGTCCCTGCCCGGCGCCGACTGGTTCGAGGTCGGCGGCGGCACCCTGGACGACGCGATCAAGCTGGCCGGCGCCATGAAGGGCGGTCACTACGACGCGGTCGTCGGCCTCGGCGGCGGCAAGATCATCGACTGTGCCAAGTTCGCCGCGGCGCGCGTCGGCCTCCCGCTGGTCGCCGTGCCGACGAACCTCGCGCACGACGGCCTGTGCTCGCCGGTCGCCACCCTCGACAACGACGCGGGCCGCGGCTCCTACGGAGTCCCGAACCCGATCGCGGTCGTCATCGACCTGGACGTGATCCGTGCGGCACCGGCCCGTTTCGTGCGGGCGGGCATCGGCGACGCCGTCTCCAACGTCTCCGCGATCGCGGACTGGGAGCTGGCCAACCGGGTCAAGGGCGAGCGGATCGACGGACTGGCCGCCGCGATGGCCCGCCAGGCCGGCGAGGCCGTGCTCCGGCACCCGGGCGGCATCGGGGACAACGAGTTCCTCCAGGTGCTGGCCGAGGCGCTGGTGCTCAGCGGGATCGCCATGTCGGTGTCCGGCGACTCGCGCCCGTCCTCCGGCGCCTGCCACGAGATCAACCACGCCTTCGACCTGCTCTACCCCCAGCGCGCAGCCGCCCACGGCGAGCAGTGCGGCCTGGGCGCGGCCTTCGCGATGTACCTGCGCGGCGCCCACGAGGAGTCCGCCCACATGGCCGGGGTGCTGCGCCGGCACGGGCTGCCGGTGCTGCCCGAGGAGATCGGGTTCACGCCGGACGAATTCGTCCGGGCCGTGGAGTTCGCCCCGCAGACGCGACCCGGCCGCTACACGATCCTCGAGCACCTCGACCTGAAAACCGACCAGATCAAGGACCTGTACGCCGACTATGTCAAGGCCATCGGTAGCTGAACTACGTCCGGTCGTCCACCCCGCGGGGGTCAAGGACCGGCGCAGCGGTGAGCACTGGGCGGGACGCCTCTACATGCGTGAGGTCTCGCTGCGGATCGACCGCTACCTGGTGAACACCAGGATCACGCCCAACCAGCTCACGTACCTGATGACCGTCTGCGGCGTGCTCGCGGCCCCGGCCCTGCTGGTGCCCGGCATCACGGGCGCGGTGCTCGGCGTCGTGGCGGTCCAGCTCTACCTGCTGCTGGACTGCGTCGACGGCGAGGTCGCGCGCTGGAAGAAGCAGTACTCCCTCGGCGGCGTCTATCTCGACCGGGTCGGCGCCTACCTGACCGACGCCGCGGTCCTGGTCGGCCTCGGCCTGCGCGCCGCCGACATCTGGGGCACCGGGCGGATCGACTGGCTGTGGGCCTTCCTCGGCACCCTGGCCGCCCTCGGCGCGATCCTGATCAAGGCCGAGACCGACCTGGTGGGCGTCGCCCGGCACCAGGCCGGGATGGCCCCGGTCAAGGAGTCCGCGTCCGAGATCCGCTCCTCCGGCATGGCGCTGGCCCGCCGGGCCGCCGGGGCGCTCAAGTTCCACCGGCTGATCCTCGGCATCGAGGCGTCGCTGCTCATCCTGGTCCTCGCCATAGTCGACGCGAGCCGCGGTGACCTGTTCTTCACCCGGCTCGGCACCGCCGTACTCGCCGGCATCGCGCTCCTGCAGACCCTGCTGCACCTCGTGTCCGTCCTCGCCTCCAGCAGGCTGAAGTGAGCGGCGCCATGAAGGTCGGTGCCGTCGTCATCACCATGGGCAACCGCCCCGACGAGCTGCGTGCCCTCCTCGACTCGGTCGCCAAGCAGGACGGCGACCCGGTCGAGGTGGTCGTGGTCGGCAACGGCTCGCCCGTCCCGGAGGTGCCGGCGGGCGTGCGCACCGTCGAGCTGCCCGAGAACCTGGGCATCCCCGGCGGCCGCAACGTCGGCATCGAGGCCTTCGGACCGGGCGGCCAGGACGTCGACATCCTGCTCTTCCTCGACGACGACGGCCTGCTCGCCCGCACCGACACCGCCGAGCTGTGCCGGCAGGCCTTCGCGGCCGACGACGACCTGGGCATCATCAGCTTCCGCATCGCCGACCCGGACACCGGCGAGACCCAGCGGCGGCACGTGCCGAGGCTGCGCGCGTCCGACCCGATGCGCTCCTCCCGGGTCACCACCTTCCTCGGCGGCGCCAACGCCGTGCGCACCCGCGTCCTCGCGCAGGTCGGCGGCCTGCCGGACGCGTTCTTCTACGCCCACGAGGAGACCGACCTCGCCTGGCGGGCCCTCGACGCAGGCTGGTTGATCGACTACCGGTCCGACATGGTGCTGAACCACCCGACGACCGCGCCCTCCCGGCACGCCGTCTACCACCGCATGGTCGCCCGCAACCGCGTCTGGCTGGCCCGCCGCAACCTCCCCGCGCTCCTCGTCCCGGTCTATCTCGGGGTGTGGATGCTGCTCACCCTGCTCCGCCGCCCCTCGCGCCCGGCCCTGAAGGCCTGGTTCGGCGGCTTCCGCGAGGGCTGGGCCACCCCCTGCGGTCCCCGTCGGCCCATGCGGTGGCGTACGGTGTGGCGCCTGACCCGGCTGGGCCGGCCTCCGGTGATCTGACAAGCTCGTACCCGAGGGCTTGTGGCCCCACCCGGGTCCGACCGGACCCCTTCGAGGCCGACAGGACCGTGCCGAACCCGTACCGGCCGCGCACGGACGAAGACGAAAGTATCCACTAGTGAGTGAGACAACGCACGACGGCACGGTCGCCATGACCAAGCCCGTGTCGCCCGACGAGGGCCTCACGGCGGCCCAGCTCGCCGCCAGGCACGGGCTGACCGTCAGCGGTGCCCGGCCGTCCCTCGCGGAGTACGTCCGTCAGCTCTGGGGGCGCCGCCACTTCATCCTCGCCTTCTCCCAGGCGAAGCTGACCGCCCAGTACAGCCAGGCCAAGCTCGGCCAGCTGTGGCAGGTGGCCACACCGCTGCTGAACGCGCTCGTCTACTTCCTGATCTTCGGCCTCATCCTGAACGCGGGCCGCGGCATGGAGAAGGACGTGTACATCCCGTTCCTGGTGACGGGTGTGTTCGTCTTCACCTTCACCCAGTCCTCCGCGATGGCGGGCGTGCGCGCCATCTCCGGCAACCTCGGACTGGTGCGGGCGCTGCACTTCCCCCGCGCCTCGCTGCCGATCTCGTTCGCGTTCCAGCAGCTCCAGCAGTTGCTGGCGTCGATGATCGTGATGTTCGCGGTGGTGATCGGCTTCGGCAGCTACCCCTCGCTGTCCTGGCTGCTGATCCTCCCGGCACTGGTCCTGCAGTTCCTCTTCAACATGGGGCTGGCGCTGATCGTGGCCCGGATGGGCGCCAAGACGCCGGACCTGGCCCAGCTGATGCCGTTCATCATGCGGACCTGGATGTACGGGTCCGGCGTGATGTTCTCCATCCCGATCATGCTGGAGGACAAGCCGGCCTGGCTGGCCGACGTGCTCCAGTGGAACCCGGCCGCCGTCTACATGGACCTGATCCGCTTCGCGCTGATCGACGGGTACGGCTCCGAGAACCTGCCGCCGCACGTGTGGGCGGTGGCGCTCGGCTGGGCCGTGGCCCTCGCCGTGGGCGGCTTCGTGTACTTCTGGAAGGCTGAGGAGAGGTACGGCCGTGGCTGAGCAGCAGCAGGGCACGCGGGTCCCGACGGTCATCGCGGACGACCTGCACATCGTCTACCGTGTCAACGGCGCCAAGACCGGCAAGGGCAGCGCGACCGCCGCGCTGAGCCGGATGATCAAGCGCGGCGAGGAACGGGGCGTGCGCAAGGTGCACGCCGTGCGCGGCGTCTCCTTCACCGCCTACCGGGGCGAGGCCATCGGCCTCATCGGCTCCAACGGGTCCGGCAAGTCGACCCTGCTGCGGGCCATCGCCGGCCTGCTGCCCGCCGAGCGCGGCAAGGTCTACACCGACGGCCAGCCCTCCCTGCTCGGCGTGAACGCGGCCCTGATGAACGACCTGACCGGCGAACGCAACGTCATCCTCGGCGGCCTCGCCATGGGCATGTCCCGCGAGCAGATCAAGGAGCGCTACCAGGACATCGTCGACTTCTCCGGGATCAACGAGAAGGGCGACTTCATCACCCTTCCGATGCGTACCTACTCCTCCGGCATGGCCGCCCGCCTGCGGTTCTCCATCGCCGCCGCGAAGGACCACGACGTCCTGATGATCGACGAGGCGCTGGCCACCGGTGACCGCAAGTTCCAGACGCGCTCCGAGGAGCGCATCCGGGAGCTGCGCAAGGAGGCCGGCACCGTCTTTCTGGTCAGCCACAACAACAAGTCCATCCGGGACACCTGCAACCGCGTGCTGTGGCTGGAGCGCGGCGAGCTGCGCATGGACGGCCCGACCGACGAGGTGCTCAAGGAGTACGAGAAGTTCACGGGCAAGTAGCCCGACACGCCGGAGCCCCGCCGGAACTGCTCCGGCGGCGCCCGCGTCTGCAAAGGAAACGTCAACTCCTGCTGTTTTCAGGAATCTTGATGTGAATCGGTGTGTTGTCGTGATGCGCGGAGGACCCGGGCGGGCCTCCGTGCGTTGTACAACGTAAGCTGGACCGGTCCCGAAACGCGGCACATGGGGCGATAATGCCCGACACCCTCGAGCGGGCCCGCCGCGTGGGCGGCCGGGCGGTGTGTCCGTAATAGTGTGAATTGGGTCGGCAGTGTAGAACGGGAGATGTGACGGCAATGGCGACGGAAACTCCCCACCTCCGCGACGCGTGCGCCGTCTCCGCCCAGGGCAGCCCGCGATGACGACCACCGACCCGGCACCGGCCGGCGACGCGGAACGCGCCACCCTCGCCAAAGCCGCGGACGAGAACTTCCCCGTCGCCCCCTTCTTCCTGCCCCGCGACTGGCGCACCGACCTCATGGCCGTGTACGGCTTCGCCCGCCTCGTCGACGACATCGGCGACGGCGACCTGGCCCCCGGCGGCGCCGACGCCCGCCTCCTCGGCGTCCCCGAGGACCGGGCCGGCGACCGGCTGCTGATGCTGGACGCCTTCGAGGAGGACCTGCGCCGGGTCTTCGACGGCACCCCCCGCCACCCGCTGCTGCTCCGCCTGGTGCCGACCGTGCGCCGCCGCTCGCTCACCCCCGAGCCCTTCCTCGGCCTGATCGCCGCCAACCGCCAGGACCAGCTGGTCGGCCGGTACGAGACCTACGACGACCTCCTCGCCTACTGCGAGCTGTCCGCCAACCCGGTGGGCCGGCTCGTCCTCGCCGTCACCGGCACCTCGACACCCGAACGGGTCCGCCGCTCCGACGCGATCTGCACCGCCCTGCAGATCGTCGAGCACCTCCAGGACGTGGCCGAGGACCTCGCCCGGGACCGGATCTACCTGCCCGCCGAGGACATGAAGCGCTTCCACGTCCAGGAGGCGGACCTCGCCGCGCCCACCGCGAACGCGTCGGTGCGCGCCCTGGTCGCCTTCGAGGCCCAGCGCGCCCGCGACCTGCTGAGCGAGGGCGCGCCCCTGGTGGGCAGCGTCCGCGGCCGGCTGCGCCTGCTGCTCGCGGGGTTCGTGGCGGGTGGCCGGGCTGCCCTCGGGGCGATCGCCGCCGCCGATCACGACGTACTTCCCGGCCCGCCCAAGCCCGGCAAGGCCCGCTTGCTGCGCGAGGTGGGCCCGACCCTGCGAGGAGAGGGGTGATCCAGGCCGTGGAGTCGTCAGCGAACGCGTCGGCACCGGTACTCGCCGCCTACAGCTACTGCGAGACCGTCACCGGACAGCAGGCCCGCAACTTCGCCTACGGCATCCGGCTGCTGCCGGCGCCCAAGCGCCGGGCGATGTCGGCGCTGTACGCGTTCTCGCGCCGCGTCGACGACATCGGCGACGGCGAGCTGGCGGCCGACGTCAAGGTCGCCCGGCTGGAGGAGACCCGGGCGACGCTCGCCCGGATCCACGCGGGCGAGGTCGACGAGGACGACACCGACCCGGTCGCCGTCGCCCTCGCGCACGCCGCCCGGCAGTTCCCGATCCCGCTCGGCGGGCTCGACGAACTGATCGACGGCGTCCAGATGGACCTGCGCGGCGAGACCTACGAGACCTGGGACGACCTGAAGGTCTACTGCCGCTGCGTGGCCGGCGCCATCGGCCGCCTCTCGCTCGGCGTCTTCGGCACCGAACCGGGGGCGCGCGGCGCCGAGCGCGCGCCCGAGTACGCCGACACGCTCGGCCTCGCACTCCAGCTCACCAACATCCTGCGCGACGTCCGGGAGGACGCCCAGGGCGGGCGGACCTATCTGCCCGCCGACGACCTCGCCAAGTTCGGCTGCTCGGCCGGGTTCGACGGGCCGAAACCGCCCGAGGGCTCCGACTTCGCGGGTCTCGTGCACTTCGAAGTGCGTCGGGCCCGCGCCCTGTTCGCCGAGGGCTACCGGCTGCTGCCCATGCTCGACCGGCGCAGCGGCGCCTGCGTGGCCGCCATGGCCGGCATCTACCGCCGCCTCCTGGACCGCATCGAGCGCGACCCGGAGGCAGTGCTGCGCGGCCGGGTCTCGCTCCCCGGACGGGAGAAGGCGTACGTTGCGGTGCGCGGTCTGTCGGGTCTCGACACCCGGCACGTCACCCGGCGGGCCGTCAGGAGGCGCGCCTGATGGACACACCCGGCACACTCGACACTCCGGACCGGCACGACCCGTCCGGTGAAGAACGGCGGGCAACCCTCCGGTGGCGGGCGGCGTCCCTGACTGAGACGGTCTGCCGTACGCCGTTCAAGCACCACGGCGACCGGACAGGGAAGGGCGCACCATGACGCACGGCAACGGCACGCGCGAGGGCGGACGACTCGCGGACGTCTCCGCCGTCCGCCCCGGCGGACACGCCGTCGTGGTCGGCGGTGGACTCGCCGGCGTCACCGCCGCGCTCGCACTCGTCGACGCCGGGGTGCGCGTCACCCTGCTCGAAGGACGGCCGCGCCTGGGCGGGCTCGCCTTCTCCTTCCAGCGCGGCGGCCTCACCGTCGACAACGGCCAGCACGTCTACCTGCGCTGCTGCACCGCCTACCGCTGGTTCCTCGACCGCATCGGCGGGACGGCGCTCGCTCCCGTGCAGGAACGTCTCGACGTGCCCGTGATCGACCTCGACCGGCCCGAGGGACGGCGGCTCGGCAGGCTGCGGCGCGACGCGCTGCCCGTCCCCCTCCACCTGGGGCGCAGTCTCGCCACGTACCCGCACCTCTCACTCGCCGAACGCGCGAGCGTCGGGCGGGCCGCGCTCGCGCTCAAGGGACTCGACCCGGCCGATCCGGCCCTGGACACGCAGGACTTCGGCAGCTGGCTGGCCGCGCACGGCCAGTCGACGCGCGCCGTCGAGGCCCTGTGGGACCTGGTCGGGGTCGCCACCCTCAACGCGGTCGCGGGCGACGCCTCGCTCGGGCTCGCCGCGATGGTGTTCAAGACCGGTCTGCTGTCCGACCCGGGCGCGGCCGACATCGGCTGGGCCCGCGTCCCGCTGGGCGAACTCCACGACCGGCTGGCCCGCAAGGAGCTCGACTCCGCGGGCGTGCGCACCGAGGTCCGTACACGCGTCACCTCCGTCCGTGAGAACGACAACGGCGGCTGGAGCGTTCAGGTTCCCGGCGAGACGCTCCAGGCGGACGCGGTCGTCCTCGCCGTACCCCAGCGCGAGGCGCACGGCCTGCTGCCCGAAGGCGCGCTCGACGCCCCGGAGAACCTCCTGAAGATCGGCACCGCGCCGATCCTCAACGTGCATGTGATCTACGACCGGAAGGTGCTCGCCGCGCCGTTCCTCACGGCGCTCGGCACCCCGGTGCAATGGGTGTTCGACCGCACTGAGGCCTCCGGGCTGAGGGAGGGCCAGTACCTGGCGCTGTCCCAGTCGACGGCCCAGAACGAGATCGACGAGCCCGTGGCCACGCTGCGCGAGCGGTACCTGCCCGAGCTGGAGCGGCTGCTGCCCCTGGCCCGGGGTGCCGAGGTGAAGGACTTCTTCGTGACCAGGGAGCGCTCCGCGACCTTCGCTCCCGCCCCCGGCGTCGGCCGCCTCAGGCCCGGCGCCCGCACCAAGGCACCCGGCCTCTACCTGGCCGGAGCGTGGACCGCCACCGGGTGGCCCGCGACCATGGAGAGCGCGGTTCGCAGCGGTGTCGGGGCGGCGGGCGCCGCACTCGGCGCCCTGGGCCGGTCCCGCGGCCTCCTCCCCGACTTCTTCGAGGAGGCGGCGTGAAAACCGATCCGCGTGGCACCGACGCCGGCGCTCCCGGCACCGCAACTGGAGGAAAGACTGTGCCCACTGTGCCCCCGGCCACGAAGGCCGACCCACGGACCACGGTGGACGTGACCGCGCTCCTGGAGCGCGGCCGGACCCTGTCCACGCCGGTCCTGCGGGCAGCGGTCGACCGTCTGGCGCCTCCCATGGACACCGTCGCCGCCTACCACTTCGGCTGGATCGACGCCCACGGCAGGCCCGCGGACGGCGACGGCGGCAAGGCCGTGCGCCCCGCCCTCGCGGTGCTCTCCGCCGAGGTCACCGGAGCCGCGCCCGAGGTCGGCGTCCCCGGCGCGGTGGCCGTGGAACTGGTGCACAACTTCTCCCTCCTGCACGACGACCTGATGGACGGCGACGAGCAGCGCCGCCACCGCGACACCGTCTGGAAGGTGCACGGCCCCGCCCAGGCCATCCTGGTCGGCGACGCCCTGTTCGCCCTCGCCAACGAGGTGCTGCTGGAACTCGGCACCGTCGAGGCCGGCCGCGCCACCCGCCGCCTGACCAAGGCCTCCCGCGCCCTGATCGACGGACAGGCCCAGGACATCTCCTACGAGCACCGAGACCGCGTCAGCGTCGAGGAGTGCCTGGAGATGGAGGGCAACAAGACCGGCGCCCTGCTCGCCTCCGCCAGCTCCATCGGCGCGGTCCTAGGCGGCGCCGACGAGCACACCGCCGACACGCTGGAGAAGTACGGCTACCACCTGGGCCTCGCCTTCCAGGCCGTCGACGACCTCCTCGGCATCTGGGGCGACCCGGACGCCACCGGCAAGCAGACCTGGAGCGACCTGCGCCAGCGCAAGAAGTCCCTGCCGGTCGTCGCCGCCCTCGCGGCGGGCGGTCCCGCCTCCGAACGGCTCGGCGAGATCCTCGCCGCCGACGCCAAGACCAGTGACTTCGCGAACTTCTCCGAGGAGGAGTTCGCGGCCCGCGCCGCCCTCATCGAGGAAGCGGGCGGGCGGGAGTGGACCGCCGACGAGGCGCGTCGCCAGCACACCATCGCCATCGAAGCCCTCGACGCCGTCGACATGCCCGACCGGGTGCGGGACATGTTCACCGCGCTCGCGGACTTCGTCGTCGTACGAAAGAGATGATCACTATCGGTCGAATAGCCCTCGCGTAGTCGCCGGCCGGTGCCGCAGGTACACGAGCACCGGCCGACGGCGGACCCACAGCAGAAGCACCACTTGTTACTGCACGAAGGGGAAGCCATGACAGCGACGACCGACGGAAGCACCGGGGCGGCCCTGAAGCCCCTGGCAGCCGCGGCCAGCGAAACCGACATCACGATCCCCGACCCGGCGGCCGGGGTACCTGAAGCCGCCGCCCGCGCCACCCGGCGCGCCACGGACTTCCTGCTCTCCCGGCAGGACGCCCAGGGCTGGTGGAAGGGCGACCTCGAGACGAACGTCACCATGGACGCCGAGGACCTGCTGCTGCGCCAGTTCCTCGGCATCCTGGAGGAGGACACCACCCGGGCCGCCGCCCTCTTCATCCGCGGCGAACAACGCGAGGACGGCACCTGGGCCACCTTCTACGACGGCCCCGGCGACCTGTCCGCCACCATCGAGGCGTACGTCGCCCTCCGCCTGGCCGGCGACGCGCCCGACGCGCCGCACATGACGAGGGCGTCCGAGTGGATCCGCTCCCGCGGCGGAATCGCCTCCGCCCGCGTCTTCACCCGGATCTGGCTCGCCCTCTTCGGCTGGTGGAAGTGGGACGACCTGCCCGAACTCCCGCCCGAGCTGATCTACTTCCCCACCTGGGTACCGCTCAACATCTACGACTTCGGCTGCTGGGCCCGGCAGACCATCGTGCCGCTGACCGTCGTCTCGGCCAAGCGCCCGGTACGTCCCGCGCCCTTCCCGCTGGACGAACTGCACACCGACCCGGCCCTCCCCAACCCGCCGCGGCCCCTGGCGCCGGCGACGAGCTGGGACGGCGCCTTCCAGCGCATCGACAAGGCCCTGCACGCCTACCGCAAGGTCGCCCCGCGCCGCCTGCGCCGGGCCGCCATGAACACGGCCGCCCGCTGGATCATCGAGCGCCAGGAGAACGACGGCTGCTGGGGCGGCATCCAGCCCCCGGCCGTGTACTCGGTCATCGCGCTCTACCTGCTCGGCTACGACCTCGAACACCCAGTGATGCGCGCCGGCCTGGAGTCCCTGGACCGGTTCGCCGTGTGGCGCGAGGACGGCGCCCGGATGATCGAGGCCTGCCAGTCCCCGGTGTGGGACACCTGCCTGGCGACCATCGCGCTGGCCGACGCGGGCGTGCCCGCCGACCACCCGCAGCTGGTGAAGGCCGCCGACTGGATGCTCGGCGAGCAGATCGTCCGCCCCGGCGACTGGTCGGTGAAGCGGCCCGGACTCCCGCCCGGCGGATGGGCCTTCGAATTCCACAACGACAACTACCCCGACATCGACGACACCGCCGAGGTCGTCCTCGCCCTGCGCCGCGTCAGGCACCACGACCCGGAGCGAGTCGAGCAGGCCATCGGCCGCGGGGTGCGCTGGAACCTCGGCATGCAGTCCAAGAACGGCGCCTGGGGCGCCTTCGACGTCGACAACACCAGCGCCTTCCCCAACCGGCTGCCCTTCTGCGACTTCGGCGAGGTCATCGACCCGCCGTCCGCGGACGTCACCGCGCACGTCGTGGAGATGCTCGCTGTCGAGGGCCTGACCCACGACCCGCGCACCCGGCGCGGCATCCAGTGGCTGCTGGCCGAGCAGGAGGCGGACGGCTCCTGGTTCGGCCGCTGGGGCGTCAACTACGTCTACGGCACCGGCTCCGTCGTACCCGCCCTGACCGCCGCCGGACTCCCCGCCTCGCACCCGGCGATCCGCCGCGCGGTCTCGTGGCTGGAGTCCGTCCAGAACGACGACGGCGGCTGGGGCGAGGACCTGCGCTCCTACCGGTACGTGAGGGAGTGGAGCGGCCGGGGCGCCTCGACCGCCTCGCAGACCGCCTGGGCGCTGATGGCGCTGCTGGCGGCGGGGGAGCGGGAGTCCAAGACCGTCGAACGGGGCATCGCCTGGCTCGCCGCCACCCAGCGGGAGGACGGCTCCTGGGACGAGCCCTACTTCACGGGCACGGGCTTCCCCTGGGACTTCTCCATCAACTACCACCTCTACCGGCAGGTCTTCCCGCTCACCGCACTCGGCCGGTACGTGCACGGGGAACCGTTCGCCCAGAAGTCCGGCGCCGGGCAGCCCTCCACCGAGACGTCCGCCGCCGAGGTGAAGGGCAGCTGATGACCCCGCAGACCGGCCCGTCCCCGCTGCTGATCGCCTGTGCGCTCGGCATCGAGCATCTCGCCCTGCGCACCGGCGACCGCGCCGGCGCCGGCGGGCCGGTCACCGTCCTGCGTACGGGCATGGGCCCCAAGGCGGCCGAGCGCTCGGTCGCACGGGTCCTGGCCGACCCGGCGCTCGACGGCGCCGCCGTGCTGGCCACCGGCTTCTGCGCGGGACTCGCCCCCGGCATGCACCCCGGCGATCTGGTCGTCGCCGAGGAGACCCGGGACCCGCGCGGGACGGTCGCCTGCGCCGGCACCGACCGGCTGGTGAAGGAACTCGCGCGCGCCCTGCCCAGGCGCACCGTCCACCGGGGCCCGCTGACCGGCTCGGACCACGTCGTCCGCGGTCCCGAACGCGCCGACCTGCTCGCGACCGGCGCGATCGCCGTCGACATGGAGTCCGCGGCCACGCTCCTGAGCGCCGTCCGCACGGGTGCGCGCCCCGTTGCGGCCGTACGGGTGGTCGTGGACGCTCCAGAACACGAACTCGTCCGGATCGGCACGTTGCGCGGTGGAATATCGGCTTTCCGCGTTCTTCGATCAGTTCTTCCCGCATTCTTCGAATGGCACCGTTCTTTGCTGCTCCCTCGGAGGTGAGCCCAGATGGCCATGCCGCTGCGTCAGTCCGTCAAGGTCGCTACATACCTGGCCGAACAGAAGATCCGCCGACGGGACAAGTTTCCGCTCATCGTGGAGTTGGAGCCGCTTTTCGCCTGCAACCTGAAGTGCGAGGGCTGCGGCAAGATCCAGCACCCGGCCGGCGTGCTCAAGCAGCGCATGCCGGTCGCCCAGGCCGTCGGGGCGGTGCTGGAGTCCGGCGCGCCGATGGTCTCCATCGCCGGCGGCGAGCCGCTGATGCACCCTCAGATCGACGAGATCGTGCGCCAGTTGGTGGCCAAGAGGAAGTACGTATTCCTCTGCACCAACGCCCTGCTCATGCGCAAGAAGATGGACAAGTTCAAGCCCTCGCCCTACTTCGCCTTCGCGGTGCACATCGACGGGCTGCGCGAGCGGCACGACGAGTCCGTGGCCAAGGAGGGCGTGTTCGACGAGGCCGTGGAGGCCATCAAGGAGGCCAAGCGGCGCGGCTTCCGGGTGACCACCAACTCGACCTTCTTCAACACCGACACCCCCCAGACCATCGTCGAGGTCCTCAACTTCCTCAACGACGACCTCAAGGTCGACGAGATGATGATCTCGCCCGCCTACGCCTACGAGAAGGCTCCCGACCAGGAGCACTTCCTGGGCGTGGAGCAGACCCGCGAGCTGTTCAAGAAGGCGTTCTCGGGCGGCAACCGGGCCCGCTGGCGGCTCAACCACTCCCCGCTCTTCCTCGACTTCCTCGAGGGCAAGGTCGACTTCCCCTGCACCGCCTGGGCCATCCCGAACTACTCCCTCTTCGGCTGGCAGCGCCCCTGCTACCTGATGAGCGACGGCTACGTCCCGACGTACCGGGAGCTGATCGAGGAGACCGACTGGGACAAGTACGGCCGGGGCAAGGACCCGCGCTGCGCCAACTGCATGGCGCACTGCGGCTACGAGCCCACCGCCGTCCTGGCCACCATGGGCTCACTCAAGGAGTCCCTGCGGGCCATGCGCGAGACCGTCTCCTCCAACCGGGAGTGACCTCGTGACCGCCATCCCCCTGGGCGTCCCCGAGGTCCCGGTCCGGCCGATCGCCGAGCGGCGCACGTCGCGGCGCATCCAGGTCGGGCCGGTGGCCGTCGGGGGCGGGGCCCCGGTGTCGGTGCAGTCCATGACCACGACCCGTACGTCCGACATCGGCGCGACGCTCCAGCAGATCGCCGAGCTGACGGCGTCCGGCTGCGAGATCGTGCGCGTGGCCTGCCCGACGCAGGACGACGCGGACGCCCTGCCGGTGATCGCGCGGAAGTCGCAGATCCCGGTGATCGCCGACATCCACTTCCAGCCGAAGTACGTGTTCGCCGCGATCGAGGCGGGGTGCGCGGCGGTCCGGGTGAACCCGGGCAACATCAAGCAGTTCGACGACAAGGTCAAGGAGATCGCCAAGGCGGCCAAGGACCACGGCACGCCGATCCGCATCGGCGTCAACGCCGGCTCCCTGGACCGCCGCCTGCTCCAGAAGTACGGCAGGGCGACCCCCGAGGCCCTCGCCGAGTCGGCCCTCTGGGAAGCCTCGCTCTTCGAGGAGCACGACTTCCGCGACATCAAGATCTCCGTCAAGCACAATGACCCGGTCGTCATGGTCGAGGCCTACCGCCAGCTCGCCGCCCAGTGCGACTACCCCCTCCACCTCGGCGTCACCGAGGCCGGCCCCGCCTTCCAGGGCACCATCAAGTCGGCCGTCGCCTTCGGCGCGCTGCTCTCCCAGGGCATCGGCGACACCATCCGGGTGTCGCTGAGCGCGCCGCCCGCCGAGGAGGTCAAGGTCGGGCTCCAGATCCTCCAGTCGCTGGGCCTCAGGCAGCGCCGGCTGGAGATCGTCTCCTGCCCGTCCTGCGGCCGCGCCCAGGTCGACGTGTACGAGCTCGCCGACGAGGTGACGGCCGGTCTGGAGGGCATGGAGGTGCCGCTGCGCGTCGCCGTCATGGGCTGCGTCGTCAACGGCCCCGGCGAGGCCCGCGAGGCCGATCTCGGCGTCGCCTCCGGCAACGGCAAGGGCCAGATCTTCGTCAAGGGCGAGGTCGTCAGGACCGTCCCCGAGTCGAAGATCGTCGAGACGCTGATCGACGAGGCGACGCGGATCGCCGAGCAGATGGAGAAGGACGGCGCGTCGGGGGAGCCGGCCGTCACCGTGAGCTGAACAGCACGGACCGAAGGGGGCCCGAGCGTGACGATTCTGGAGAACATCCGGGGACCACGCGACCTGAAGGCGCTGTCCGAGGCGGAACTCGGCGAACTGTCCGACGAGATACGTGACTTCCTGGTGCACGCGGTCGCCCGTACCGGCGGGCACCTCGGCCCGAACCTGGGAGTGGTCGAACTCACCGTCGCCCTGCACCGGGTCTTCGAGTCACCGGCCGACCGCATCCTGTGGGACACCGGCCATCAGAGCTACGTGCACAAGATCCTGACCGGACGTCAGGACTTCTCCAAGCTGCGCGGCAAGGGCGGTCTGTCCGGCTACCCCTCGCGCGACGAGTCCGAGCACGACGTCATCGAGAACAGCCACGCCTCCACAGTCCTCGGCTGGGCCGACGGCCTCGCCAAGGCCCGCCAGGTGCGCGGGGAGCGGGGCCACGTCGTCGCCGTCATCGGTGACGGCGCGCTCACCGGCGGCATGGCGTGGGAGGCGCTGAACAACATCGCGGCGGCCCGGGACCGGCCGCTGATCATCGTCGTCAACGACAACGAACGCTCCTACGCGCCGACCATCGGCGGCCTCGCCAACCACCTGGCGACCCTGCGCACCACCGACGGCTACGAGCGGATGCTGGCCTGGGGCAAGCACGTGCTCCAGCGCACGCCCCTGATCGGCAACACCGTCTACGAGGCCCTGCACGGCGCGAAGAAGGGCTTCAAGGACGCCTTCGCCCCGCAGGGACTTTTCGAGGACCTGGGGCTGAAGTACGTCGGGCCCATCGACGGACACGACACCGGGGCGGTCGAGTCGGCGCTGCGGCGCGCGAAACGCTTCCACGGGCCCGTACTGGTCCACTGCCTCACGGAGAAGGGCCGCGGCTACGAGCCTGCCCTGCGCGACGAGGCGGACCACTTCCACACCGTCGGCGCCATGGACCCGCTGACCTGTGCGCCGCTGGCGCCCTCCGACGGGCCTTCCTGGACCTCCGTGTTCGGCGAGGAGATCGTGCGGATCGGCGAGGAGCGCGACGACGTCGTGGCGATCACCGCGGCCATGCTGCACCCGGTCGGCCTCGGCCGCTTCGCCGAGCGGTTCCCCGACCGGGTCTGGGACGTCGGCATCGCCGAGCAGCACGCCGCCGTGTCCGCGGCCGGTCTCGCCACCGGCGGCCTCCACCCGGTCGTCGCCGTCTACGCCACCTTCCTCAACCGCGCCTTCGACCAGCTCCTGATGGACGTGGCCCTGCACCGCTGCGGCGTCACCTTCGTCCTGGACCGGGCCGGCGTCACCGGCGCCGACGGGCCCTCGCACAACGGCATGTGGGACATGTCCGTCCTCCAGGTCGTCCCGGGTCTGCGTATCGCCGCGCCGCGCGATGCCGACCAGCTGCGTGCCCAGTTGCGCGAGGCGGTGGCCGTCGACGACGCGCCGACCCTCGTGCGCTTCCCGAAGGAGTCCGTCGGTGCCGCCGTACCGGCCGTGGACCGGATCGGCGGCATGGACGTCCTGCACGCCGCCGACCGGCCCGAGGTGCTGCTGGTGGCCGTCGGCGTGATGGCGCCCGTCTGTCTCCGGGCCGCCGAGCTCCTCGAAGCCCGCGGTACCGGATGCACCGTCGTCGACCCGCGCTGGGTCAAACCCGTCGACCCGGCGCTCGCGCCGCTGGCCGCGCGGCACCGCCTGGTGGCCGTCGTCGAGGACAACAGCCGCGCCGCCGGGGTCGGTTCGGCGGTGGCGCTGGCGCTCGGAGACTCCGAGGTCGACGTACCCGTGCGCCGGTTCGGCATCCCCGAGCAGTTCCTCGCGCACGCCAAGCGCGCCGAGGTGCTCGCCGACATCGGTCTCACCCCGGTCGAGATCGCCGGCCGGATCAGCGCGAGCCTGGCCGTCGCCGGAGAGACCGGGGACGGCCCGATCGCCACGCCAGTGCAAGGAGAGA
This sequence comes from Streptomyces sp. AC602_WCS936, assembly GCF_019049125.1. Classification (NCBI taxonomy): domain Bacteria; kingdom Bacillati; phylum Actinomycetota; class Actinomycetes; order Kitasatosporales; family Streptomycetaceae; genus Streptomyces; species Streptomyces sp. AC602_WCS936. Next base: position 164,244 of record NZ_JAGMUF010000112.1, on the reverse strand, counting down.
ACTGAATGACCAAGGAGTTCGACCTGGGGGCGCTCCTGGCCGAGCGCGGAGCCGAGCGGTACGAGCTGCACGCCAGGTACCTCAACCACCAGCAGCCGCGCATGCTGCGCACCATCGGCTTCGACAAGGTCTACGAGCGGGCCGAGGGCGCGCACTTCTGGGACGCGGACGGCAACGACTACCTGGACATGCTCGCCGGTTTCGCGGTGATGGGCCTGGGCCGTCACCATCCCGTCGTCCGCAAGGCACTGCACGACGTCCTCGACGCCTCGCTCGCCGACCTGACCCGTTTCGACTGCCCGCCGCTGCCCGGCCTGCTGGCCGAGAAGCTGCTCTCCTACAGCCCCCACCTGGACCGGGTCTTCTTCGGCAACAGCGGCACGGAGGCGGTGGAGACCGCGCTGAAGTTCGCCCGGTACGCGACCGGCAGACCGAGGGTCCTGTACTGCGCGCACGCCTTCCACGGGCTGACCACCGGCTCACTCTCCGTCAACGGCGAGGACGGCTTCCGCAACGGCTTCGCACCGCTGCTGCCCGACACCCCCGTCCCGCTCGGCGACGTGGACGCCCTGGCGCGGGAGCTGAAGAAGGGCGACGTGGCCGCGCTGATCGTGGAGCCCGTCCAGGGCAAGGGCGTGCACGAGGCACCGCCCGGCTATCTGCGCGCCGCACAGGAGCTGCTGCACCGGCACAAGGCCCTGCTGATCGCCGACGAGGTGCAGACGGGGCTGGGCCGGACCGGCAGGTTCTACGCCTTCCAGCACGAGGAGGGCGTGGAGCCCGACCTGGTGTGCGTCGCCAAGGCGCTGTCCGGCGGGTACGTGCCCGTGGGGGCCACGCTGGGCAAGGACTGGATCTTCCAGAAGGTGTACTCCTCGATGGACCGGGTGCAGGTCCACTCGGCGAGCTTCGGGTCCAACGCGCAGGCCATGGCGGCCGGGCTCGCGGTGCTGTCGGTGATGGAGAACGAGGAGATCGTCGCGAACGCCGCCGCGGTCGGTGAGCGGCTGAAGTCCCGGCTCGCGGCGCTGGTGGACCGCTACGAGCTGCTCGCCGACGTCCGGGGCCGGGGGCTGATGATCGGCATCGAGTTCGGCCGGCCCCGGTCGCTGAAGCTGCGCAGCCGCTGGACGATGCTCCAGGCGGCCCGGAAGGGGCTCTTCGCGCAGATGGTCGTGGTGCCGTTGCTGCAGCGCCACCACATCCTGACCCAGGTCTCCGGCGACCACCTGGAGGTAATCAAGCTGATCCCGCCGCTGATCATCGACACGGCGGACGCGGACCGGTTCGTCGACGCCTTCACCGAGGTGATGGAGGACGCGCACAACGGCGGCGGCCTGATGTGGGACTTCGGGAAGACGCTGGTCAAGCAGGCGGTCGCCAACCGTTAGCGGGTCACCACGGGCACCTTTTGCCTCACGGGCAAGAAAATTGCCTGCCGGGCAAAGCTGGGGCTGAATGGGAGGCATGACCTCCCACGAGACCGGGCCGCCGGCACCGGAGTCGTCGGCACCGGAGCCGCCGGCGGACGCGGTGTCCGTCGTGGCGCCACAGCTGCGTGCCCTGCGGCGTCGGGCCGTCCTCACCCTGGAGGCGGCGGCCCGTGCCGCCGGACTGTCGCCTGCCCACCTGTCCCGGCTGGAGACCGGGCAGCGCCAGCCCTCGCTGCCGATGCTCCTGTCCCTCGCCCGTGTCTACGGTACGACCGTCTCGGAACTGCTCGGCGAGACGGCCGCCGACCGGGACGCGGTCGTGCGGGCCGACGCCATGGAGCCGACCTTCGCCGGCGGCTGGACGTACTGGCAGGCCGGTGGGGCCGGTCGCGGCATGCAGGCCCTGCGCGTGCACGTGCCGCACGGCTCCCAGGGGGACATCGTCCGGGTGCATCCCGGTGAGGAGTGGATCCACGTCCTGCGGGGCCGGCTGCGGCTCCGGCTCGGGGACGCGGTGCACCGGCTCGGTCCGGGGGACAGCGCGCACTTCGACTCGCTGACCCCGCACCGCATCGCCGCTCAGGACGCCGACGGGGTCGAGCTCCTCTTCGTCCACACGCTGCTCCAGAGCCCGACGGCGGCGCTGTGCCTGGGGCCGGCCACCACGCCGGGCCACCCCTTCCCTGGAGAGACATCATGAACATGCAGGACAAGTTCCCGCGCGCACTCTGGGTGCGGCTCTTCATCTACCTCGTCGTGGGGCACGTGCTGGCAGCCTTCATCTACCTGCTCTTCGAGGTGGGTGCCAACAGCGGGTGAGCGGCCGGCTCAGTCCAGCATCCGCTCGCGCAGCCGCTCCCGGGTCTGCGGCGTGATCCGCAGACCCTTCTCCAGGTAGGCGTCGACGCCGCCCCAGGTCTGCTCGACGGTCTCGAAGGCCGCCGCCAGGTACTCGGCGCGCGCGTCGAAGAGGGGGCTGAGCAGCTCCATGACCTCGGGGGAGTAGGCGGAGGCGGCGGTGCTGCTGCGGCGCACCTTGTAGCGGCGGTGCGTGGCGTTCGACTTCAGGTAGTCCTCGACGACGGCGTCGCGCTCGACGCCGAGGGCGAGCAGCGTGACCGCGATCGACAGACCCGCGCGGTCCTTGCCGGCCGCGCAGTGCATCAGGGCGGGGACGCTGTCCTCGGCGAGCGCGTGCAGCACCCGGGAGTGCTCCGCCGTGCGCTCCTTGATGATCATGCGGTACGAGTCGATCATCCGCTGGGCGCCCTTGTCGTCCGCGAGGATCTCGCGCAGCTGGTCGAGGTCGCCGTCGCGGACCATCTTCCAGAACTCGGCGCCGTCGGCCGGGTCGCTCAGCGGCAGGTTCACATTGCGCACGCCCGGCAGCTCGACGTCCGGGCCGTCGAGCTTCTGGTCGGCGGCGTTGCGGAAGTCGAAGATCGTGTGCAGACCCAGCGAGGACAGGAACGCGGCGTCCTCCCCGGTGGCGTGCGCGAGGTGGCCGCTGCGGAACAGCACCCCCTGCCGCACCCTCCGTCCGTCCACGGTCGGCAGTCCGCCCACGTCGCGGAAGTTGCGCACCCCGGCCAGCTCGGGTTCGGTCGACGGCACCTGCTGCGTCACGGGGGCTCCTCCCACTCCGCCCCGCCGGCGCCGCTCGCCGACGGGTGCCACTCGACGATACGGCACGGTGCGAAGACGCAGGGGCGAAGTCAACCGACTGCGCCACTTCTGGGCTTTCTGTCCGAAATGGCGCCTTAATTCCAACTCGCTGCGGAATAAAAGGGGCTGAGGGAGAGGTGCGTGAGCAGCGTCATATCCGTGACGGTGCGTTGCCCGTCATGTTCACGTAATTCAGCCGGTTTTCATGGCCGTTCACGAGAAACGGCGCCTCAGGAATCGACGGAGTGTGACGGGCATTCCCGGTAATGGATCAGCCGGAACACCCGCCCATGCAACCCCTCGCTTGTCCCTGTGCGTCTTGGTCCCTTACGTTCACCACCGATCCGGACGGACGCCTAATCCTGCCGCCGACCGGAGCCCGCATTCATCCACCACCCGTACACGGCAGGAGCGGGGGACCCACAGGTACGACCGCCTGTTCCGGTTCCCGGAACGGCTTGGGGTTAAGCCGCGTCTCGGCGCGGCCGGGCATCTCCAGCCCGAACCCGACAGCTCACCTCGCAGGCGCCGGAGAGGAATTCGCCATGCCCGCGAAGGGTAAGCACCGCCGTACCAAGGCCATGCGCCTGACCCGTGCCATCGCCGTCGCCGGAACCGGCGGCGCCGCGCTCGCGCTCCCGCTGATGGGTGCCGCCGGTGCCCAGGCCGCCCCCGCTCAGTCCGTTTCCGAGCAGGCCGTGCAGTCCGTTCCGACGTCGGCCGAGAAGGCCGCCGCCGAGAAGAACTCCGACTCGCGCACGTACACCGTGCGCAGCGGTGACTACCTCTCGAAGATCGCCGACGAGCAGGACGTCGACGGCGGCTGGAAGAAGCTCTACGCGGACAACCGCGAGGCCGTCGGGTCCGACCCGTCGCTGATCCACCCGGGCCTGGAGCTCACGCTCGGCGGCCAGGCCGCCAAGTCCGAGCAGCCCGCCGCCGAGCAGCCCGCGGCCGAGAAGCCCGCCCAGACCGAGAAGTCGTCCTCCGAGAAGACCGAGTCGGCCGAGGCCGAGAAGTCCTCGGATGCCGCGAAGGCCTCCTCCTCGGACTCCGGCTCCTCCGACAAGAGCACCCAGTCCGCCGGCACCACCAGCGGCTTCGTCTCGCCGGTCCCGAGCGGCACCATCGGCACCCCGTACCACCAGTCGGGCAGCATGTGGTCCAGCGGCTACCACACCGGCACCGACTTCGTCGTCCCGACCGGCACCTCGCTCAAGGCCGTCGGCGCGGGCACCGTCGTCTCCGCCGGCTGGGGCGGCGCCTACGGCAACCAGGTCGTCATCCAGCTCGCCGACGGCCACTACGCCCAGTACGCCCACCTGTCCTCCCTCTCCGTCTCGGCCGGCCAGTCCGTGACGGCGGGTCAGCAGGTCGGCCTGTCGGGTGCCACCGGCAACGTCACCGGCCCGCACCTGCACTTCGAGATCCGCACCACCCCGGACTACGGCTCGGACGTGGACCCGATCGCGTACCTGCGCTCGCACGGCGTCTCTCTCTGACGGCCGCTTCCTGACGACCGTTTCGGCGCGGCCCCGCGCCACCGAAGGCCGGACCCCGATCCCCGGGTCCGGCCTTCGGCCTGTCCGCCCTCCGGCGTATTCCTGAATTGGTGAACACTTTAGGCGTGGTGTTTCTCACCGCCCGTCAACCCTTTCCTACGGTCGCGTAGGTCACATTCCGAGGTGAATGATGGGCCGATGTGGCAGACGATTCGAAGAGTGACAGCAGAACAGTGATCGGGTCGTACGTGGCGGTGGGGGACAGCTTCACCGAGGGCGTCGGCGACCCCGGCCCCGACGGGGCGTTCGTCGGCTGGGCCGACCGGTTCGCCGTACTGCTCGCGGACCGGCGCCCCGAGGGCGACTTCACGTACACGAACCTCGCCGTACGCGGCAGGCTGCTCGACCAGATCGTGGCCGAGCAGGTGCCGCGGGCCGTCGAACTCGCGCCGGGCCTGGTCTCGTTCTGCGCCGGCGGCAACGACATCATCCGGCCCGGCACCGACCCCGACGAGGTGGCCGAGCGGTTCGAGCGGGCGGTGGCCGCGCTGACCGCCGCCGCGGGCACCGTCCTGGTGACGACCGGATTCGACACCCGCGGGGTGCCCGTCCTCAAGCACCTGCGCGGCAAGATCGCCACGTACAACGGACACGTCCGTGCCGTCGCCGACCGCTACGGCTGCCCCGTGCTCGACCTGTGGTCGCTGCGCACCGTCCAGGACCGCAGGGCGTGGGACGCCGACCGGCTGCACCTGTCGCCGGAGGGCCACACGCGGGTGGCACTGCGCGCGGGCCAGGTCCTCGGCCTGCCCGTCCCCGCCGACCCGGACCAGCCCTGGCCGCCGCTGCCGCCCCGCGGCACCCTGGACGTCCGGCGGGACGACGTGCACTGGGCCCGCGAGTACCTGGTGCCGTGGTTCGGACGCCGGCTGCGCGGCGAGTCCTCGGGCGACCACGTGAGCGCCAAGGGGACGCTGTCGGCGGACGACATCAGGATGCGGATCTCTTCGGTGGCCTGACGTACTCGCCGCTCTGAACGCGCTGGTGCTAGTCGCGGGACGCCGTCAGCGTCTCCCGGTCCAGGCCCAGCTCCCGGGCGAGCGCCTCGTCCGTCCACTCGCGGGCCCGCGCCCGGGGCACCGTGCCCGCGTACGACGTCAGCTGCACGGCCATCCCGTCGAGGAAGGCGGTCAGGCGCAGGGCGGCGCCGTCGGGATCCGCGCACCGGAACTCCCCGGCGGCCACGCCCTCGGCGATGACCCCGGAGAGCGCCGCCTTCCACTGCCGGTCCAGCTCCCGGGTGACCTCCCGCAGCGCGGGTTCGCGCAGCGCCGCCGCCCAGCCCTCGATCCACAGCCGCCAGCCCTTGGCCTGCCCGGTCGGGGCGTACCACCGCACGGCCGCCCGCAGCCGGCGCAGCGCCGACGTGCGCCGGCCGAGCAGCTTGCGCAGGCGCGCGAGATCGTCCTGGGCGGCATGCGTGAACGCGGCGGCGACGAGCTTCTCCTTCGTGGAGAAGTGGTAGAGCACCAGCGCGTTGCTGACCCCGAGCGCGGCGGCCACGTCGGCGATCCGCAGCGCCGCCACGCCCCGCGCCGATATCTGCTCCACGGCCGCACGCAGCAGCTCCTCGCGCCGCTGCGCCACACTCAACCGGACTCTCCCCACGCCCGTCACCCTATACAGGTGCCCGGACCTGCGGCGACAGCCGCCGGGAGGCTCAGTCCGCCGTCGCGGTGGTGGCCGTGTCCGTGGGCCTGGCGCCGGGCACCTCGCACGAGTCCTTGAAGCCCTGGCTGGTCAGATCGAGCGCCGCGTTGATGCGGGAACGCAGGTTTTCGACGGCGACCATGGCCGTCAGCTCCACGAACGCCGACTCGCCCAGCGCCGTACGCAGCCGGGCGGCGAGTTCGTCACCGACCGCCGGCGGCGTCGCCGTCATCGCCTCGGCGTACTCCATGACGTCCCGCTCCAGCGGCGTGTAGGCGTCGCTCTCCCGCCACACCGGCACGTCGTGGAGCTTGCGGCGGTCCATGCCGCGCTCGGCGTTCTCCCAGTATCCGAAGTCCATGCACCACGAGCAGCCGATCGAGGCGGCCGAGGCCATCACGGCGAGCGCCTTCAGGTCGGCGTCCAGCCTCTTCCACTTCGCGACGGACTGCTCGAACCGCAGGTAGCCCCAGAGCACCCGCGGATTGTGGGCGAGCGCCTTACCGGGGTCCAGGACCTTGCCGTACGTCCGCCGGGAGTACCACTCCATCACGCGGAAGAAGATCGTGCGGGGCGGGTTGAGAGATACGCGGGCCATGGGGGCCACCTTCCTGTCCGTCGGTCGTGCCGTGCGCTTCCGGGCGCTCCTGCCGGGCGCCCACACCGGTACGACGGACGGAGGGAACACGGATGTGACATCGGTCGTTCGAGTGACGTCGGGCGAGAGTCGCACGAGACGACAATGAGAGCCCGATCCACTTCACCTGGAGGTACCGTGGCCGGTTTCCGTTCCCCGAACCAGGGGCTCCGCCTGCCGCTGCCCGCGGCCTTCGGCGCGGACCCCACCGGCGCGCGCATGGCGCGCATCCGCCGATCGCCGAACTTCCGCGACGGCGTCTTCCAGAACCCCGGGGGCACCGCCCGGACCCGGCCCTCCGGCTCGGCCCGCGAGTTCGCCAAGATCTACTTCGACAAGCAGTCGCGGCTCGGCCGCGCCCCGCGGGGCACCGTCCCCGTGCACGCCACCACACTCGCCGACCTCGCCCGGCCGCCCGCCACCGGACTGCGCCTGACCTGGATGGGCCACTCCAGCGTGCTCGCCGAGATCGACGGACAGCGGGTGCTCTTCGACCCGGTGTGGGGCGAGCGGTGCTCCCCGTTCCCCTTCGCCGGGCCGAAACGGCTGCACCCGGTCCCGGTCCCGCTCGCGGCCCTCGGCCCGGTCGACGTCGTCGTCATCTCCCACGACCACTACGACCACCTGGACCTGCCCACGATCAAGGCGCTGGCCGGCACGGACACCCTGTTCGCGGTGCCGCTGGGCGTCGGCGCCCACCTCGAACACTGGGGAGTGTCCGCCGACCGGCTGCGCGAACTGGACTGGCACGAGTCGACCCGCGTCGGCGGCCTCACGCTCACCGCCACCCCGGCCCGCCACTTCTGCGGACGCGGCCTGCGCAACACGCAGCACACCCTCTGGGCGTCCTGGGTCGTGGCCGGTGAGGAGCACCGCGTCTTCCACAGCGGGGACACCGGCTACTTCGACGGTTTCAAGGACATCGGCGCCGCCCACGGTCCCTTCGACGCCACGATGATCCAGCTCGGGGCGTACGCCGAGTTCTGGCCGGACATCCACATGACGCCCGAGGAGGGCGTGCGCGCCCACCTGGACCTGCAGGCAGGCTCTCCCGGCGGGGTGCTGCTGCCGATCCACTGGGGGACCTTCAACCTGGCGCCGCACGCTTGGGCGGAGCCGGGGGAGTGGACGAAGGACGCGGCCGGGGAGGCGGGTCAGGCGGTGGCGTTCCCGCGGCCGGGTGAGCCGTTCGAGCCGGCGGGGGAGCAGCCGGTGGAGGCGTGGTGGCGGGCGGTGTCGGGTCCGATCGCGCGTCCGTGGCGGCGTCCGAGGTCTATTGAGTCCGCTGCCGCGTCGTGCAACGACGATCTCGACCTTGCGGGTGAGCGATGACGTCAACTGGGGACGGCCTTACTGAGGTTGTGTGACTACTGCAGGGTGTCTCCCGCATCAAGAACGCGAGCGTGTGCTGCGGACAGACGATGGCGGCGGTGGGCCGGATGTTCTCCCGCGTAGCGCGCTTCCGCGCGGCGCCGTTCGCGGCCTACGACGCGGAACGCGGTGCGCTGGTGAGAACATGCGTCTCTTGAGTAACTTGAGTCGACCCGAGATTTGAACATGTCAACCGACTCAACCACCACGGTCCGCAGACCCGCACGCGTCCAGAGCACCACCACCACGGGGGAACCACATGTCACACCGGCCCACGGACTGGCACGTTCTCGACCTGGACAAGGACCCGACCCCCGGAGATCCCCACCGTGTCCGGAAACTCGCCGGCACTCTGCACGACTTCGCCGACGACGTGGGCGACGCGCTTCGTGACCTCAAGGGCATAGCCACCGAGGACGAGATCCTCTCCTGGGCTGGCAAGACGGCCCAGGTGTTCGCCGACGAGTTCGGGGACGCCCCCAAGAGACTCCGGAAGCTCAAGAAGTCCTACGAACTCGCAGGCGACGCCCTCGCCTCCTTCTGGCCCGACTTGCAGGACGCCCAGGAGAAGGCGGACAAGGCGCTGCGCGACGGGCGCAAGGCACGCGACGAACTCACCACCGCACAGACGGCACTGTCCGGCGCCAACGACTGAGTGCGCACAGCGACCGAGAAGGTCGACTCCTACGATCCGTCGAAGAACGGGGGCAAGGACGTCCCCACGCCCGACGAGGCCGACGTCCGACGCGCCACCCGCGATGCGCAATACGCCAAGTCCCGCCAAGAGGCGGCCGAGCGCGACCTGGACACCGCGCAGAGCGCCCTTGACGCGGCCAAGAAGCTCGCGGGCCAGGCCAAGGGCCTGCGCGAGGAGGCCGCCCGCCGCACGGTGGCCAAGCTCGAGGAGGCCTCCGACGCCGGCATCCCCAACCGCCGCTGGTGGGAGGAGATCGGCGACTGGGTCTCCGACCACTGGGACGAGATCGTCACCGTCTGCAAGTGGGTCGTGGCCGTCGTGGGCATCGTCGTGATGATCGTCGGCGGACCGCTCGGCTGGTTGGTCTTCGCCGCCGCGCTGGTCGTGATGGCAGACACGATCCGAAAAGTGATCAACGGTCAGGCAGGATGGGGCGATCTCCTATGGGCAGCCCTTGACTGCATACCCGCCACCAAGGGCTTCACCAGCCTCGCGAAAATGGGCATGCTCTGGAAGGCCGGCGGCCTCAAGGCCCTGGGCACCGGGGCGCTGCAGGGCATCGGCGGCGGTCTGAAGAACCTGGCCAACAGCGTCCGTGAGTTGAAGAACGTCGGTTCCAAGGTCCGGGGGGTGAAGGACTGGCTCAAGGGCCTGGGGCGTAAGAGCGTGAACGAGTCGCCTACGGGGTCCAGCCGTACAAAGGACGGTGTCTGCTCCAACGGCACGGACCCGATCGACCTGGCCACCGGCAGGATGTATCTACCGCAGGCGGACGTCACGCTGCCCGGCACCCTCCCCCTGGTCTTCCGGCGGCGAGTGGAGTCCGGCTACAGACTGGGACGCTGGTTCGGTCCCTCCTGGGCCTCGACGGTCGACCAGCGGCTGGAGTTCGACACCGAGGGCATTGTCTTCGTTCACGAAGAGGGCCTGGTCCTCGCCTACCCGGCGCCGGAGTCCGGGACGTCGACGCTGCCGAGCCACGGCCCCCGCTGGCCGCTCTCCGCGACCGACCACGGCGGGACGGCCAAGTACACGATCACAGACCCCGCGACGGGCCGGACCTGGTCGTTCATTCGGCACGAAGACATCGCGCCGCTGTACGGCATCGAGGATCGCAACGGTAACCGCGTCACCATCACCTACGACGAGCACGGCGCTCCGGCCTCGATCGCGCACAGCGGCGGCTACCACCTGAGGCTCACGACCGAGGGAGAGCGGATCACCGCTCTGTACCTGACCGGAGCGGCCCCGGACGGTGGCGACCAGGAACTGATCCGATACGGCTACACCCATGGCCATCTCACCGCCGTGACCAACTCCTCCGGCCTCCCTCTTCGCTTCAGCTACGACACGGCCGGGCGGATCGTCTCCTGGACGGACACCGAGGACCGCAGTTACACGTACGAGTACGACGACAAGCATCGCTGTCTGGCCGAGGGCGGCTCCGAAGGCCACATGGCACTGCGCCTCACCTACGACGAGACAGACGAGGACACCGGGCACAAGGTCACCACTGCGACCACCGGCGCGGGACACACCAGCCGATATCTGATCAACGAGGCCCACCAGGTCGTCGCCGAGACCGACCCGCTCGGCAACACCACCCGTTACGAACGGGACCGCTACGACCGCCTGCTCTCGCGGACCGACCCGCTCGGTAACACCACCCGCTTCCGCTACGACGAGGCGGGCAACCTGACCTCCGTCGTCCGCCCGGACGGCCACCAGCTCACAGCGGTCTACAACGGCCTCCGCCTGCCGGTTCAAGTGATCAACCCAGACGGAAGCACCTGGCGCCAGGAGTACGACGATCGCGGGAACCGCACCATTATCGTCGTTCCGTCCGGAGCGGCCACCCACTTCACGTACGACTCGGCGGGACGTCTCACCTCGGCGACCAGCGCGCTGGGTCACACCACAACGGTCCGCTGCGACAGGGCCGGCATGCCGGTCGAGGTCATCAACCCGCTCGGCAGCGCCACCCGCTACGAACGTGACGCCTTCGGCCGCACCACAACGGTCACCGATCCACGCGGCGCTACCACGCGGCTGCACTGGACGGTTGAGGGCAGCCTGACCCGGCGCGTGGCTCCGGATGGCAGCGAGGAATCCTGGACCTACGACGGTGAGGGCAACTGCACGAGCCACACGAACGAGATGGGGTCCGTCTCTTCGTTCGAGTACACGCACTTCGACCTGCTGGCAGCCCGCACCGGACCGGACGGCGTGCGCTACGAGTTCGCGCACGACTCCGAACTCCGGCTCACCCAGGTCACCAACCCCCAGGGCCTGACCTGGAACTACGAGTACGACGCCGCAGGACGCCTCACCCACGAAACCGACTTCGACGACCGCACCCTCACCTACACCCATGATGCCGCAGGACGCCTGACCAGCCGTACCAACGCCCTGGGACAGACGGTGCGCTATCAGCGGAACGCACTCGGACAGATGCTGCACAAGGACGTGGATGGACAGGCCACCACCTTCGAGTACGCCCTCTCCGGCCAACTGACCGGCGCCATCAGCCCGGACGCCACGCTCTGCCTGGACCTCGACGAGTCCGGCCTGCGCCGGTCGGAATCAGTCAACGGCCGCACCGTCACCTTCGCGTACGACGAACTGGGACGCCGCACCCACCGCACCACTCCCGCCGGTGCCACCAGTACGTGGACGTACGACGAGGCGGGCCGCCGCGTGGGCCTGACCACCTCCGGTCACACGATCGGTTTCGACCGGGACGAGGCAGGCCGGGAGATTGCCCGCCACATCGGCGAGACGATTACACTCGCCCACGTCTTCGACGAGGCGGGCCGCCTCACTACGCAGCACGTCGCCGAGGGCTCCCGAGTGGTTCAGCGCCGTGCCTTCACCTACCGCGCGGACGGCTGCCTCGCCCAGATCGACGACCGTCTGAACGGCGTCCGCCGCTTCGACCTCGACGCCGTCGGCCGCGTCACCGGCGTCCACGCCCAGGGCTGGACCGAGAGTTACGCCTACGACGAAGCCGGTAACCAGACCGACGCCTCCTGGCCCGTCCACCACCCCGGCCACGAAGCCACCGGTCCTCGCACCTACCTCGGCACTCGCATCGCTCGCGCCGGGAACGTACGCTACGAGCACGACGCCCAGGGGCGTATCACTCTGCGCCAGAAGACCCGTTTGTCCCGCAAAGCGGACACCTGGCGATACACCTGGGATGCCGAGGACCGGCTCATCGCCGTGACGGCCCCCGACGGCACACGCTGGCGATATCAGTACGACCCTCTCGGCCGCCGAACCGCCAAACAACGCCTTGCCGCGGACGGCGAGACCGTCGCCGAGCAGATCACCTTCACCTGGGACGGCCACGTCCTCTGCGAGCAGACCAGTTCGGCTCAGGACCAGCCCCACCCCGTCGTCCTCACCTGGGACCACGACGGCCGACGACCACTTGCCCAGACCGAACGCATGACCACGGCCGAAAGCCCTCAGGACGTCATCGACCAGCGCTTCTTCGCGATCGTCACCGACCTGATCGGCACCCCCACCGAACTCCTCGACGAGAACGGCGACATCGCCTGGCGCACCCGCACCACGCTGTGGGGCACCACCACCTGGAACACCGACGCGAAGGGCTACACGCCTCTTCGCTTCCCCGGTCAGTACTACGATCCAGAGACTGGCCTCCACTACAACTACTTCCGCACCTACGATCCCGAAACCGCCCGCTACCTCACCTCCGACCCTCTCGGTCTGAGCCCCGCCCCCAATCCGGCAACCTACGTTCACAATCCGCATATCTGGAGCGACCCCCTTGGCCTTGCCCCGGAGTGCACGGAGCCTGTTGGCCGCACGATTGAGGAGGCGAAGGCTCAGGCTCTGAAGGACGCAGGAATTCCGGAAGGTGCTGAGCCCCTGGAAGTGAACCAACATGTTCCGGCCACAGGGCCGGAATATGCAGGCTCCAAGCAGCTTATGAAGGATCACCAGCCCGTTTACTACACCGAGGAAATCTACGACCATCCCAACGGCGATGACCTTGTAGTCTTCCAGGACCACTGGTTCGGGCACCAGGAGCCCGGTACCCCTGGCTATCAAGGCCCGCACGTTCACGTAAGGCCGTTCGAGGACACACGCAACGGGCAGATCCCCGGATGTGAGGAGCACTACTACTATGACCTCTGACGGATTTTTGACGACTCCCGGAGTGCTTCAGCAGATCTACCAGAGGGTTCCCTCCCTGCGTGATGTCAGGATGCGCTCGATCAACCTGAACTGGCGCGGCCCCACGCTGACCCTGAGGCTCGATTTTGCTTCATTCCCGGAGAACGCGCCGCAGCAGTGGGTCGACGCGGATGTGGACACAGTGCAGTGTCAACTTCAGTTTCTGGCGGTGGAAGGGGTCTCTCTGACCGAGTGGGAGCCGCCGGCCACCGCGTCCGTTGAGCTGAACCGTCACGGAGCGGACCGGCGCATGAGAGTCAGCGTCGGCGGATCCGGTGTGAGCCTGGACTTCGACAGCAGCGACTCCGTGCTGGTCGGTCATGTGAGCGCCTTCAAGGTTCAGGCCGATGGATCGGACGGCGGAACGCATCTGTTTCTGAGCAAGCTCGACGCCCGTCGCCACACGGCACTTCCCGACACCTGTGAGAAGACCTTCTATGAGCGCATCTGACTGGCAGCAGTTCCTGGCTTCCCCTGAATATTTGGGCGAATTCTATGATGTGCCGCCCTCGCCGGATTTGTGCGACCTTTTCTATGTGCACATTGATGAACGAGGCAATTCGATCACCTTCGGGTTCGATACGAAGAAATTCCCTTCAAGGCCCCGTGGGGAATGGCAGGAGAAGGGGCTCAATGCCTTCGAGTTCTACCTCGTCTTTACCGACGTGGAAGATCTACGCGTTTCTGGCTGGGGGCCTCCCGTGGTGAAGGAATTCGAGTTCACCTGGCGTGAAAGCGGGCAGGTCGCGGTCGCGATCACAGGGGAGGGGTCCGAGATTGCATTCTGCGCGACCTCTGTGTTCATGGCAAAAACGCGCGCCTACCTCGCGCAGGTAAGCGAGTAGCCACCTAGCGAGGTGTGAAAGACCATCGGATCGGAAGCTGGAATGAGCACCGCAAGTACCCCTGTCCCACACGCGCCTGTCGGCGTCTCTCTGTGCGTGCCGGAGTCGTGGTGGGAGTTCGACATCCGCCCAGAGGGGCGTGATGCGACTGTCCGCGCTCTCGTCGACGAACGGATCCGGGAGATCCCCGAACTCGCCCCTTATCGCGCGGACGTGGCGAACATGCTCCGCAGGATGGCCAGGGATGCTCACGCCTCCGGTGCGATCTATATGGGCTGCATGGCCGAGAACTTCGACGGTGTGCCGCTGTCTGCCACTGTCACGGTCAGCGTGCTCGGCGCGCAGAACAAGCAGGGCGCCGCTCTGTCCACCGATCCCCGTGCGATAGCCGACAGTCTGCGATCCATCACGCCCCGCCGCGAGGGGGACGCGTGGCGCTCGGTCACGACCGTCGACATCTCTCAAGTCGGCACTGTTGCCCGGACCTTCGGGGTCGAGGACGTGCCCGTCGCGCACGGCGACAGCCGCACCCTGCGTATGGTGCTGACCCAAACGTACGTTCCCGTTCCGGGGGTCACCGAACAAGTGGTACTTGTTTCCTGTGCAAGCCCGGTCCTGGACTTGGCTGAGGCGTTGCACGACGTCTTCGATGCCGTGACCAGCACGCTCCGCTTCGTGTAGCCGTAGATCGTGCCAGAACCCCGGCGTGAAGCTGGTGCCCTCGGCAGTCATCGTCCTGGCCGCCGGCTCTCATGACGGCTCTCCAGTTCGCCCATCGGGCGGCCCACGCGGCCCTGGTGGCAGGATATTTCCCGGCCGCTGTCCCGGCGGCTGTGCGCGAGCGGCCCGGTGGATCGTCGCCGGGCCGCTCGCGTTCCGCATGTCTGCGGGCGGTTCGGCCGCCCCCATTGCTCATGCCGACCCGTCTCGCTATGTTAACGAGAAATCACATAACTCCTCAGGGCTCGCAGCCGCGGCGGTTGCTCAACCATCGCGTGGAGGAAGGCACAAAGTACGGTCTCATCCTCAGGGAAGCGGGTAAGTCAATGGAGAATCTCAGCAGGCGAGGGGTCCTCTCCCTCGGTGTAGCGCTTGGGCTCGTGGGCGTGGCGGACAGCACCAGGGCGTGGGCGTGGCCGTCGGCCGACTCGGTGGCCGGAAGCGGCTCGGGGGCCGATCCGGAGTACGTCTGGGACGACGCGGCGGACCCGCTGATGGCCGGGCTGCTCGAGAACGGCAGTGTCCCGGCGGTCAACACCGCGATGGAAGGGTGGGTGAACAACGACGATCCGCTGCCCGGCGCCTTCCCGCCCGCCCTCACCGCGCACCTGAGGCAGGTCAACAGGCTGCCCTCCTGGGCCGACCGCACCAAGCTGGCCCGCGCCGCGGACTTCAACCGGCGCCGCGACACCTACCTGTTCATGCTCTACGGCCTCGGCAGCGGGATCATGAGCACCGTGATCCCGCGCGAGGCCAGGAGCGTCTACTGGTCCGCGGGCGGCGCCGACATGCAGGACCGGGCGGCCAAGACGTTCACGTTCGGCTACGACCTGTGCCAGCTGGGAGCCTTCGAGCCCCAGGGGCAGTTCATCGTCACCGCCAACAAGACCCGGCTGGTGCACGCCGCGGTGCGGCACCTGCTGCCCCAGTCACCGCACTGGAAGTCCGGCGCCGACCAGGACATCCCGATCAGCGCCGCCGACATCCTGGTCACCTTCCACAGTCTGGGCACCTACGTCCACTCCAAGCTGACCGAGTGGAGGATCCCCTTCTCGGCCGAGGACCAGGAGGCGTTCCTGCACTCCTGGCAGGTCGCCATCCACCTGCTCGGGGTGCCGGACGAGTACATCCCCAAGACCTGGGCCGCCGCGCACGCGCAGTCGAAGCAGGTGCTCACCCCGATCCTCGCCCCGACGGACGAGGGCAACAAGCTGGCCGAGGAACTGCTCGGCCTCACCGCGCAGATCGACCTCGGCGTCACCCGCGGGTTCCTGAACGAGTTCGTGCGCTACGTCCTCAGCGACGAGGTCGGCGACTGGCTGGGACTGCGGCGCGACTACGCGGCGGCCGCCCTGGTCCGCACCGTGTGGCCGGCGTACATCCTGTTCCGCGAGGGCCTGTCGCCCATCATGCCCCGCAGCTTCTACATGGTCGACCAGTTCGTGCGCGCCCTGGCCATGCTGTTCCTCAACAAGGGCTCCTCCGGGACCACCACGCCCATCACGATCCCCACCGGGAACCGGGCCGGCTGACCGGGAGACCCGGTCCCACGGATGCCCGACCCACGGCCTGGGCGCCGGGGGGGGGCATCCGGTGCTCGGGCCGGTCCTCACAGGCCCAGGGCGCCCACGACCAGAGCGGTCACGGCGTCGCGGTGGTCGGGGCTGTCCCGCCACCGCAGTTGGCGACCCGCCTCGACGACCACGCCGAACCCGGCGTGCACCAGCACCCGGGCCTGGCGGGGGTCCAGTTCGGGACGGGCCAGCCGCAGCTGCTGCTCCCAGACGGCGATGTGTTCACGCTGGGCGAGGACCAGGGGCCGCCGCAGGTCGTCCGGCAGTCCGGCCACCTCGGCCTCGGCGACGCTGTTGAGCGCGGTGTGCTCGAAGCTGTAGGCCACGTACGTCGCCGCCAGCGCGACGACGGCCTCGTACGGTTCGGCCACCTCGTCGAGGTTCCGCTCCACTCCCTGCGCAAGCAGCCCCGCCGCCTGGAGGCACGCCGCCGACAGGATGTCGACCTTGCCGGGGTAGTGACGGTAGAGCGCGGACGGGGCCAGTCCCACCGCCCGCGCGATCTGGCCGTTGGTGACGTTGGCGAACCCGTCCCGTGCGAACAGCGGGATGGCGGCCGCCAGGATCTCCGCCCGTCGGGTGCGCGGCACCGGCTGGGCGGGCGACTCCACCGGGCGCGCGCCGACGGGGGCCGCCGCGAGGTCGGTGGCGGCCACCCGCAGCGCGGCGTCCGACAGCAGGTTCTCGGCCCGGCGCCCGGCGATGGACGTGTGGTGCATCGTGATGGAACCGATCGCACCGAGGGCGGCCACGGCCCGCAGGCGCTCCTCGGGCAGCGGGAACTCGCGCCGCACCGCCTCCTCCACTCGCCCGACGAGGCGCGCGAACTTCGCCTTGAGGCGCCGGCGGTCGTCACGGTCGAGGTACCGGGCCTCCCACCGGTAGACGCCGCCCGAGGCGCGCCGCGCGACGGTGATCCGGGCGACGGCGGTGAGCAGGTCCGCCGACGGCGCACCGGGCGGCACCTCGTCGAGGGCGGCGACGAGTCCGTCCGCCATGACGTCGGCGCACTCGGCGAAGAGCGCGTACTTGTTCGGGAAGTGCCGGTACAGGGCAGCCGCGGTGATCCCCACGCCGGCGGCGATCTCCTCCATGGACGCCCGGTGGTAGCCGCGCTCGCTGAAGACCCGGCCTGCCGCCTCGACGATGAGCTGCCTGCGGTTGCGGGGCCGAGTGCCCGTGGTCGGATCGGCGGTCACGGCCGGACGGGCGGGTGCGGGGGCGGGACCATGCGGATCAGTCAATCACACGTCGCCGTACCGGCCGGGTGCCTTCCCGTCGCGCGGGCGACCGCTCAGCCGAAGATGAGGACCGGTTTGACCGCGCTGCCGTCGCGCATGGCGGCCACGGCGGCGCCGATGTCCTCGAAGGGGAACGTGGTGACCAGCCGCTCCACCGGGAAGAGGCCGCGCCGGTGCAGCCCGATCAGCTCGGGGATGAAGCGGCTTGGATCGGAGTCGCCCTCCATCACCCCGTGCAGGCGCGCCCCCTTGGCCATCAGACGCATCATGTCGAAGGTCACCTCACCGCCGAGGGCGAGACAGGCCAGCTCGCCGCGCGGGCGCAGCGCCCCGACGGCACGCTGGAGCATCTCCGGGCGGCCCGTGGTGTCCACGACGTGGTGCGCCCCGCCGTCGGTGAGGTCGCGCAGCGTCGCCGGCAGCGCGTCGTCCGGCGGCAGGGCCACCCGGGCGCCCAGCCCGAGAGCCAGCTCCCGCCGGGCGGCCACCGGGTCGACCGCCACCACGGGGTCGCAGCCCGCGGCCACCGCGGCCATCAGCGCGCTCAGCCCGACCCCGCCGGCCCCCAGGACCACGAGTGACGTCCCCGGCAGGGGACGCAGCCGGTTGAGCACCGTCCCCGCGCCCGTCTGGCCTCCGCAGCCCAGGGGCGCGGCGACCGTGGCCGGCAGGTCGGACGGCACCTTGACCACTCCGCGTTCCTGGACGACGGCGTACGTGGCGAAGCTGGACTGTCCGAAGAAGCCGCCGTGCAGCGGGGCGCCGTCGAGGCGGAGCGGCGTGGTGCCGTCGCCGCGTCCGCCGGAGAGGTTGAGGTCCGGTGCCGAGTGGCAGTACGCGGGCTGGCCCGCCGCGCACTGCGGACACGCGCCGCAGCTGGCGAAGGTGAGGCAGACGTGGTCCCCCGGCCCGACGCCGGTCACCTCCGCGCCCACCGCCTCCACCCGGCCGGCGCCCTCGTGGCCGAAGACCATGGGGGTGAGCCGCGCCGGCCAGGTCGCCTGGATGCCCAGGTCCGTGTGGCACAACCCGACCGCGTCCATCCTGACCAGCACCTCATGCGGCCGCGGGTCCGCCAGCTCCACGTCCAGGACGGTGAACGGCGCGCCCGGTGCCCGGGTGACCGCGGCGCGGGCGTGCCTCACGCGTCCTGTCCGGACCGCCGTCCCTCGGCCTCGGCCTCGGCGACGCGGTGGAGGTAGAAGTAGTAGTAAGGGCCGTCCTCGGGAATGCCCTTGCCGTTCATGATGCCCATGAGGGTGTGGTCGTCGACCCGCTTGAAGTGGTCGAGGACGGGCCGGCCGTCGTAGACCATCGTCGCCGTCGGCTCGCCGCGGAACTCGACGGTCCACAGGCTGGCCTCGCCCTGGCTCAGCTCCACGTTGGAGTACAGCTCGCCCTCGGCGTCGCGGCAGACCAGCGGCTTGACGTCGTGCGCAGACGTGAACGTCTTGCCGTACCAACCGGCCTTCTCCAGCATGCCGTTGAGGGGATGGCCGGTGTCGAACTCGCCGCCCTTCCACTCGCCGAGGATCTCCTCGGGCCGGACGGTGTCCAGGCCGGCCCAGACGGCGTCCAGTTCGGCCGCCTCGACCTTGCCGCGCGTCTCGCGCAGTACCTGGAAGCGGGTGCGGGCTTCACACGGGTCCATGCGGTGTCCTCTCGTCGGTGCTCGAAGCGTGGTCGGGGTGCGGTGGGGGAGGAGTCCCGGGACCCGGCCGCGTCATCGGGCCGGGTGCGGCGCCAGGTCCCGGGTGGCGGCGGGACGCGGGAGGAGCGGCGGTGCCGTCCGGCCGGTGACCGCCCCGGGGTGACCGACGGTGCCGAGGCTCAGCAGGACGTGGCGCTCGGCCACCTCCTCCGCGGTGAGCGGGCCGTCGGGGCGGAACCAGTTGGCGACGCCCTGGCACATCACGAGGACCGCCCGGACGGCGTCGGCCGGGATCGGCGTGGTGAACACGCCCTCGGCGCGGCCCGCTTCGACCGTGTCCAGCAGCATGTGCTGGAGGTAGTCGCGCAGGGCCACGTAACGGGCCCGGTTCTCCGGCTCCAGGCTGCGTATCTCGGTGTCCAGGAAGGCCAGGGACCGGCGGTGGGCCATGTAGAGCACGATCGACTCGACCATGCCGCAGAACCTCGCCAGCGGATCCGCCCCGGCCTCGGCGGCCGCCGCCCGGCAGCGGTCCAGGACGTCCTTGATGGACGTCTCCAGCAGGGTGGCGAGCAGCGCCTGCTTGTTCTCGTAGTGGTAGTACAGCGCGGGCACGGTGACGCCGACCCGGCCGGCGATGTTCCGGACCGAAGTGCCGTGGTAGCCCTGCTCGTTGAAGGCCTCCATGGCGTGCACCAGGATCGGGTGCAGGGCGAGCGGCCCGTAGGAGCGCCAGTGCTGCGCTGGGGCCGTGGTGTCCTGGCTCGGCTCGGTGCTCAACGACTCTCCTCGGAACTGGCGTCGACGGGCGACATCGTACGGCCGTGCGTCCGGATTCGACCCTCCCTGGAGCTTAGCGATCGATAAGCAACTGCCGGGGTCAAGGTAGAGCCCGGCGCCCTGGCTCGGCAAGTGCCCATTGAATTCCCGGTGTCGGGGGCGTTGACCGCGCGCTCGACCGCTTCTACGTTCTTAGCGAACGCTCAGTAAGGTCCCGGTCGCGCGGCGGCGAGTCCGCCGTGCCCCGAGAGAGGAACCCATGAGCCACCACCCCCCTGACTCCCCGAGCCGCGGCACCGCCGGGCCCCTGGACGGCGTACGTGTGGTCGAGCTGGCGGGCATCGGGCCCGGCCCGTTCGCCGCGATGCTGCTCGGGGACCTGGGCGCCGACGTGGTGCGCGTCGACCGCCCCGGACCCGCGCCGCTCGGCGGTGCCGCCGCGTACGACGTGACCAACCGCAACAAGCGCTCGGTGCTGGTCGACCTCAAGTCGCCCGAGGGGCCGAAGGCCGTACGGGCACTGGCGGCGCGCGCGGACATCCTCGTGGAGGGCTACCGCCCCGGCGTCGCGGAGCGGCTCGGCGTCGGCCCCGAGGAGTGCATGGCCGCCAACCCCGCGCTGGTGTACGGACGGATGACCGGCTGGGGCCAGCAGGGCCCGCTCGCCCCCCTGGCCGGCCACGACATCGGCTACATCGCGACGGCCGGTGCCCTCTCCATGGTCGGCGCCGCCGACGGACCGCCCGCCGTCCCGGCCAACCTGCTCGGCGACTACGCCGGCGGCTCCCTCTACCTCACCACCGGCGTCCTCGCCGCGCTGCTCACCGCCCGCGCCACCGGCCGAGGCCAGGTGGTGGACGCCGCGATCATCGACGGCACCGCCCACCTCACCTCGCTCTTCTGGGGCATGCTCGCCGACGGCACCTGGCAGGACGCCCGCGGACGCAACCTCCTCGACGGCGGCTGCCCGTACTACGGCGTCTACGAGACCGGCGACGGCGGCTGGATGGCCGTCGGAGCGTTGGAGCCGCAGTTCTACGCCACGTTCGTCACCCTGCTGGGCCTGAACGGCGACGACCTGCCGGACCGCACCGACCCGCGTGAGTGGCCGGAGCTGCGGGCCCTGTTCACCGCCCGCTTCAAGACCGCGACCCGCGACGAGTGGACGGCCGTCTTCGAGGGCACCGACGCCTGCGTCGCCCCCGTGCTCTCGCTGCGCGAGGCGGCGGGCCACCGGCACCTGACCGAACGCGGCACCTACACCGAGGCGCACGGCGTCACCCAGCCCGCTCCCGCGCCCCGCTTCTCCGCCACCCCCGGCACCCTCCGGCTGCCCCCCGCCGCCCCCGGCGCCCACACCGCCGACGTGGCCCGCGACTGGGACCTGCCCGACGTCCTGAAGGACCTGACCTGATGGAACTGTCCACACCCCTGACCTACAGTGGCGACCCGCGCGAGGCCGCCGACCGGGCCGCCGCCCTGGAGACCGCCGGACTCGACGCCGTCTGGGTGGCCGAGGCCTATGGCTTCGACTCCCCGACGATCATGGGATACCTGGCGGCGAGGACCGAGCGGATGCGCATCGGCTCGGCCGTCCTCAACGTCTACTCACGCACCCCCGCCCTGATCGCCCAGACCGCGGCCGGACTCGACGCCCTCACCGGCGGCCGGGCCCTCCTCGGCGTCGGCGCCTCCGGACCACAGGTCGTCGAGGGCTGGCACGGCCGCCGCTACGACCGCCCGCTGGGCCGCACCCGCGAGGTGATCGAGCTGTCGCGGCGGATCTGGCGGCGCGAAGTCATCGAGCACCACGGCATCACCGACCTGCCCCTGCCGCCCGAGAAGGGCGGCACCCTCGGCAAACCCCTCAAGCTGCTCACCCATCCCGTCCGCGACACCATCCCCGTGTACGTCGCCGCGCTCGGCCCGGCCAACGTCAGGATGACCGCCGAACTCGCCGACGGCTGGCTGCCGTTCCTCTACGCACCGGAACACGCCGCCAAGGTGTGGGGGCGCTCCCTGGCCGAGGGGACCGCCAAGCGAGATCCCGCACTGGGACCCCTGTCGGTCGTGGCGGGCGGCCTCCTCGCCGTCGGCGACGGGGCCGAAGCGGTCCGCGACCGGATGCGCCCCACCGTCGCCCTGTACGTCGGCGGCATGGGCGCACCCGGCCGGAACTTCTACCACACCCTGGTCTGCTCCTACGGCTACGAGGCCGCCGCGTCCGAGATCCAGGAGCACTACCTCGCGGGCCGCAAGAAGGACGCGGAGGCCGCCGTGCCCGCCGAACTGCTGGAACAGATCTGCCTGGCGGGCCCGGAGGGCTACGTCCGTGACCGCGTCGAGGCCTTCCGGGAGTCGGGCGTGACGATGCTCAACGTCACCCCCGTCGGCCCCGATGCCGCCCGGCTGATCGAGCGCGTGAGGAGTTGGCTGTGACACCGGAGGCTGTGACATTGAAGCGCGACCTGTACGGTCCCGACCACGAGGCGTTCCGCGAGACCGTGCGGACCTTCCTCGCCAAGGAGGTGACCCCGCACCACGAACGGTGGGAGAAGAACGGCGTCGTCGACCGTGAGGTGTGGCGCGCGGCGGGCCGTCAGGGCCTGCTGGGACCGGCCGTCGACGAGGAGTACGGCGGTGGCGGCACCGAGGACTTCCGCTACAGCGCCGTACTCATCGAGGAGTTCGCCCGCGCCGGAGCTTCCGGACTCGCCCTGAGCCTGCACAACGACATCGTCGGCCCGTACCTGACCCGGCTCGCCACCGAGGAGCAGAAGCAGCGCTGGCTGCCCGGCTTCGTCTCGGGCGACATCGTCACCGCCATCGCCATGACGGAACCCGGCGCCGGCTCCGACCTCCAGGGCATCCGCACCACCGCCACCGACCAGGGCGACCACTACCTGCTCAACGGCTCCAAGACCTTCATCTCCAACGGCGTCCTCGCCGACCTCGTCATCGTTGTCGCCCGCACCACGCCCGAGGGCGGCAGCGGCGGACAGAGCCTGCTCGTCGTCGAGCGCGGCACGGACGGCTTCGAACGCGGCCGCAACCTCGACAAGATCGGCCAGAAGGCCCAGGACACCGCCGAACTGTTCTTCAACGACGTGCGGGTCCCCAAGGAGAACCTGCTCGGGGAAGAGAACCGCGCCTTCACCTACCTCATGGGCAACCTCGCCCAGGAGCGCCTGGCCATCGCCGTCGGCGCCGCCGCCGCGGCAGAGGAGATCCTCGACGTCACCACGCGGTACGTGAAGGAACGCGAGGCGTTCGGACGGCCGCTGGCGAGGCTCCAGCACATCCGTTTCGAGATCGCCGAGATGGCCACCGAGGCCGCGGTCACCCGGACCTTCCTGGACCGCTGCATCGCCGATCACAGCCAGGGTCGGCTCGACGCCGTGCACGCCTCGATGGCCAAGTGGTGGGCCACCGAGCTGCAGAAGCGGGTCGCCGACCGCTGCCTCCAACTGCACGGCGGCTACGGCTACATGAGCGAGTACCGGGTGGCGCGGGCGTTCCTCGACGGGCGCATCCAGACCATCTACGGCGGCACCACCGAGATCATGAAGGAGATCATCGGCCGCTCCCTCCTCGGTTGAGCCGGCCCGCGTCGATCCCTGTGCCGCGTCCGCGGCCTGTCACGAACCCACCCGGAGGACACCCAAG